>NZ_QUES01000018.1:0-130163 GCF_003478085.1 Eisenbergiella sp. OF01-20 | reverse complement strand
TGCAAGCTCTGCCATTCGCTGTTCAAGCTGTATCACATCCTTTCCGTAGTCCGCAATCAAAGCCGCTTTTTCCTCTGTCTCCCCGAACAGCAGCACATCCAGCAGATATTCCACATGGGCTTGCTTTTGTAAGGCTTCCACAAACCGGGGATGAAAGGCTTCCTCTGGGGAGTGCGGGGCATATTCCGTTCTCCATGCCCGAAGCAGGTGGAGATAATCGGCAAGGATACGGAAGCAGCGGTTCTTTGCTTCCTGAAACTGTTCCTCCGGGGATTTCTGCTGGGGCTTGGGCTTTTTTGCCTTTCCCGGCGGTTTCCAGTCCTCATAGGAAAGCCCAAAGTCATTTGCCAGTTGTACGGCGGCTTCTTTCTTTGCCAGCCCATACAGGGCGGCGGCAAAATCAATCACATCCCCATCCGCACCGCAGCCGAAGCAGTGGTAACGCCGATCCAGCTTCATGCTTGGGGTTTTATCATTATGGAACGGGCAGCAAGCCATCCCGTTCCGACCTACATGGATTCCATAATGCTCCGCAGCCTGTCTTGTTGTGACGGACTGCTTCACAGCTTCAAATACATTCAAATCTATCCCTCCTTGAAAATAAGAAAAGCACCTGACATTCTCAATCTGAAAATGGCAAGTGCCTGTTAAAGTTCCATATCCTGTTGTCTGTGTTTCGCCTGTGCCGGGGCGGTTCTTTGAGCCTTTTTCTCGTCTGCCTTATCCTGCAAGACTTCCTTGATGGGCTGCTTCTTAGGCGACTCTTTACTTTCCTCTGTGCCGGGTGTGGCTTTCCGTACCCAGTAGCGGATGTCCCGCAGCTTCTTCAAATCCTCCTGTACCTCGGTCAGTGGTACTTTCAACTCTGCGATTTCTTCCAGAAGCGTTTCCTGCTCCTCTTGCAGCTCCTTTTGGGTACTGTCCTTATCATCTGGGTGCTTGGCAAGGTGGGCGGCGGCTTTTTCATACCGGGCAACCTCCGAGTGTTCCTGTTTGAATTTCTCCTTTGTTTTCTTAAAAAATATCTTCTGGTACTTCTCATAGACAGGCTTACATTCCTTGCAGTCTGTCCGGCTGGCAAGAATCCCGTCAATCACTTTGCTGCGGGCTTCCTTTGGCTTCATCTGATTGCGGTAATCTGCGGCTGATTTCCCGGAAGATTCCAGAAATGCTTCTAAGTCCTCCACAGTGGAAAGCCCCTTTTGCTGGAGATAGGACAGGGCTTCGCTGACTGCCTTTAAGTCCTGTGAAGTCCCCCGATTTTGTCCAGACCTCGTCCAGTCCTTCCGTTCTTCCTTTCGTATCTCCATATATTTCATCAGTAGATTGGGAAGAAGTGTCGCTTCCTCCGCCGCCTTTTGTGCAAGCAGTTCTTTCCGTTTTTCTCCCAGCTCGGTAATCCAGCCTTTGAGGTTTTGGATAAGCTGCCGGATGGACTTCATCAGGCGGTTGGCGGCTCTGATTTCCCGGTTCAGGTTGCCGATGTTCGTCTGGATACCCCGCTTTTCCATCTGCCGGACAGCAGCTCCCTCATGGACAGTAGGGATAATATCAAGCCCCTGTCTGGCATAAGAACGCAAGTCCACACGCTCTGGGCGGTCATTGGCTTCCAGATAGCGGTTCTGGATGACCTCCCATTCATGCCGCCAGATTTCGCAATACTTCTGGTCGTTCCAATCCACCGTATCCTCCTTGTGGCTTTTCCATCTGCCGGACGGAAGTTTTATCCGTTCCCCGTTTTCGTCAAGGTCATAAACCTTGCGGCTCTTGGGAAGCCATTTTCCATGTTCGTCCATTGCCCTCATAGTGAGCATGACATGGGCGTGGGGATTGTGTCCCGGCGGATAAGTGTCATGGATGGCAAAGTCAACAATCATTCCTTTGGAAACAAACTGCTGCTCACAAAACTCCCGGACAAGGACAGCGTACTGGTCAGGCGGTATCTCTCTGGGAATGGTAAGCACCCACCTCCTTGCAAGCTGGGAGTTCCATTGTTTTTCCACAGCTTCGGCGGCGTTCCATAGGGTATTGCGGTCTGCATACTCCGGCGGAGCATTTGCCGGGAGCAGGATTTCATTGTGGACGATACCACGCTTTTCCGGGTAGTGCTTCACTTGCTGGTCGTATTCACAGAACAGCTTTTCGCCACTCTGGTAAGCAGCGGCGGCAACCGCAGACTGCCGCTGGCTGCGCTGAACAATCGTGATTTCGTTGTGTGGACAGGGCATTTCGTGTCCCTCCTTTCGCTAATTGGTGGACGGGGTGGCGTTTTACCACCTCATTTTGGGCAGAAAAAAAGCAGGAGACCTTTTTCAGATTTCCTGCTCGGTGTGCCGCTATGTGGGCGGCGGGTATTTAATTGTAAAAGTTCGGGGCAAGTTGACCCGATGTGAAGCTGACAAACTGGAAGTTATTTTACTTGCGTTCTATAAATCCTATGATTGAAAAAATCAATCCTACAATCCCAATTCCGATAACGAGCAGCCCCATTCCTGATGAGCAAAGAGAAATTATAATGGCAAAGAGTAGTATTGCAATACCTAATCCAATTTTCTTCATTGTAAATCCTCCTTTACAAATGCCGATTTGTTGTCATCTTCATTATACTTCATTGGCTATCGAAAAGATAGCATATTTTATGAAACTTGTCGGCTGGGAACAGCTTGCAACGCAAGGTGTCCCCAGATGGCAAGTACACAAAAGGGTAGCTGGCGGCAGCCAGCGCAGGGGAAGCGTAGCGTCCCCTGTTTGATTTGAAGCAGACCATGACTGCGGAAAATCACAGCCCTCCGGCGAGGAGCCTTCGGAGAACGCAATGCACCAACCTCTGGGTGGTGTATAATTGCGCCCTTAGTAAACTAAGGGGTTTCTGGCTTCTTCCGTTCCAGCAGTTTTTTCAATAGTTCCTGCGTGTCCTGTCTGTGAAAAATGAGTTTCAACAACACCATGACATCATCATCTGTCAGGCGTTCCGGCTCTTGCAGAAAACTTTCCAGCATACCGCCACGGGTACAGAGCCGGTGCGTCCGTTCCTTTCGGGTAAGCTGTTTCAACTGGTGCTGCAATGCCTTTTCATCATTGAGGGCTTTCCGCAGTTTCTTTTCACTCTTTTCCAACTCCCGGTTGAGCTTTTCCAGCTTTGAGGTATCAGGCAAGGGCAGCGTCCTCCTTTCTCGGTATCAGCACATAAATCCTGTTTGGTTCTCCAACGCCCTGACGCACCCGCATGATAAGTCCGGCTGTTTCCAGTTCATTCAAAGAACGCTTGACCGTCATAGAGCTGCGGGACAGGACTGCGGCAATGTCTGTGACAGGGAAGCAGACAAACAGGATTCCGTTCTCGTCCTCCTGCCCTTTGGAGAGCATAGCGTCCAACATCCGGCAGTACATGACCTTTGCGGTGCTGCTGACTGGAAATCCTGTCAATGCTCTGGGAAATGGCATACAGGGCGGCAGTGGTGTGTCTATCGTCATAAATTCAAAATTCATTCGGTGTGTTCCTCCTTTTTCTTTGCTCGTTTGGATAAATAACGGGGGCAGTCAATCACAACCGCCCGGAAGCTCTGCCTGCACCCATGCTGGCATTTCCTGCATAATTCGTTGTAAGTGACACGCCCCCGGTCATTGAGGTAAAAAGAAAGCTCCTGCTTCCTCTTTTTGCTCATTCTCGGCATATTGCGTTTCCTCCCGTTTTAGTGTATGGTTTCGGGGCGATTTTCGGCAAAATTACAGCCATAGAGCCGCTTAAAATCTCCCGAAGTATCAGCGATAGGGTAGACTATCCCCCTATTAAATTGTCGTGGTTCGGTATCATTTCGGGGTCAGTTCGCCAGTTATCCCCGGTGTCGTTCCTCCCCTGAATCTCACAGCGGCGTATCGCTCCCGTTGGTACGCTCGTTTCGGTCAGGGTTCCTCCACATCCCTGCCAAAAGTCATGGCGCTACATCGCCGGGGAAGCATATCCCACACAGGCTGGTCATTCGATTGGAATAATCCATCGATGAACTACCTGTATCATAGAACATTTTTGTGCCCTGTGCCGTATGTCCACAAAGTAGGAATTAAGGATAAAAAGCGGAAATTTCCACGATTGCGGAAAGTGTGATATAATCCAGTTAAGCGACAGCAATGAAACCGCCGGAAAGGAGTGTGCGCCCATGAAAGGAGCAACAAGCATACAGGAACGCCTTTGGGAACTCCGCAAGGACAAAGGCTTAAATCTGGAAGAACTATCAAAGCTGACGGGTATTTCCAAATCTGCTCTCGGAAGTTATGAAAAAGAGGATTTTAAGGAAATCAATCATGGCAACCTTATCACGCTGGCAGACTTCTATGGGGTTTCCGTTGATTATCTGCTGTGCCGGACAGAGAACCGAGAGCAGATCAACACGCCACTAACAGAGCTGCATTTGAATGATGAGATGGTGGCACTTTTGAAAAGCGGTCGGATTAACAACCGCCTGCTCTGTGAGCTTGCCACACATAAAGATTTTATCAAGTTTCTTGCAGACATTGAGATTTATGTGGACGGGATTGCCACCATGCAGATTCAAAATCTCAATGCACTTGTCGATACCGTCCGGCATGAAATCATTGAACGGTATCGCCCCGGCGAAGATGACCCGCATTTGAAAGTGCTGCAAGCCGCCCATATCAGCGATGATGAGTATTTTAGTCACATGGTTCTGGATGACCTCAACCTCATTATCCGAGATATTCGGGAAGCCCACAAAAAGGACAGTGAGAGTGCACCCCAGACCACCGTTGCCGATGAACTGAAAGAAAATCTGGAAGCAGTCAAAAATTTCAAGGGCAGTCGGGATGAAAAGCTGGTTGTCCTTTACTGTAAACAGCTCGGTATCAACTATAAAAATCTGTCAGACGAAGAATTTCGCTGGCTGATTCGGATTCTCAAAAAATCAAAGAAAATGGGAACGCCAATCAGTCAGAGGAAAAAACGGTAAAGAAAAACCGCTGTTGCATGGTTTGTTAGCTTCCATGTAGCAGCGGTTTTTACTGTGGTTATTCAGTTGAAAATCAGAACGATAAACTGGAAGTTATCGATTTCTTTGTGCGCTGTATCTAACGGACAGCACAATGCTTACTGATGCGGTAATGACCTTTGCAAATACGGCGCTCCACCAAATCGTGATTTGACCGCCAAACACCGGCGGCAGCATCAGCATCAACACCAGCATGATGATGGGTTCGATAAAGGTCAGAACATAGGACAGCACACTTTTTTCGGTTGCGTAGAAAGCCGCCGCGGAAACTCGTGTGATGGCGTCAAACGGAACCGACACAAGGAAGATCGGCATGACCTTTATGACCCCTGCGTTTACCTCGGCAGATGAACCGAACAGTAGTCCAATCTTTCCACGGAGCAGGTAAATCAGAATCGCACTGATTACCGCCAAAACCATGGAAAATTCATACGCCAGCGTTTTGGTTTGTTTGAGCGATTTTTCTTCGCCTGCTCCGTAGAACTGACTCATGAGCGGCTGGCTACCATCACCGACACCCTGCAAAAGAAGATAAACAATGCAGATGATATAGGAGATACAGGCATAGGTGGCGATAGCCTCCTGTCCGCCATAATAAACCGAAAATCGGTTGATGATCACAAGAGAGATATTTGGGGCAAGGGTCAAGCCAAATGGAGCAAGTCCGATTTTTAATATCTGAAATGCCGTTTTCGGGGTATCAACAGGTGCGATTTTCAGAGTGAGGTTCTTTTTGATGGCGCAATACACGAGTGCAACCGCCATGGTAACTCCCTGCCCAATAATGGTCGCCAATGCCGCACCGTACATGCCCCGTCCAAGAACCCACACAAAAGTATAGTCAAGAGCAACATTGGTAGCAAAGCCGCAGATCATAGCGATCATTGCCCACAAAGAACCGCCGTAATTACGCATAAACGGAACCAGTCCGGTGCCGAACACCTGTAAAATCGCTCCAAGGGCAATTACCTTGATATACTCATTTCCCAGAGTAAGCAACTCGCCCGATGCACCAAGGGCAGAAAGGATTTTCTCTGAAGTGAAGAAAACGGTGACAGTCAGGACAGCGCTGAAAAGAAGCATCAGCCATGTTGCACCGGCAACGAACTCCCGTGCTTTTTTCTCATTTCCTGCTGCTTTCAGAATGGAGTATTTGACTGAACCACCCATTCCGATTCCTGTCCCTACGGATTGCAGGACCGCCGTGATGGGATATGCAATGTTGATTGCGGAAAGTCCGGCATCCCCGATTGAGTTGCCTACAAAGAAACCGTCAACGATGGCATACACCCCGGAAAGCGCAAAGGATAACACGGACGGAATCACATACTGAAAGAAAGTCCGCTTGTTATTCACTGCCCAGACCTCCTCTCAGCTCTCTTTCAAAGAGAAGATTGAAAAGGTCAAGAATTTCACACATGGCTTGGAGCCGTTCGTTCCCGATTGTTCTATAAACCTTCTCCTTGGCTTTTCGTAAAGGCGCAATCATTCTGTGGGCGTATACCTGTCCGCTTTCAGTCAAGACGATCCGCTTCTCACGTTTATCGCCCTCGCTGGCCTCCAACAGTAAATAGCCCTTCTTTTGAAGTGCGCTCACGACCGTATGAACCGTCTGTTTTTGCATACCGAAATTCTCTGCGATCTGCTTTTGCGTCAGTTCTCCCATGGATTCCAGCGCATACAGCACCATCATTTCCGGGTATCCGACGCCAAGTACTGAAGCTGCTTTTGTATATAGCGCAGTGCTTTTCGCCCACGCAACGTTAAAATGATTGTTTTCCATAAGTCCTCCTCTTACAAATAGTATTTACAAATACTATTATAGTATATTGCAAAGACTATTGTCAAGGGCGTATGGAGCAAAAAATTCTTATTTGTCATAATCATTCTACCATACCGTTATGAATAAATCATCTCTTGCAAAATAATTTCTTCTGCCCGGTTGTGAATGTTATTGCAACGCCGCACCCATTCCATTTGTTGGGTTCGTTTCAATTCCTCGGTCACGCCCTCGGCATCTTTCATCTGCTCCATGATGGTGTCTAACCGTTCCTGTGCCTGTTCGTTCAGGTCTGCAAGGTATGTCCATAACTCCCCTGTCAAGGTCAAGGTGTTCAATTTGGCTGGGTGGACTTCTCTTAAATACTCCCGGTGCATCCGTCCGTACTTTCCGATAGGGCGGTGTTCCTCCGGCAGCTTCAAATCTGGGATATAGTAATCTCCGACAAGGATATAATCAATTCCGTTTTCCGTTATTCTTGGTTTCAATTCGCTCATGCTCCTTACCTCCTGTGGAAGCAGGCTCGTCTGATACTAACTCAATCACATCGGTAATCTCACAATTCAGCGTTTCGCAGATACGGGCTAATGTATCCATGCTGATGTGCTTTCCCTCTTTGCTCATGTTGGCAATCATATTCGTTGTCATACCAGCAGCAAGCCTTAAATCTTCTTTTCTCATATCACGCTCTAACAGTGTATGCCAGAGTGGTTTATAGCTGATGTGCATATTGCTTTCCCGCCTTCCTATCCATACCACCGGGGCGGCTGCCCCGGCAGGAACTTTTCTCTTATTATAGCACCAATCTTGTGAAATCACAATTTATTCTTGTGGACTGCCGCTGATACCGTCTGGATTGTGCTTTTCCTTTCTTTTTGTTCCCTTTAATTAGCCATGAACTGCTTCATGCCCTGGCTTTTGGAGCCAGGGTTGTCCGAGCCGTAGCCCTCCAGCAGATTGACAACACCCCACACGCCCAGGCCAGCGCCCAGCGCAACAACAAGGGTCTGCAAAGTTGTGATAGCAGAAGCGAAAAATTCCATATATCCTCCATTTCTCCGGGATTGTCCCGGCCATGAAAAAAACCGCCCGTTTGGGCGGCAGGTTACGACCTCTGGACACTTTGTCCAGAAGTGATTTATACATAGGCATCCGGATCGTCCACGTCGTCGTAATTGAGGATGTCCTCGTCCTCGTTTACGGGCCCCGCTTCGGATGCGTCTACCTCGTACACCTCACAAGCCTCGGAAAGCCCAGGCCGCCTGTGGCGGTTAATGAGCCTATCCAGGTCAAAGGCGTTTTTCTTTTTATCGGCCTCAGCCGTGTACTTGTAGTTCGGGTGCTGTTTCAAATCGTATTTGGACGAAAAGAACGGGGGCAGGCCCCGTAACTGCAAAATGCACTTGTCGCCCGGCATGGTAGCCAGCTCGCTGGGGGTCATCAGCTCCCGGCCCAGCCGCTGGGTGTTCTGGTTGTAGCTTTCCGACTGCCCACGGGAACGGCCCTCGGTCTGCATGGAGATCGTGGCCTTTCCCAGCCAGTTCTCGGATATTTCCTTGATGGTGGAGCTTTCCCGCCCGCCCAGGAAGATCACGCTGTCCATGTTGCCTAAGATCGTTTCCGCGTTGTCTTTGTAAATGGCCTTGCACTGCGCGTACTGCTGATAGAACAGGCACAGACTCACCTCGCGGGAGCGGATCACGGCCACCAGCTTCTCCAGGGAGGGCACCTGCCCCGTGTTGGCCGCCTCGTCCCACAGCACCCGCACATGATGGGGCAGGCGGCCCCCGTGAACATTGTCCGCCCGTTCACACAGAAGATTGAACATCTGCGAAAAGGCCAGGGCCACAATGAAGTTATAAGTCGGAGTAGTATCGGAAATGGTGAAGAAAACCGCCGTTTTCCGATCCCCGATGCGGTCAAGCTCCAGCTCGTCATAGCTCATGATCTCCCGGAGCTGGGGGATGTCAAAGGGGGCCAGCCGGGAACCGCAGGAAATCAAAATGCTTTTTGCGGTCTTGCCGCTGGCCAGCTTATATTTTTTGTACTGCTTCACGGCAAAGCAATCCGGCTTGCGCTTTTCCAAGCCCTTGAACATATAGTCCACCGCGTTCATATAGGACTCGTCATCCTCTTTCACGTCCATGCCGGAAATCATGTCCACCAGGGTATTGATATTCCGATCCTCGGCAGGGGCTTCAAAGATGATATAGGCAATCAACGCGCAGTACAATAGCGTTTCTGCCTTTGTCCAGAACGGATCGCCCTCTTTGCCCTCGCCCTTTGTATTTGCTATGAGGGTGTCCACGAATTTGAGGATGTCCGCCTCATTGTGGATGTAGGACAGCGGGTTGTAGTGCATAGATTTTGAAAAATCTATGCTGTTGAACACTTTGACCTTATATCCCCGGCGTTGCAGGAAAGTACCCACCTGGGAGAGCACCCCGCCTTTTGGATCGACGCACACATAGGAGCTGTGCGCCTGGAGTAGCTGGGGCGTGAGCCAGAAGCGGGTTTTGCCCGAACCGGACGAGCCGATGATGCAGGCGTTGAGGTTGCGGGCGTTGGCCGGGTTTTTAGGCCGGGTGTTCATAGTGAGAAACTCCGTCTTTGTCAAAATGACGTTGTTCTCAAATTTCGGATCGATAAAGGGCTTGATGTCTTTTTCGGTGCCCCAGCGGGCCGATCCGTATTCTTCATCCCGTCTGAATTTCTTTGCGTTCTTGCTTTTCATATAGATCAGCAGGCGAAAGCCCACCGCGCCCACGATGCCGATGAGCCAGTCAAGGGGATGGAGCCCCGGCGCAAAGTCGGCAAAGGCCGGGCCGATGCTCTGGCCCAGGCCCATCAGCTTGTGAGCAAAGTCCGCTCCGGGAGCCAGGCGGTAGGCCGTCCCCAGCTTTAAGCAGGCCCACAGGATAAACAGGTACGGGATGTTGGGTATCACATATTTCTTAACGCTATCTGTCCTCATGCACCGCCTCCCTTGCACGTTCTTTCTTGTGGGACGGCTGGCGGGCCAGTTCAGCGGCGGCCCGTTTGAGCTGTTCCCGGATCGGGACGCGCCGGGACTTGGAACGCTTCATCACGCGCCGGGAGTATTCCGAAAAACAAGCGGTGATGGCATCGGCCTGCCCGCTTTTGAAAAACAGCAGGTATTTGTCCGGCCCGGTCTTATAAAAGGCATAGTCCACATTCCAGCGCCGGGCCACCCGGTCAAAGTCCTTTGGGGACTCCACCTCGATGCTGTTCGTGGCGGCCCCGTGGCCCATAAGCTGGCGCACCGTCTGTTTTCCGTGGGGTGTCTGGCGGGCCCGGTACGTTTTCTTGATCTTCCGGCCCACCGCCAGACACGCCTGGGCCAGTACCCGGCCCGTGAGCTTTGTCGCCTTGATCGAAACTGCTATGGTACGTCTGGAAACGTCCTCATCAATCAGCCGTATCCCTCCTTTCCATGAAAAAAGCACCTCTGGACAAAGTGTCCAGAAGTGCCGTTATCGTTCCTCGTGTTCCTTTGCGGCAATCTTCCGATAGCCCTCCAGGGAGGAACCGTCAATAATTTCTTTGTAGGCCGCCATCTGCTCCCGCACCGTGAGCTGCGGAAAGGCAAAGACTTTGTGCTCGGCGGGAATGTCCTCGATCCCGTGATAGTGCTCGATGAATTGACCGCCGTTGTTCAGCACATAGCCGCCAGGGGCAAAGTGGCCGTCCTCTTCAAGCCGAATATCCCGCCCGTATGCCTCATAGTCAAAATAATTCAGCAGGTGCTCCGGCACGTCAATGGCCTCCATGTCCTCCACATAGATGCGGCCCAGGGTTTCATCGTCCTCGACACCAGGATAAAACTCGTAGCAATCCAGGTTTTGCGCCAGATTGATGAGATCGGCCACGCTGGACGTATGTTCACCGCTATCAATCACGGCCTCAAATTTCTCCAATTCGCCCTGATCCAGCTCGGAGAGCAGGCAGGCCAGATGATTGAGCTCGTCCAGGTTTTCATATTCCGTGAGATAGTCGTAGAGCCCCAGCACATCACCGTCAAAGCTGGTAATGAAAAATTCCTCATAACGTACCCCATCCACGCCAATGCGTTTCAGAAGCCCCTGCACCTCCTCGGTGGTAGTAGGAAATTTCAAGGTTTCGCCAACCAGCTCGCCCTCGTTGTATTTTCCCAGGTTGGTGATGTAGGCTTCAAACAGGGACGCCATCAGCGGCGGCCCTGGCCCTTGACGGTCAGGATGCCCTCAAGGGTAGTCGCGGTAATCCCCAGGCGCTGGGCCACGGCAATATCATTTTTCATGGCCTCGGTCACGGAATGGCCGCACACCACCAGCACACGGGAGCGCCGGAGCAGATCGCGGCCCATGTCGATGCCGTTCTTGTGCTCCTCCGGCACCGCGTCATTGAGGAACAGCGGCAGATAGAGCATGGGGCAGATGGGGGAATAGCCCGCATCATAGACCACGCGGCAGTAATGCGCCGCCTGCTCCATATCCACCGCAGGATCGCCGCGCCATGCGGCAGTAATATAAGCAAGGGATCGTTTCATCTTCAACACCTCCGATATTTATAATAGGTAGTTCGACCCTATCCCCCCGCCCTTTCCCTATCCAGGGAAAGGGGGCGGCTCTGGAGGATATATACCCCCGCCGCGCCGCTGGAAGTAGCACAGCCGGGGCAGACCGTCAAGGGCAAGTCGCCGCGAGCGGCGGTGCGTTGCACCCTTGACGGCCCACTCCCGGCTGTGCAGGAATAGAGGCGGCGACGGGGGATATATCACCACAGAGCCCATCCCAAGCGCGGGGCGCTTACCTCTGGACAAAGTGTCCAGAAGCGGGGCCAGGTTACTTCTCCAAGTCCTTTTTCTTGTCCGGCTTCGCCAGTTCGGGCGGCTGTTTCTCTTTCCACTCGTCCAGCAGAGCCATGATCTGCTCCTTCATTTTGGCAGGAGTGACCTCCTTGCCGAAATACTTAGATAGTTCAGCAGTCGAAATAATCACACCGCGATCCTCCTTTTTTTCTTCACTCAAAATACCGTCAATCACATCGCCGTTGAGCTTGCCCTCCTTGTCCAGCTCGTGGAGCCGCTTCGCCTGGGCCACCGAGGGGGAGGACTGCTCCCCGTCAATGGAAACGGCAATCAGCCGCTGGTTTTCCGGCCTGATATACGAGATCTCCACCGCAGGCATAAAGCCCATCTGCTTTGCGTCCACCTTGTCCAGAAGTTCCGGCACCAGGGAATTAAGACGGATATACCGCATGACCTTTTTATAGTTCATGTCGTGTTCCTTACCCACGATCTCCACCGAGAGCTTCCCCAGGGCCTCGGCCTCTTTCTCCGTTTTCGGGCGGGCCCCCTGGCGCTTGATGGCCTCCACCTCCAAATCCAGGAGCTTTGCCAGCTCGCTCGGGAGCGGATCGCCGCGCTGTTTGTTGCTGTTCCGCATTTCCCGGACAGCTTCAAGATCGGTCATTTCCCGGACGATACAGGGCATTTCCTCCAGTCCGGCCCGCGCACCACCATGATGGCGGCGGTGGCCCGCGATAATCTCATAGCCCTTGCCGTCCTTTTCTGGGCGGACAGTGGCGGGTGTCATAATGCCGTGTTCCTTGATCGTCCCCACCAGATCGTCCATCGCCTTATCGTCCTGCACCTTGTAGGGGTGTTCACGGAACGTGTGGAACGGGTGGAGCTCCGACATTTTCAGATAGACGATTTTTCCCTCTTCCACCGGGCGGGGCGGCACCTCCGGCGTGGGCGGCAGCTTGATTTCCGGCGGCGGGACTGCCGCCTCCTTGACAGGAGCGGCCTTGCCCGGCTTTACCGTCTGAGCGGATTTAGACGCTGGCGCACCGCCGGAACCCGTTTCCTTGCCCTTGTCGGCTTTCTTACCTCTGGACACTTTGTCCCGAACAGAGGGCGGAGCCTCCTCACGGGCCGCCTTGTCAACCTTAGACGGGCGGCCTGTGCGGGGCTCCGCCGCTTTCGACTTTTTCTCCACAGTCGGCCCGGCCTGCTCTTTTGGCGGACGGCCCCGGCGCTTCGGCGGCTTATCCGCCTCCGGCATTTTCTTGTCCGGGGCGGGAGCAGAAGCCTCCTTGCCGCCCTTATCAGCGGCCTGGATGTCCGAGAGGTTGATCACCTTGCCGGACGGCGCGGGAGTGTCCTCACCCATACCGGGGAGAACAGTCTGCTGGGTATGTTCCCCAGCGGCGGGCTCCGCATGAGAGGGGGCCGCCTGATCCCCACCAGGGACAGCGGGCCCATCGGTGTGCTCCGGCGCAGGCGGATCGCCCGGCCCGGACGGGGCCGGAGCTTCCGGGGTTTTGCTTTCCTCCGGGCTCACGTTTACTTTTTCATCTGCCATTGGCTAACCTCCTTCTTCGTGAGATGAAAAAAGACCAGACCTCCCGGCCCGGCCAGCTAAAAAATTCCCCCTTTCGTTTTAGTATAAAGTCAGCACCACTCCTTTCCAAAACCGGGCCATGAAAAAAACGCCGCCTTTTCCTTGAAAAAAGCGACGTTTTAGTGTAGGTTGGCTCAGTTTTTTGTTCTGATTTATGATTATGCCTTTGTAAAGAAACCTAATGTAAAGTTGAACATCATTCCTGATCCGGACGGGGTATACGAAACACGTATGGAGTCTGGAAACCTTGGGGATATCGTAATCTGGGGAAATGATTCCGATGAATATATGCAGGCTGTTCAAAAGGGTATGCTTTTTGACTGGAATGAAGATGAAATCCTTTCCGATTACGGCCCGTACATAGAAGAACATATGCCTTATGCTTTGGAGAAAAATACAAACCTGTCCGGCGGAACTACCTATGGATACGGCTTTGATGTGGCAGTGGATCCCAGTGCCAGAGGGGATATCATGTATACCTGGGATTTGCGGTGGGATCTGTATAAGGAACTGGGTTATCCAGCAATCAAAAATCTGGACGATATGGTGGAAGTGCTGGCACAGATGAAAGAAATCTGCCCCAAAGATGACAACGGCAAAACCACCTACGGGGTATCCCTGTTTAACGACTGGGACGGCGATATGGTTATGTTTGTAAAATCCACGGCTACCGCGTATTATGGTTATGATGAGTTTGGTTTCGGCCTTTATGATTCCGAAGAACAGAAGTATTATCCCTGTCTGGAAAAGGACGGCCCTTACCTTACCTGTCTGAAATTCTATAATGACCTCTACCAGAGAGGACTCCTGGATCCGGACTCCCAGACCCAGAAATATGACGGTATGGTGGAAGATTACCAGAACGGCAGCGCCTTCCTGAATGTATTTAATTTCCTCGGTTCCGCCATGTATAATTCCGACAGCCATGCGGCGGACGGAAAGGCCATGTATCCCTGTCCTCCGGAAGAAGCAACGCCTATCGCTTACGGGCTGAATGTATACGGCGGGAACCGGATCTGGTCCATCGGTGCGAAAACCGAATATCCCGAGCTGTGTATGGCTATTCTGAACTGGCTTTCCACACCGGAAGGACGTATGACGGCTGAATACGGCCCCAAGGATGTCTGCTGGTATTATGATGAAAACGGCAAGACCTGCTTTACGGATTTGGGAAGAGCCGCAAAGCTTGACATTAAGACGGAAATGTCCGATGGTTATTCAGGAACCTTTGAGGACGGAAACTTTAAGATGAACAACCAGACCTGGGCTCTTGATACGGAAAACCTGGATTCCAACGGTGATACTTATAACTATAAAAAGTGGGACAGCTTTATAACCGAACCGAATTCGGAGATTGAGGCCGACTGGAGGGACTATACGAAAGCCAGAACACCCGATGAATACATGGGACAAAGACCCTACAAGCTTGCTCCCGGGACGACCTATTCCGCAGGAACCAAATCGGACGAGCTGCTTGTACTTTGGAATCAGGTTGCAGACTGTATCAAAACGAATTCCTGGAAGGCGATCTATGCTTCCACGGATGAAGAATTTGATAAAATTGTGGATGAGATGATTTCCAAGGCAAATGAATATGGCTATGACGAATGCATCGCATTCCAGGAGAATGAAGTTAAACTGCGGGCCGCGGCAGAGGATGCCGTAAAATAACCATGCAGGCAGGTCTGCGCATTTACCGCGCAGACCTGTTTGAACTGTTACCGGACAGGAAAGGACAGAGAAGGGAGAAACTTCTGAAATCATGGATAACTATTTGAATACCCCTTTATGGGACCACCGGCTGCCTGTAGAGGAGCGGCTTACTTATTTACTTGAGGAATTGACGCTGGAAGAAAAAATTGCCTGCCTGACCACCGGCTGCCCCGACATAGGGCGGCTGGGGATCAAGGCCTCCTTTATGGGAGGTGAAGCCGCCCATGGAATAGAAGCCAGGCACGATCAGGCCTTTAATAAAGGGGAGCCGGAACCGACCACCTCTTTTACACAGCCTATTGGAATGAGCGCCAGCTTTGACAGAGAGCTTATCCGGGAATGCGGACGCTGCGTGGGAGAAGAGGCGAGGGCTTTATTTACCCGCAACGGTTCAGGAGGGCTTTGCAGATGGGCCCCTACCATAGATATGGAACGGGATCCCAGATGGGGGCGGACGGAGGAAGCCTATGGGGAGGATCCCTACCTGACTGGTGAAATGGCATCTGCGTATATACAGGGGATGAAAGGAAACGACCCGTTTTATATCCGGTGCGGTGCGACTCTGAAGCATTTTTATGCCAATAATGTGGAAAAAAACAGGATTGCGGTATCCTCTTCTTTGGATCCGAGAAATAAATATGAGTACTATCTGGAACCCTTTCGGAAAGCTATCGTGGAGGGCGGGGCGGAAGCCGTTATGACCTCCTATAATGAAATTAACGGGGTTCCCGCCATTGTGAATGAAGAGGTCCAAACCATTCTGAAGGATACCTGGGGGCTGCCCGGGCATGTGGTCTGCGACGGCGGCGATATGCAGCAGACCGTTTATGACCATAAATACTTTAAAACCCATGAGGAGACGGTGGCATACGGACTGAAAGCAGGAGTGGACTGTTTTACGGATGACAAGAAAGTGGTTATGGAGGCCGCGCGGAAGGCTTTGGAAAAAGGACTTATAACCGAAGCGGATATCGACCGGTCCGTACGGAATTCCTTCCGCACACGTATCCGTCTGGGTTTTTTTGACGGAGACGGAGACTGTCCTTATACAGGAATGGGGGAAGAGTATATCAATAACCAGGATCACAGGGAAATATGTGAAAAAATGGCCGTGGAATCGGTAGTCCTTCTTAAAAATGACAGCAATGCCCTCCCCATCCTGCCGGAAAAGACAGAATCCCTGGCGGTTATCGGTCCTCTTGCGGATGTATGGTACAAGGACTGGTACTGCGGAATCCCTCCCTATACGGTAACTGTGCTGGACGGTATCAAAAAAGCCTATCCGGATACCCGGATTACCGGCAGCAGCGGTTTGTCCCGGGTTTATCTGTGTACCGGAGGAAGGTATGTGGGGATGGATGCTTCCTGTAATCTGTTTCTGACCGGAAGGGAGGAGGCGGAATGCTTTACGTTTACGGACTGGGGCTGCGGAAGCACTACTCTGACCGCATGCAGCAATGGGAAATTTGTCACGCTGAAGGAAGATAATGTCCGGATAAAAGCCGACAGGGAAGAAGCATTTTCCTGGTTTATCCGGGAATCCTGGACTTTCAGACCTGTTAGGGAAGAAAACAGGATTCTGCCGGATACCTATTATCTTGACAGCTGGAACGGAATACCGGTGACGGTAGATAACAACGGTTTTCTTGCGTGCGGCAGAGAAAAAGGGGAACCTGCCGTGTTTACCATGGAAGAGGAAACCGACGGCATAAAAGAGGCGGCGGATGCGGCCCGGAATGCACAGCGTGCCGTGCTGGTATTGGGATGTAATCCGGTCATAAACAGCAAGGAAGAAATCGACAGGAGTACACTTGCCCTGCCCCCATACCAGCAGGCGTTGGCGGATGCGGTAAAACATGCCAACCCGGATACCGTGGTGGTCCTGCTGTCCAATTATCCGTATGCCATAACCCGCCTTCAGGAAGAGATGCCGGGGATCCTATGGAGCGCTTCGGGCAGCCAGGAGCTGGGCACCGGGATTGCAAACGTGTTGTGTGGGAAAATATCCCCTGCGGGCAGGCTCAATATGACCTGGTATCTTTCCGATAAAGATCTGCCGGATATAAATGATTATGATATTATAAAAGGGAAACGAACCTACCAGTATTTTGACAGGGAGGTATTGTATCCGTTTGGTTACGGGTTATCCTATGGGGAATTTTCTTACGGAAAGTTATCCCTGGAAAAAAAGGAAAAGCAGATAATTGCCCGTCTCACCATAACCAATACCGGGGCATATGTTTCGGATGAGGTGGTTCAGCTTTATGTTCATAAGGAAACTTCCCGTGTAACCCAGCCAATCAGCAGGCTGAAAGCCTTTGCCAGGATTAAAAACATCTCGCCGGGGGAAACAAGGAAGGTGGAACTGGCTGTCAATTGCGGGGAACTGGAAATATATGATGTAATTTCGGAAAATATGCTGTTGGAAAGCGGAGAGTATATTTTTCTGGCAGGTGCGTCCTCACGGGATATACGGCAGAGAGCCACGATTTATCTGGAAGGAAAAAAGATGGGACTGCGCAGCCCCTGGAAAGTAACTGCAGCGGACAGATACGATGATTATAAGAACTGTTTTATACATAAGGGGACAGAGGGATTTACCTGTACCATTCCGGGAAAGGCAGGTGACAGTCCCGATGCGGCGGAGACTGCCGGGGGTAAGAAAGAGGCAGGAATCTGTATATACCATGACTTTCTTTTTGAAAGGGTTCCCGAAGAATTGGTAATGTGTATGCACGCCCTGGAAGAGGGACGGATACAAATAACCGTATATTCCAGGGAATCACAGGAAACGGACAGCCTGACCATACAAATCAGGAAAGGTAAAGGCTTTGAGGATCACCGTATTTCCATTCCCGCCGGTTTTCATGTACCCGGGGATCCCTGTTCCCTGAAAATAGAAACCGAAGGCAAGATCAGGCTCTGCCGGTTTTTCTTCCGGTAAAACTGCCGGTTAAAGCGTATCACCGGTTTTTTAGGGGAGTAAACATGCTTTTACGGTATTCCGCAGGGCTCATCCCCGTATACTTCTTGAATTTTTTATGGAAATAATCGACATTGTTATAGCCTACCTGTTCGGCTATTTCATATACCTTCAGCCGGTTTTCTTTTAGGAGTTCCTTGGAATATTCTATCTTCCTGTGATCCACATAGGAATTAAAGCTTTCTCCGAAGGTTCTGTTAAAGATCTTACCCAGATAGGTACTGCTGTATCCGAACAGGGGGGCGATTCCCTCCAGCTTAATATTATTCCTGAAATTATGATCGATATAATAAAGAATATCATCCAGTATGTTATCCCTGGACGGACTTCCGGTGGCATTCATTATCATTTCCGTCTGCGCGGATATAAAAAGAATAATTTCATACAGGTAACGGCTTTGATCAATACGGCGGATGATTTCCGAATTTGTGGGAAAAGGGATTTCCGCCGAACAAAACGTATGGTTTACCTTTTCCTTGATACGTAGAAATAAATCCTTCAGAAACAGCTTGACCGAGGAAATATCATTTTTTACATTATACAGGAATTCTTCCAGGCTGAATAAGGTTTCTGCCACCTTATTCCGCTGGAACGCAAGCAGATAATCGGTCAGAAGGTTGCTGTATTCTTCAAGCGTGGCATTATTGATTTCCAGGGAAATCTCATGGAATTTCGGAAGTTCCCCATAGCCCAGGGTATGCTGTCCCTGCATACAGAAAAACCTTCTTTTCCGCAGAGCGGATGCTTCCCGGTAGGACAGATATATCGCAGCCAGATCGGAAACCGGCCGGCCGTAGGCGAGAAACAGGGAATCCAGCGGACTTCCCTTCTGAGGGGGATTTTTTTCATACCGCTCCAGAAAACCGCTGAACTTATTCAGCGCAAACCGGCCCTTCAGAAGAATGACTTCATTGCTCTCCTCATTAAAGTGTTCGAAGGTATGATTTCCTCTGTTCGTGATTTTAAGAAGATCCGCGAAGCTGTAACTGATATCATCCGGATTCGGACTGAACTTTTCATAGATTACTACCTGATAACAGTCCGCATACAGATTCATTTCCTCTATTTCACGGGAGGACAAAAGCGTTTTTTCTGCAGTCTGATAGGTCCCGGTAACTATTTCATGGAGAATGACGTCCTTGGCCTTTGTTTTCAGCAATTCCATGTTTTCGGAAACGGTATGCTCTTCCTCCAGACTTTTCTTGATCTCACAGATGGCCTGCTGAAGCTCATCTTCATCAATGGGTTTTGTAATATAGTATTCCACGCCGTACCTTATGGCTGTCTGGGCATATGTAAAATCGGAATAACCGCTTAAAATAATAAATCTGCCCTGGAAGCCTTTTTCCCGCGCAATTCGGATCAAATCGGTTCCATACATTTTCGGCATTCGGATATCAAGAAGGACAAGGCTGGGCTTTTTCTCCAGGATCAGGCAGAGGGCATCCTCCCCATTGGCGGCTTCTGCACATATTTCAAAGCCAAGTTCGTTCCAGTCTATAATATATTTCAGACCTTCACGGATATTCATTTCATCATCTGCAATCAATACGGTCTCCATTTTGTTACCCCGCTTTATAGTATTTGGTTGCCTTGTATGCCGGAAATATAAAATAGCCTGCAAATTAAGTATAAAAGCATATTGAAAGAATGTCAACGTATGCACGACTCTGCGTGTTACATAAGATTCCCGGATGTAAGGAGACAATGGTATGAAAATAGAATGGAAAAAACTCCTGCCTGTAATGGCTTTATGTATTCTGGTTTTGGCGGTTTCCAGCTGTACAAATAAAAAAGACACATGTCCCTATGAGGAATTCATCGTGGTGGATGTGTTTGATTCCCTTGCCAATTTCCAGGGGATACAATCAGGCTGGTTTGCCAAAATTGTGAAAGATAAATTCAATATGGAGCTGAATATCATTGCACCCAACGTATCCGGGGGAGGGGATACCCTGTTTGAAATCCGTTCCGCCGCAGGAAATCTGGGGGATCTTGTGATATGCTCGGCAGAAAACGGAGTTTTGCAGGACATGGTAACAGCGGGGCTGGTTATTGATATGGAGCCTTATTTAAAGGATCGCCAGATCATGCGGTTTGAAGATGCCATATACGATCTCAATGATAACGTGGGACAGCCGGGAATTTATGCTATTCCTTCCGAACTGTCCATGAATTCTCCCCGGACATCTATGGAAAACCCGGACCCCATATACGGTCCCTATATCCGCTGGGATCTGTATAAAAAAATGGGTTATCCCGAACTGAATACCCTGGAGGATCTGCTTCCCATTCTGAAACAGATGCAGGAAATGGAGCCGGTTGCAGGGAACGGAGAGAAAACCTATGCCTTTTCCTTTTTTAAGGACTGGGACTCCAATCTGATGAATGCGGTAAAACAACCCTGCTGCTTTTATGGTTATGATGAGTATGGATTTGTGCTTGTAAAGGCGGACAGCAGTGATTACCAGAGTATTATTGAGCCGGATTCTTTGTATATGAGAGTGTTGAAATGGTACTTTGACGCAAACCAGATGGGACTGGTGGATCCCGAATCAAGTACACAGACCTATGACAGCTTTGAATCCAAATATAAAGAAGGGCAGCTGCTGTATTGCCCATGGCCCTGGGTGGCCCAGCCCGCATATAATACGGAAGAACGGACAAGTGAAGGAAAAGGGTTTATGATGGCGGATATCCGGGATATGGTGATTTATTCCTATGGCTGCAGCCCTGCCGGAAACCAGAAGGTGGTTATGTCCATAGGATCCAAGGCGGAGGATCCGGAAAGACTGGCAGCGTTTGTTGACTGGCTGTATTCCCCGGAAGGAATACGGAGTAACCGGGCACAGACCTCCGGGGGAATGGCGGGGCCGGAAGGCTTATGCTGGGAATATGGGGAGGATGGCCCTTATTTAACGGATTTTGGAAAAAAGGCTTTATTGGGAGAAGATGCAGAGGTGCCGGAAGAATGGGGGAGCGGTACCTGGTCGGAAGGGATTTCTGCCCTCAACTACAGCACGGTTGCCTCCTGTGAACTGGATGACAATGGATATCCCTATGCATATCTTTTATGGGATTCCGTAAGAGATATGGATATATCCCCCCTGGAAAGGGATTGGAGAGAGAAGATGGGAGCGGATACGGCTATGGAATATCTGCAGAACAACAATAAGCTTCTGGTTTCTCCCGGTACCGGATATATGGCGCCCCAGGAGGATTCCGAAATGGCGGCTATCCGGCGTCAGTGCCGGAAGGTTATCCAGGAGTACTCTTGGAATATGGTATTTGCCTCAGATAAAGAGGAGTTTGACCGCCTTTACACACAAATGTACAAGGAAGTAATGGAGCTGGGTTATGAAACCATGCTGGAGATCGATCTGTGGAATGCAAAGGAGAAAGAGGATGCAAGATGGGAAGCGGTACAGAAATATGAAGAAAGCATAAAAATAAGGTAAACAGCCAAAGTCCCTGTGGATAGAAAGAACCGCTGCAGGTTTTGCCAATCTGCAGCGGTTTTTAGAGTTTTTACAGGAATACTACCGTTCAGACACACCTGAACGACTGCCGGATATCAGGACTGCTGCGGGGAAATGGAGGAGCCGCAGTGTCCGCAGAATTTGGCATCCTTATGCAGCATTTCTCCGCAAACCGGACATTTAATACCGGATTTATCTTCACCGGCAGCTTTTTCAGGTTCAAGTGAAGAACCGCATTGCGTACAAAACTTAAAGCCTTCCGGATTGACTGCCTGACAGGAAGGGCATACCACCATGGATTCCGGTTCGGGTTCCGGCTTATTAGGGGATTCCGGCCCCTTTGCACCATCTTCGGGGTTCGGTTCACCCTGCTGCGCCTCTTCCTTGTTACCGCCATTCTCTTTCTTAATCCGGTCAATTTCAGCCTGCGCCTGATCTATGATTTCATAGTGGCCTGCAGCCGCATCACAAAACTCCTGGATTTCCGTATCTATAGGTTCTTCGTCGGCAAATTTCTTATAATAGAATTCCCCGATCTTTTTCAGATCTTCTCCAACCGCATTTTTTTCCGAAGCGATTTTCGCATTCAGCTTTGTGATTTCAATCGCGTCATTCGTCCTGTCACCAATATTCTTTGCAATATTTCCAATCTTATCTAAAAAATCCATATGTCTGTACCTCCTTTTCCATCATTCTATGCGCAGGAATAGGAAATAACAAGGGACTTTAGAAATAATTTAGAAAGATTAAGAAATCCTTTGACAAATGGACTCTTAGAAATCTATTTCCGTATCATAGTAGCAGGCTTTCAGGAGCTTCTCCATTTCTTCCTGTGTGGGAATACGGGGATTGCTGCCTGTGCAGGCATCACCGATTGCAAGTTCGGCAACGGTGGGAAGCTTCTCCAGGAATTCTTTTTCATCAATAATGGTAGTATCGGCTATCAGACCGCCTTCGCCGTAATTCTTGATGCCCAGAGGAATATTCAGCATCCTGTTCATATTCCGCAGTTCTTCGATTAAGGCTTCGATCAGTTCCTCGGTAGTAGTTCCGGGAAGATTGATAAATCTGGCGATATCCGCATACCGTTCCGCTGCTTCTTCATTTTTGGCATTGAATTTTATTACCTTGGGAAGGTACATGGCATTGGCGGCACCGTGGATAATATGCCCGCCGGAGTAAGCAGCGCCGGTCTTATGTGCCATGGAATGAACGATTCCCAATAAAGCGTTGGAGAATGCCATTCCGGCCAGGCACTGTGCATCGTGCATCTGATCTCTTGCGTCCATGTCTCCGTCGTAGGATTTCTTAAGGTAGTCATGAATCATCTTAATAGCATGGAGTGCCAGGGGATCCGTATAATTGCAATGTAAGGTGGAAACATAGGCTTCAATGGCATGGGTCATGGCGTCCATACCGGTATGTGCTACCAGCTTGGGAGGCATGGTCTCTGCAAGGGCAGGATCTACGATTGCCACATCAGGGGTAATATTGAAGTCTGCCAGAGGATATTTGATCCCCTTCTGGTAATCGGTGATAACTGCAAATGCGGTAACCTCCGTAGCGGTTCCGGATGTGGAAGGGATCGCGCAGAAATGCGCTTTCTGGCGCAGCTGGGGGAAGGAGAACGGAGTAATCAGTTCTTCAAAGGTTACATCGGGATATTCATAGAAAGCCCACATGGTTTTGGCTGCGTCTATGGGAGAACCGCCGCCCATGGCAACAATCCAGTCCGGTTCAAATTCCTGCATTAATTTTGCGCCGCGCATAACCGTCTCCACGGAAGGATCGGCTTCAACACCCTCGAAAAGCCTGACTTCCATTCCGGCTTCCTTCAGATATTCTTCAGCCTGTCCCAGGAATCCGCCTCTTTTCATGGAACCGCCGCCCACTACGATAATGGCTTTTTTTCCTTTGAGGTTCTTCAGTTCAGCGAGAGATCCCTTTCCATGATACAGGTCACGCGGTAAAGTAAAACGTCCCATTGTAAATACCTCCTTATAATTGAAAATGGTTTTGTAACCGGGGATGTCATTCTCCCCTCAATATCTCTTTATCATATGACGCCCCGTTTGTTAATATTTTAACACTATCGTCATGCAAAGTCAATTCAAATAAAAAAGATTGCGGGATGCCACAGGGCACAAGGGGCCGTCTGAACTGTTACGTTGTGTTTCTTGAATTATTTTTCCTCCTATAGTATGCTGGGATCAATAGAAAGCAAGGGGGAACAGGATGGACATCAGTATTTTAATTGTGGATGATGATAAGCTTGTTGTGGAAAAGCTGGTGGAAGGGGTCAATTGGAAGCAGTTAGGGATCCGTACCGTGCTTACGGCCTGTAATATCAGACAGGCAAAAGAAATTCTGGAAGAGGTGGCGGTGGATATCCTGCTTTCAGATATTGAAATGCCCCAGGGTAGCGGCCTGGAATTGCTGGAATGGGTAAGGGATAAGGAAATACCGGTGGAGTGTATTTTCCTGAGCAGCTATGCCTACTTTGCTTATGCCCAGAAAGCGATCAATCTCAAATCAAGAGAATATATGTTAAAGCCTGTTTCCAACAGGGAGCTGGAGGAGGCCCTGGGGAGTCTTGTGGAGGTTTTAAGGCAGAAAGGGGAGTCCGGGGGCGAAGGCGAGGAGCGGAAAAATTCCTTTTGGGAGAGATATCTGCTTCAGGAAAACGGAACCCGATCCCGAACCCTTTTGGAGAAGGCCTGCAAGGAGGGAATCTGCAGCCCCGACGGAAAATACGGACTGCAGCTTATCAAGATCCTACCCGATTCGGATACCAGAAAGAAAAAAGATCTTGTCTTATATGATTTTATCATTCAGAATATTACCGCAGAATTTATGGAAGAACGGCATCAGAGGCTGAAGGCGGTGCTCCGGGAAAGCGATTATGAATGGGTTCTTGTGGCGGAGGAGAGCGGTGAGCAGGAACAGATGAAAAAGGACTCCTTTCATTTGAAAGAATGCCTGGAAAAAGCGCTTCATATGCGGGTATGTATTTATATGGGAGTTATGGTTTCCATAGACTATCTTGAACAAAGCCGAAGGAACCTGGAGCAGATGGAGCAGGAAGCGGTCCCGGGGAACAACGGCATGCTTTTTGAAGAGGAATGGGACAAGAAGGATATCGTATACGTTTCTCCTCCATGGGAAATATGGGAAAAAGAAATGTCGGCCTCCGGTATGATAGAGGATACCCAGGAGAAAATCCTTTTGTTTCTGGAGGAGCTTTGGAACGGCAATCAGGTCACTATTTCCGTACTGGAACAGTTCCGTAGGGAAATGATGCAGATGGTTTACCGCTATCTGAACAAACAGGATGTGCTGATCACCCGGATTTTTGACGGAAGGGAGTTCGACGAGCATTATGAAAAGGCGGTGGCGACCCTTCCGGACATGGAAAGCTTCATCCGGTATATTTTTGAAAAGCTGGCCGGCTATCAGCATCAGGACAACCGGCAGGAGTCGGTGGTTGAACAGATTAAGACGTACATCAACGAACATCTGAAGGAGGACTTGTCCCGGAAAACACTGGCCGGATCCGTGTATCTTTCGGAGGACTATGTATCTAAGATTTTTATGAATGTAACCGGTATTTCCATTCCCAGCTACGTGGCGTCCTGCCGGATGCAGAAGGCACAGGAATATCTGAAATATTCCAATTTTACGGTGAGCAGGGTGGCTTTGGAGGTGGGGTACAGCAATTTTTCCTATTTCAGCAAGACTTTCCGGGACTACACCGGATGTACGCCCAATGAATACAGAAACCGGGTTAAGAAATAAAAATAATTTACAAAAGAGCAGATATATGGAATGTATGATTTTTTCCTTTAAGGGCATCCATTTCAGATATCTGCTTATTTTTGTCATTATTCCGGAAAAATAACAGGGGTATGCATATGCCGCGCCGGGGAGATTCTAAAGAAGTAACATTTTTAAGCTGTAAATAACAAATTTACGGCTTTATTAATTTACCTTATACCGAGAAAAACCCTCAATTTTGTTAGGAGATGAACTTAGAATTTATAGATATCTGGTTATTTAAAATATACAATATATCCATAAACAAAAACAATTGTTTGTGTAAAAATTCAAAAAGATAAAAAGGAATTAAAAAGTAGAAAAAAAGTAGCACAAATAATTCAGAATTAAGTTGGGAGTGATGAAAAGAGTGGCACGACAGAAAACAGCAGTAAACGTTGCAAAGCCGGTCAGTTTCGGAAAGAGGTTGAAAAGGAGCAGTTCCCTGTATCTGCTCATGCTCCCCTCGCTGGTAATTATGTTTCTCTTTACCTATATACCGATGTACGGTGTGACCATTGCCTTTAAGGATTTTACCCCATCCCAGGGGATTATGGGAAGCAGCTGGGCAGGATTGAAATACTTCAGACAATATTTTAATTCCTACCAGTTCTGGATAACAATTAAGAATACCCTGGTAATCAGCCTGTACAGTATATTGGTTACCTTCCCTCTTCCCATTGCGCTTGCCCTCATGTGCAATCAGATGGCAAGAAAAGGGTTTAAGAAGTTCTTCCAGGTATCCACCTATCTGCCGCATTTTATTTCCACCGTTGTTATGTGCGGTATGATTATCCTGTTCCTTTCCCCCAGCCAGGGGATTATTGCCAAGCTGCTGAGCTATATCGGAATTACCCTTCCCAACCTGATGGGCCAGCCGTCCGCTTTTTCCAGTATTTATGTATGGACAGAAAGCTGGCAGCATGTGGGATGGGACAGTATCCTCTACATAGCCGCCCTTTCCGCCGTGGATCCTTCCCTTTATGAAGCCGCTACCATGGACGGGGCGAGCAAGTGGCAGAAGCTGGTAAACATTGATATTCCCATGCTTCTTCCCACAGCTACGATCATGTTTATCCTCCGTACCGGCAGCATTATGAGCGTCGGCTTTGAAAAGGTTTATCTGCTCCAGAATACCCTGAACAGCAGTGCGAGTGAGATTATTTCCACCTATGTATATAAGATGGGTCTGGTGAGCAGCCAGTACAGCCTGTCAGCCGCTATCGGCCTGTTTAACAATATAATAAATCTGGTATTGCTTCTTTCTGTGAATTATATCTCAAAGAAGATGAGTGATACTTCACTGGTATAAGGGGGAATATAAATGGCAAAGAAAAACGCAAGGACCGGAACGGGAATCAAGGTTAAAAAGTCCAAAAACGACAAGGTATTTGATTTCTTCCTTTATCTTCTGGCTTTTATCATTATACTGATTGTCCTGTATCCGATGTACTTTATTATTATTGCATCCGTCAGCAACCCGGCGGATGTATCGGCTGGAAATATTGTATTTCTGCCGAAAGGAATTAATTTCAAAGGTTATTTGAAGCTGGGTGAATATTCACAGCTTTGGGTGGGCTATAAAAACACCATCCTTTATACGGCTCTCGGGACAGTTCTTTCCCTGGTGGTGAATATCCCTGCGGCTTATGCCCTTTCCCGGAGGGATTTATGCGGGAAGAAGCTGTTTACCATTTACTACCTGATTCCCATGTTCTTTACAGGGGGACTGATTCCTACCTATCTGGTGGTAAAGGATTTTAACCTGCTGGATAATTTCTGGGTTATGGTGGTGCCGTTTTCCGTAATTACTTATTACATCATCGTGGCAAGAACTTTCTTTAACAACAGTATACCGGATGATTTATGGGAGGCCGCACAGATAGACGGCTGCGGAAACCTGAATTTCTTTTTCAAAATCGTTCTTCCCCTTTCCAAAGCAGTTATAGCGGTAATTGCCCTCTGGACGGCGGTTGGACAGTGGAATTCGTATTTTAACGCATTGATTTATCTGCGCAGCCCGGAATTGCAGCCTCTGCAGCTGGTACTGCGGAATATCCTCATCAGTAACCAGAAGATCAGCGCCATGACAACCGGCGCGGCGGCAGTGGAAGCCAAACAGATGGCCGACCTGATTAAATATGCGGTAATTGTGGTATCTTCCGCACCGATTATGTGTATGTATCCCTTTGTTCAGAAGTATTTCAACCAGGGCGTTATGCTGGGGTCCCTGAAGGGATGATGTTATGTAACTGTAAAGGTACGGGACAGTTACGATTGCAGTAAGGTATTCATTGCTTGGAAAGCAAAAGTACATAAACACTTGTTTCAAAGAAAAGGAGAGATGAAAATGAGCTATTGGAAAAAAGCGCTGAGCATTGGCTTGGCAGCAGTGATGACGGCATCCATGCTTGCAGGATGCGGCGGCAGTTCTAAGGATACGGCACAATCTGGGGGGGATACTGCGGGTACACAGGCTGCGGATACTGCCGGTGCGAATGGCGATGAGGCAGCAGATAATACAGCATCCGGTGAAATTCCCACCTATACTATCGCAACGGTGCGTTGGACGGACGCATGGCCTACCGATTTTCTGGAAAGCGGTTATATGAAGGAGCTGGAAGAAAAACACGGAATTAATATTGAATGGCAGGTATATTATGACAGTGACTGGCAGGAGCAGAAATCCCTTCTGTTGGCATCCGGCGACCTTCCCGATGCATTTTTCGGTTCCATCTGTCTGAAAGATACCGATATTGCCCAAAATAAGGATTATTTCCTGGAACTTACGGATCTGATTGATCAGAATATGCCGAATTTAAAGGCCGTTTTTGAAAAAGAGCCGGAGCTGCTTGCAAGGGCAAAAGATCGTAACGGAGATATATACAGTCTTGTTAAAAAGCTTCCGTTAAGGCCGGAAGTTTGCGGTAATATCCTATATATTAACAAAGATTGGCTTGATAACCTGAATCTGGAAGTTCCCAAAACTTATGAAGAACTGGAAAGTGTTTTGGAAGCTTTTGTAACACAGGATGCGGATGGTGACGGCGATCCGAATAATGAAATCGGAATCACCGGGGCCAGCAGCTTAAATGCCTTAAGCGGATGCTTACGCAGTTATCTTTCTCCTTACGGGACCATGGTAAGCAGGGATAACAATTACATGAGCCTTGTAGACGGAAAGCCCGTATTCATGCCTGTGGAAGAGAACTATAAGGAAGCGGTAAAATGGTTCAGCGGGATGTATCAGAAAGGGATCATTGATCCGGAGTTCTTCACACAGGAAGATGCTATGAGAAGAAGCAAGCTGCAGGCGGAAGGCGGTTCTCAGGTAGGCCTGGTATCCGCATGGACGGCAGATGCCGAAACAGGGCTGAACGCAGGACAGTTTATTCCTCTGGAAGCTGTTGCAGGTCCGGATGGAAAACATCACGTGGAAAATGCACAGAATTTCCTGGATATTTCCGACAGAGAGCTTTTAATTACCAAGAACTGCCAGAATCCGGAAAAACTCCTTGCCTGGGCGGATGATTTCTATACCGATTTGGCTTCCCTGCAGACCTTCTACGGATCCATCCCGGATCAGGTACAGGATAACGGCGACGGAACTTATGATGTGCTTGTCCCTTCCGACGGAAGTTCTCTGGATACTTCTGCATGGTCCAACTCCATGCGTGACTTCGGGCCGAAATATATGAATCCTGATTTTTATGACAAAGTTAGCCTTCCTGCGGATCAGGGTGACGGAATCAAACTGGCTGAGGATGCCATTAACGGAAAATACGTGGCAGAAGACAATGTTATCGGGTTCCCCATGGTAAAGTATACAGACGATGAACTGACACAGCTGACAACTCTTGGTACGGATATTTATAAATACGTAGAAGCGCAGTTCGCACACTGGGTAGTAGACGGCGGTATCGATGAAGAATGGGATGCCTACCTGAAACAGCTGGACAACATGGGTTTGCAGGATCTGATGAAAATCCAGAACGGAGCTTATGAGGCATATCTGGAATCTATGGGCAAGTAAAATACCCCATTGCCCGCAATATAAAAGGAACGGGTGCATATCCTGGGGGAAGGAAAGGAGAAAAGTAACTATTCAGTCAGGCCGGCGCACTTGCTGCGCTGGCCGTAAGAAAGTGATTCAGGAGTGCCAAAATCCATCGCTGAAAGCGAATTAGGATGGATTTTGGCAGTAACTGTGAAGGGACTGAACCGTTACGGAGAGAAAATGATTTTCAAAAAAGATGACTGCCTTTATTACCAATATGATAACGAAACGGTGCGGATAGAGCCGTGGGGAAGCAATGCGGTGAGGGTAAGGGCCACCAAGAACGCTTCTTTTACCGGGAACAATTGGGCACTGGAGGAAGCTGTGGAGAGCAACGGTGTGATTATTGTCTATGATGATCAGGATGCCTCCGCCGTGGTATACGCCAATATGTACAGCGGCAAAAATGAATCCTTCGGCTCCCTTACCAACGGAAAAATAACTGCAGTGGTAAATGCGGACGGAGTGCTTGCTTTTTATAACCAGGACAAAAAGCTGCTTTTGAAGGAGCAATGGAAAAGACTGAAGGATTGTCCGAGCACCCCGCTTAATGTCTATGGGCGGGAATTCAAGGTGGCAGCAGGGGATTGCTTCCACGTGGCAGCCAGATTCGTGGCGGATGACGATGAGAAAATATTCGGTATGGGACAGTATCAGCAGAAGTATATGAATATGAAGGGCTGTATGCTGGAACTGGCCCAGAGGAATTCTCAGGTGAGTATCCCTTTTTATGTATCCAATATCGGATATGGGTTTTTGTGGAACAATCCGGCGGTAGGCAGAGTGATCTTTGGGGTGAACGGCACGGAATGGTCTGCGGAATGCACCAAAGAGCTGGATTATCTTGTGATCGCAGGTGATACGCCGGCGGAGATTGAGGAAACCTATATGGGCCTTGTGGGAAGGCCTCCCATGATGCCGGATTACGGCTGCGGCTTCTGGCAATGCAAGCTGCGCTACCAGACCCAGGAGGAACTGCTGGAAGTGGCCCGTAAATATAAGGAATTGGGACTCCCTCTGGATGTTATTGTGGTGGACTTCTTCCACTGGACGCAGCAGGGTGAATATAAGTTTGATGAAAAATACTGGCCTGACGTTCCCGGCATGTGCAGGGAACTGGCGGATATGGGGATACGGGTGATGGTTTCCGTGTGGCCCACCGTGGATTACCGTTCTGAAAATTTCCGGGAGATGATGGAAAAGGGATATCTGGTACGTACGGAAAGCGGGGTACGGATAGCCATGACCTGTTTCGGACAGGAGCTGTTCTTTGATGCCACCAATCCGGACGCCAGAAGCTATGTTTGGGATAAAATCAAGAAAAATTACTGGGACAAGGGGGCGCGGCTCTACTGGCTTGATGTGGCGGAACCGGAATATACCACCTATGATTTCAGCAATTACAGATACCAGTTGGGAAGCGTTATGGAAGTGGGGAATATATACCCCAAATTATATACCAAGGGCTTCTATGAAGGCATGAAGGCGGAAGGAGATGATAATCCGGTGAACCTGGTGCGTTCTGCCTGGGCGGGGAGTGCCAAATACGGCGCGCTCGTATGGTCCGGTGATATAGACAGTACCTTTGAGTGCTTCCGCAGGCAGATGCGGGCAGGGCTTTCCATGGCTATGGCGGGAATCCCCTGGTGGACAACGGATATCGGAGGTTTCCATGGGGCATACGGCGGGGATCCTTCCTTCCGGAAGCTGTTTATCCGCTGGTTCCAATATGCCTGCTTCTGCCCTGTTATGCGTCTTCACGGAAACCGGGAACCCCAGAGAGGTTTTGAAGGCGATATGGTATCCGGTATCGGGCTGTTCGGATCCGGCGCGGACAATGAGGTTTATAGCTTCGGGGATGAGGTATTCGCGATCTGTAAGAAATACATGTTCCTGAGAGAAGAGCTGCGGCCTTATATAAAAGAACAGATGCGCCTAGCCCACGAAAAAGGGACTCCTGTCATGCGCCCGCTGTTCTATGATTTTCCTGCGGATAAAAAAGCCTGGGAAACGGATGATGCTTACATGTTCGGCCCTGATTTCTGTGTGGCGCCAGTGATGGAGGAGGACGTATACGAAAGAAGGGTGTACCTTCCTGAAGGGCCTATATGGAAGGATGTGTTCAGCGGTATCTGCTATGAGGGAGGCCGTACGGTTACTGTAGACGCACCTATGGAAAAAATACCGGTTTTCATCAGAGCTGACAGCAAGTGGGGAGACTTTGCTTTATAGCCGGAAAACTATATAATAGAAAAAGGGAATGCCTGGCGGGAAACTACGTATGATGTTGCAGAATCCTGTCAGGCTGTTTGTATAAATGGAGGAAAGACGATGGCAGGAAAATTGGAGAAAAAAAATAAAAGTATGGGAAAACTCACCATGCAGGTCATTATTCCTGTCATAATCTTGTTTCTTGGAATCCTGGTGGTTATGTTCCAGAGTATGTTTGAGGCGAGACAGCTGGTGTATCGCTACATTGAAGATACGGCCAGACTTTATGTGGAGCAGATCAATACCGATATTACAAAAATTAATTATGAAATCATTACCCTAACAAGCAAAAAAGGGGAAGCCAATTCCATTCCCGCAGGAATCAGGCCGGAGGACAGCCAGTATTACCCCATTTTGAATGAGATACAGGAGCAGAACCGGAATCTGAAAATCCGTTACAAAGAGCCCTGCTGTTTTTTTGTCTATCTGGAAGAGGCGGATCTTCTGATATCGGACAACGGAAGTATTTTTAAAAACAGCCAGAAGCTCGGCCTGAGCAATGCGCTGATGGAGGCGCTCAGGGAGAAGCGGGGAGAACGTACACCCTATTCCCAATGGTACTTTATCAACGATGGGGAACAGGACTATGTATTCAGCCGGTTTTCTAAGAACGGAATGACGATGGGATGTGCCATCCGGCTGGAGGATCTTTTCGAGACTCTGCGGATTAACAGCCTTGGCTATGAAGGGATCCCTTATATACAGGGAGAGGACGGCACCATATTTCTGTCCTCTAAAGACAGGAATAAAATAAACCCGGACGAAATCAATGAAATATCCGGAAAAAAAGCAGGCATATTTACAGAAAAGGTGGTCTATTCTTTTCCTATCAGCGGTATTATCGGAGAAAACAGGGCGTTTCATATCATGATTGCCCCAAGCGGCGGAATATTGGAAAAAATCATGCGTCTCCAGGTTATCCTCGTATTTCTGGCAATCGGCATTATTGCAGGCTGCATCCTGGTAATAAGGGTTTATTACCAGCGCATTCTCCGGCCTATGAAGCAGTTCGTGGGCAGTTTGAAAAACACGGAGGAAGAGCAGTGGATAAACGAAAACGGCAGCAATAACATCCTGGAACTGGAAATGGCAAGCAAGGAATTCAAGGGGCTGCTTCGAAAAATCAAGTCCCTTAAAATCGATATTTATGAAAAAGAGCTGGCAAGGCAGAAAACGGAGCTGGAGGCCATGCAGGTTCAGATCAGGCCCCATTTCTACTTAAACTGCCTGAGTCTGATACACGGAATGGCGGATGTGGCAAAGGAAGAGAAAATCGTGCATATTACGGAAATGCTTTCCAATTATATGCGCTATGTCATGAGCGATACCTTTGAACCCAGATCCCTGAAGGAAGAAATCGAGTTTATACGTAATTATGTGGAAATACAGCAGATCCGGTACGGAAAGGAGGCTTTTTCCTTTGAGGTGATTATGGAAGATACCGTCGGTACCTACCTGGTACCTACCCTGATTATCCATAATTTCGTGGAAAATGCCATCACCCATGCGGTTTCCCTGGATAACCATGTGGAAATTACGCTGTATATAGTCAATGAAAATTATGAGGACGGCGAATATCTGTATATCTGCATATCCGATACCGGTACGGGCTTTCCTCCCGATATCCTGGATGCCATTGAACAGGATACGCCCATTTACTATAATGACAGAAAGCATATTGGAATCCAGAATTCCCTGAAAAGACTGAAGCTAATTTATGGGGAGAAAGCAAAGATTACTTTTTCCAATATGGATGAGGGATATGGGGCGGTAGTTGAAATTACCATTCCTGTGCAGCATTAGATACTGCTGTGTTCTTATCCGAACGGAAGCGTAAACGACTGGAGTCATTCCCCTGTAAGGAACCTTGCGGCACAGGGGGCTATTTTAACATTGAAAGACCAGTATGTCTGTGCTACAATTCAAGTAAGGCAATGAATTCAACACTTCTGATTATTTTTATCTTTAATGCCGTGCCCTTTCAATGGCCGGTATCTGATGCATGGTATCGTCTGCGGATACTGTAACATACATGGATATGTATGTGAATGCATGAACTCCTTGCTGACAATAAAATAAGCAGGGAGTAGAAAAGGCGAAACGACTCTCTGCGTAAAAGGAAAGAGAGGAACGCCTATGGAACATGAAATGAAGAATCTGCTTAAGGAGCAGACAATTCCCCCGGATTATCAGTTTAACCTGAGTGATTTTGCCTTATTTCTATCCGTTATGAAGAATAAGGCGGCTTATGAGAACATGCTGCGAATCATAGTTGACGAACCTGATTTGAGGCTTGCAGAGGTAAAGGCGGAGCAGGTGGTACTCAACCAATCCGGCAAACGGGCTATCCGCCTGGATGCCTGGGCAAGGGATGTACGGAACCGTCAGTTTAATACAGAAATGCAGAACGATTCGAAAAGTGATAATTTGCAGAAACGTTCCCGTTTTTACCAGGGACTCCTGGATACCCCTATACTGAAATCGGGAAAAAAGACCAAATACCGCCATCTTCCTTCCACGATCATTATTTTCATTACCCAGGAGGATATCTTTTCCCGTGACTTGGCAATGTATACTTTTACGGAACAATGTGAAGAAATCGCAGGGCTGCATCTGGATGACGGGACTAAGAAAATTTTTCTGAATATGACCAGCCGCAGGGGAAGGCCGGATCTGGTGAGCCTTCTTCAGTATATGAAGAATACGACACTGGATAACCCGGAAATACTGGTAAAGGATAAACGGATTAGAGAGCTGGATCGGATCGTAAGGGAAGTAAAGCAATCGGAAGAATGGGAGGCTGTTAAGATGAATATTCTTGAGATTGGCATCGAAAAGGGTAAAAATGAGGGGATAGACCGGGTGAACCATCTCATCCGGCTTTTGGCGGAGCGAAACCGGACGGAGGATATCATAAAGGCGGCCGGGGACAAAGAATACCAAAAAAAGCTGTTTGAGGAATTCGGTATATAGTATATAACAAGAACAGGGGGTAAAAGCCCTGTTTTTGTATATGTTTTTATTCCTTGCCTGAAGCTGGCCATGGCTTTTTTAATCGCGGCCCCCGGAAAGGGGATGTTTGACTATACATGTAAAGTATTGTAAACTTATTGTAGTTATCTGATCAGGTCTGCATATTTACTGCGCGGTCCGGTATAAAAACTACAGAAAAATGAGTATGGGATTCGTATCTTTTAGATAAAATAGTAAAACAGGAAACCAAGAGGTTCAGCTGAACCTGGGTGGAACGCCCGCAGAACGGGCAGAGGGGAGCTTATATGAAATTTTCGCAAATGCCTTATGAAAGAGTGGATTTCAATAAGGTGGAAGAAGAATTTACACAGCTGATGAAGGAATTTAAGGAGGCCGGAAACGGAGAAAAGCAGTTTGCGGTACATCAGAAATATTATGAACTGCGTGACAGGGTGGATACGCGGATGACAATTGCCCATATCCGCCATGATGTGAATACTGCGGATGCCTTTTACAGTGCCGAGCAGGATTATTACGATGCGGAAAGCCCCCGATACAGCAATATGGTAATCGAATACCAGAAGCTTCTGTATGAATCCCCATACCGCAGCGTACTGGAGGATAAAATAGGACCGGTCGCCTTTAAGAATATGGAGCTGGCACAGAAATCCATGGAAGAGAAGCTGATTCCCCTTGTCCAGGAAGAAAATGCCCTTGCTACCGCTTATGAGAAAATTCCCGCTTCCGCAAAATTTGAATGGGATGGAGAAACCGTAAATATTTCCCGTTTGAAGGCTTATCTGAAAAATCCCGACCGGGAGATCCGTAAAAAGGCCTGGGCCAAATTCTCCGCTTTCTTTCAGGAACATGAGGAGGAACTGGATGATATTTATGATAAGCTGGTAAAGTTACGGACAAAGCAGGCAAAAGAGCTGGGCTATGAAAATTTTGTGGAGCTTGGCTATTACAGGATGAACCGGAACTGTTATTCCAGGGAACAGGTGGAAGCTTTCCGGGAGCAGGTTAAAAAGGATTTTGTTCCTTTTGTTGAAAAGCTGCATGATAAGAGGAGAAAACGTCTGGGACTTGACAAGCTATCCTTTATTGATGAAGGGGTTTACTTCAAGGACGGAAATCCCAGGCCCGTGGGAACACCGGAAGAGATTCTGGAAGCAGGGCAGCGTATGTACAGCCGGCTTTCTCCGGAAACCAGGGAATTCTTTGATTTCATGATGGAAAACGAGCTTTTTGACGTACTGGGACGTAATAACAAAAGGGTGGGAGGATATATGACCTATCTTCCGGTATACAAAGCGCCTTTTATTTTTGCCAACTTTAACGGAACAAGTGCGGATGTGGATGTCATCACCCATGAATGCGGCCACGCCTTCCAGGGGTATCTGTCCGGAATGGATGAGATACGGGAGCATGGGGATATTACTATGGAAACTGCGGAGTGTCATTCCATGTCCATGGAATTCTTTACGGAAAAATGGATGGACTGGTTTTTCGGAGATCAGGCGGACGCATACCGGGAGATGCATTTTGAGGATGCCATGATGTTCATACCCTATGGATGCATGGTGGATGAATTCCAGCATATCGTATACGAAAATCCGGAGCTGACCCCGGCCCAGAGGAAGGAAACCTGGAGCAGGCTGGAGAAGGAATATAAGCCCCACCTGGATTATGAAGGGGATGAATTCTTCGGAAAGGGCGGCTATTGGCAGCAGCAGCACCATATTTATAGCTTCCCCTTCTATTATATTGATTATGTAATCGCACAGACCGTAGCTTTCGAATATAAACTCTGGCTGGATGAGGACTTTGAAGCCGCATGGAAGAGCTATCTGAAGCTCTGCCGTCTGTCCGCGTCCGATTTCTTTACCAACATGGTTAAGGAAGTGGGACTGAAGCTGCCCTTCGAAGAAGGCTGCCTGAAGGAGATAGCAGGGAAACTGGAAAAGAAGCTGACGAAAGAAGCATAATAGTAAATGAATTATATCATATTGGATCTGGAATGGAATCAGGGGAACGAACAGAAGGAAAAACAGCTGAAGGAGCTGCCGTTTGAGATCATAGAAATCGGTGCGGTGAAGCTGAACAGCCGCATGGAGATCTGTGACAGCTTTCATGAACTCATACGGCCCCAGGTTTATAAGGAAATGCATTATATGACCAAAAAGCTCCTTCATCTTGATATGGAGGAGCTGCAGTCAGGGCGCAGCTTTCTTCAGGTGATAAAAAGCTTTCTCGCCTGGTGCGGGGAGGATTATATGTTCGGGACCTGGGGACCTCAGGATCTGTCGGAACTGCAGCGGAATATGAAATTCTATGGAATGGATCCTCTTGATAAAAAGCCCATGAAATTCTATGATGTGCAGAAGCTGTTCAGCATAGCCTTTGAGGATAAAAAATCCCGCCGCAACCTGGAATATGCGGTGGATTTCCTTGCCATATTCAAAGATATTCCTTTTCACAGGGCATTGAGCGATGCGTACTATACCGGGCGTGTTTTGGCAAAGATCAAGGATCCCCAGGTGCTGCAGATGGTATCCTTTGACGGCTTTATTGTTCCCCATAATAAAAAGGATGAGGTTCATATTGTTTTTGACGATTATGCCAAGTATATATCCAGAGACTTTAATGATAAACAGGAGCTTCTTGCGGATAAGGAAGTCTCCTCCACCAAGTGCTATCTGTGCCACCGTAACCTGAAACGGAAAATCCGGTGGTTTACCCCGAACGGGAAGCATTATTACAGCGTATCCTATTGTGAAAGACATGGCTTTATGAAGGGGAAAATCAGGGTCCGTAAAACGGAGGAGGACCGGGTTTATGCGGTAAAAACCATGAAGTTCATTACGGAAGGGGATGCGGCGGATATTTTTAAAAAGAAGGAAAGAGCCCGGGAGCTTCGCAGGATAAAGAAGCACAGGGAAGGATAAAAAACGGACGGCATGGTTTGTGCCGTCCGTTTTACATAACAATAGGAATATCAGCCCTTTACGGCCCCGCTGGTCAGTCCGTCAATTATATATCTTTGCGCGAAGATATAGAAAATCACAAGAGGAGCCATAATCAGGACCATAGTTGTCATCATGAGGGGCCAGTCGCTTTGGAATTCCCCTACGCCCCGGTACATTTCCAGCATAAGTGTAGCGTTGTTCCTGGTATGCAGAAACAGGAAGGGGGTAACAAAATCATTCCAGGTCCCCATGACATGGAAGATGGTCATGGTTACCGTTATGGGCTTCAAAAGCGGGAAGGTAATCTGGAAGAATACACGAAGAGGGCCTGCCCCGTCAATAATAGCCGATTCCTCTAATTCATAGGGAACGGTATTAATAAAGCCCTGGTACATAAAGAAAGCAAAAACACAGCTGCCGGTGGAAAGGACAATCAGCCCGTACAGTTTGTTTATCAGATGAAACCTCTGCATCTGCTGGTACAGAGGAACCATCGTGGTCTGGAACGGTACCATGAAGCCAAGCAGAAAATAAAGCATGACCAGCTTGTAGAATCTGCTTTTCCGTCTTGCCACGGCGTAGGCGGACATGGATCCGAAAAGAATAACCACCACCAGTGTGGAAAAAGTGAGGATCAGGGTATTACAGAAAGCTCTGATAAAATGGATCTGCGCCCAGGCATTTTTGAAATTTTCCAGATACAGGGCTTCCGGAAGCCCCAGAGGATTCATACCCATTTCTCTCGGTGTTTTGAATATACTGATTACCAGATAATAAAAGGGCAGGACTATGATGCAGCATAATAATAGCATGATAATTTCCAGCAGAAAGGTTTTCCACGTATAGCCTTTAAGTTTTGCTCTTTTTTTCATATAAGTTTTTCCTCCCTTTTTTTCATCAGGGACAACTGGATAATTGTGCAGATACAGATGACAAAAAAGAATACCACCGACATGGCGGTTGCTTTTCCATACAGCTTTTCCGTAACGCCCCGGGTTATAATGATCTGGGTTACCATGAGCGTGGAGTAGCCGGGGCCTCCGTTGGTAAGGGAAAATGGCAGATCAAATACCTTAAGGCTTCCGGTGAGCAGCAGCATAACGCTGATAGTCATGGACGGCGCCAGCATAGGGAAAGTGATATGACGGAAAATACCCCATCCGGAAGCACCGTCAATCCGGGCGGCCTCTATATAGGAAGCGGGAATGCTTTGCAGGTTAGCCAGGTAAATGCAGGCATGCCATCCCACCTGGGACCATACGGACACCATGATAATGGAAAACATCGCCAGCATGGGCTTTCCCAGCCACAGTACCTTATCGATGTTAAAAACCCCCAGGATGGTGTTTATGAGTCCTCTTCCGGTGGGACTCAGCATATAAGACCACAGATATCCCAGAATCAGGACGCTGGGTACCGAAGGAAAGAAAAAAACCGCCCGCTGGAGATTGCGTGTTTTCATTTTACCATTCAGCAGGACCGCAAGCGGAATAGCCAGAAGCGTGACCAGCAGGGGGACCGATACCGCATATACCAGCGTATTCAGCAAAGCCCGCATCATGGGGGCATCCCCGAAGAGATCGAAGAAGTTTTTTAGGCCCACGAATTCTGCTTTGTTGAAGCCATCCCAGTTGGTGAACGCATATTTAAAGCTGTTCAGCAGAGGGACTATAGTGAAGGTGGTATATCCCAGGAAAGCAGGGAGTATAAACAGGAGATAGGGAAATTCCCTTTTCAGATTTTTTTTCAAAACAGGACGCTCCTTTCGTTGAAGATATCTTTATAAATTCAGCGGAATGCGTATCCGCTATTCCGCTGAATCTATTTCAGGCTGTATTTGCTTTTCCCTTATTGTTCTGCGTCCAGCTCAGTCCGTTTTTTATCCATGTTTTCCACTAACTGTTCGGGTTTTATGTTACCAGTAAGGATTTCCTGTGTCCCTATGAGCATTTCATTGCCAAGGGCATCCGAGTATTTCCATTCTACTGCGGGCAGATAGAATTTGCCTTCCAGAAGGTATGGATAGCCTTCTTCAATTGTGGGATGGATAGGGAAGTCAATGCCGTCTATAGCGAGAAGGCCGCCAGTCTGTTCCTGGAACATTTTAAGGGCTTCGTCACTGGAAAGATATTCTAGAAACGCTTTTGCAGCAGGCATATTTTTGGCTTTGGCGTTTATTGACCAGCCTACGCCGGTTGCGCCTGTCATCCAGGCTACGCCGTCTTGTGTCCCAAACCAGGGAAGCATGCCGTATTCCAGATCCGGATTCAGTTCATCGAGAGTGGCGACGGACCAGGTTGCGCCGATCATATAAGCGCATTCCTCAAAAGCAAACATTTCATTTACCTGGTCGCCGGTAAGGCCCAGGGCATCCTGATTAATATAGCCGGGATCCAGATAGTCACTTGCCCAGAGACTGACAGGTTCGCTCCAGCCATCCGCATAGGTTAGTTCCCCGTTATTGACCTGGGCGTCATATTTTCCGTTTTTGTCGATCGTTTCGGTTGCAACATACCCCTGAATGGGATCATACAGATTGGTGCTGCAGAATGCCCAGGGCTGGACGCCGTTAGCCTTCAGAGTCTCCATGCTTGCCAGATATTCCTCCCGGTTTGAGGGGACTTCAATTCCGTTATCCGCAAGTATTTTCTTATTGTAGAAAATTCCTGCAATCCAGGCATCCGGCGCAAAGGCGTATATATTACCGTCTTTTGTATAGGTTTCCTTATTTTTTTCAGACATCCTGTCGAAAGCGGGAAGGTAGGATATATCCATGGCAATATCATTATCCAGAACCTCTCCTTTATTTTCCGCCGCGGTCACAAAGACATCCGGTAAATCCCCTGTGGAGTACATAATCTGGAATTTTTCAACATAATCCTGTACCGGGGGTGCATAGATTAAATCCACGCTGACATCCGGATATTTTTCTTTGAAACCGTCCAGTAAAGGCTGCATTACGGTTTCATTCTGCCAGGAAAGAAAGGTCAGTGTTCCGCTGGGGATATCTCCCCCGGTAACCGCTGTACTCTCTGCAGAGGATTCCTGGGCGGCGGAAGAAGGTACTGCGGAGGCGGTTTCCCCGGATGTATCCGTGCCGGCACAGCCGGTTACGGAAAACGTCAGTACAGCTGCGAGTAAGGCAGCAGATAACTTTGATTTTTTTCTCATTTTCATAACCCTCCTTGATAAGCTTGTTTGACTCAGTTTCTATACTGCAGGTGCCGGCTCCTGAATATTTCTAACTGTTATATATTACTTTTTGTATGCTTTTCATACTTAAAATTTTAGACATTTTTCATTAAAAGTAAATGTGATATAATACACAAAACTTGAATTAAAATATCTTTGCATAGAAAAAATGCGAAATAAATCTTTTTTTTATACAATTATGTGCGGGGCTGTTTTATAATGTTACTATAAATCTGCCTAAGCAGCAGAGGCATTCAGGGGGGTATCCTTATGCATCATCGTCCGCAGCATTCCTCAATTATTACAAAAACAGCGGTAAGCGTCACGGCAGTGTTTCTGGCAGCTATTATTCTGCTGATCTTTGGCATTACCTATATTAACAGCTTCTGGATGCATCAGCGTATCCTGACCGACAAGCAGGAATTTGTATCTGAAATATCCCGCAGCATAGATGATCAGTTCAAAAGCCTAACAACACCGCTGGTATCCCTGGGTAACCAGTCCGCTGTACACCGGCTTCTGGGCAGTAACGATACTTATGATGCCAGCTGGCTGGCCAATATACGGGAAATAGAGACAAGCATTTCCCAGATTCACATTTATTATGATCATGTGGTAGATCTTGTAATAATGAATACGGATTCCAAAATCCTTTTTTCTGTCACCAATGCATTAAGCCGTAATTACGATTTCACCGGCAGTGACTGGTTCCAAAAGGCCCTGGAACAGCCCTCGGCCATTAAATATGTGCCTCCCCATGGGGTCGATCATTATTCTAGACAGAATGAGAAATATACCAATGTCTTTTCGGTTATTTATCCGGTAAAAAAGGGGGATAAGGTAGAGGGATATATCCTGTGTGAGGTAAATGCCAATAAGATTTCAAGTCTGTTCTATGGAACCAATTATAATTCGGCGGAGGGTTATATCATGGTGGATGAGGAGGGCAGGCTTATTTATGATTATGTCAGCAACCGCGACCCGGAGGAAATGAGGGACATATGGGCTGCTTTTAACAGAAACGGGACGGCCGATGCACCCATGCAGACTATAAAAAACGGTAATTTATATACCAGCAAGCAGATACAGACCACCAGATGGTTTATCATATCGGAAACGTCTAACGAAATCATCCGAAATTCCACAAACTCCATCTGGTCCTTTGCAATTGTGATAGGCTGTGCAGCTGTAGGGCTGTGTATTCTGGTACTGCGCTATATCACGCGCAGACTTCAGAAACCGGTCGACAGTGTGATCGAAAGGATATCCTCCTATGATGGTTCCGGAGCCGTCGCTTTTGATGATATGGATAATAGTTTCGGGGAAATTACGGTAATCCGGGGTAAATTCGAAGAAATGGCCGGTAAGATTAATTCTCTGATCAATGATGTGTATGTGGCCCAGATGCATCAGAAGGACATAGAACTGGAGATGCTGGTAAGTCAAATCAATCCCCATTTTTTATATAATGTCCTCCAGACCATACATGGTGAGGCCGTCCTGCACGGGGACAGGGAAATTGAAGATATGCTGTCCGCCCTGGGAGAGATTCTTCATTATACCATCGACCATTCCGATGAAATGACCACCATTGCCCGTGAAATACAGCATGTAAACAATTATCTGGGCTTTTATAAAAAGCGGTTTCCGGATCTTTTTACCTATTCTGTGGACTGCCCCGAAGAACTGATGGATCACCAGATACTTAAATATCTGCTGCAGCCGGTGATAGAAAACAGCATAAAGCATGGGTTCAGGGACCGGAAGGAAGGGGGAGAAATAAGGCTGCGTATTACCCGGGGACAGGGGATTATTGTATTCGAAGTTTTTGATAACGGACATGGTATCTGTGCAAAACGGATGGACGAGATTAGAACCAATATGGAATTGGCCCTTAGAAACCCGGGTGTCGGTATTTCCAATACCAATGCCCGTATAAAACTGAAGTACGGAGCCTCTTACGGCATTGTTCTGGACAGCCGGGAGGAAGCATATACACGGGTTATCATAACAATTCCGGATAAGGAAACAGGTGACGGGTATGTATAAAGTATGCTTTGCGGACGATGAACCGATTATTTTCAAGGTGCTGAACGCCCTTGTGGATTGGGCCGGAATTGGCTTTCAAATTGCAGGAACGGCGACGGACGGGGTTGAGGCCTTTTCTTTATATGAAAAGGAAAAGCCGGATCTTATCATAATTGATATAAAAATGCCTCTCATGGACGGGTTAAGCTGTGTGAAGCAAATCCGTGAAAAGGACAAGAAAGTGAAAATTGTTCTGCTGACGGCGAGCGATTCCTTTGAGTCCGCCCAGGAAGCTTTAAATCTGGGGGCCAATGGGTATCTGCTGAAGCCGGTAAGCCGTGATTCCATCAATAAAATCGTATCAAAAATTACAGCGGAATTAAACCGGGAAGCCAGCCGTGCACAGGAGGGCGCTGCCGGCAGTGAAGAGCAGCTCCTGGAGAAAGACCTGCAGCGGCTATACGGCGCCAGCATGAATTCCGGCGAGAGTACGGCAGGGCTGTGTGACAGCAGGCTGCTACGGGGAAACTACGGACTCATTGATATCTCCTTCCGGCGGGATATACAGCAGCAGCCGGGGGATGCGGAGACCCTTTCAAATACCTTTTCTGCTTACATAAGAAAAGCAGGAGTACAGATTCATGCCCATTTTGTATCGGTGAATAACCGTATTATTTATGCGGTTTCCCCTTTAAAGGAAGACGCGCTGCTTTTTTTTCAGGACTGTCATTCCTGTATATCCCAGGATCTGGATTATTCCCTATACCTTTTGCAGGAAACCGGCGGAAATAAAAGCCCCCAGGCCCTGTGCGGCAGCCTGAAGGCAAACAGGATACACAGCTTTTATCATTCAGAAAACAAAGGATATCCCTTTCTTTGCGGCATAAAGGAGGAATATGGCCCGCTCCCGATCAATGAGATCAAAAATATTTTGTCCGGCGCGTTGCAGGATTTCAACATAGCGGGGGTTACGGAATTCCTGCAGCGTATATTTTCGGGTGCCGGAAAAGAACTGCGAAGTCCCGGACAGCTGCAGGGCTTCTGCTATAATATGATAATGCAGCTGAAAATACATATGAAAGAGCTGGGGCTTGTCCAGTCCGCGGAAGAACTGGATAAAATAGGAATTGAACGCTTTCTTGCCATCGAAAGCGCAGATGCTTTGTTTTCCTATACCCGTCATATCATTGAACGGTACCTGGAGGATTTGGAAAAAAGAGAGGAATTTTCCGGTAATAAGTCCATCGTATTGAAGGCGAACGCATATGCAGCGGAAAACTATGGGGATCCGCTGCTGTCGCTGGAAAGTGCCGCCGACTATGTGGGACTCAGCAAGAATTATTTTATCCGTCTCTATGGGAAAGAGACAGGAATCAGCTTCTGGACCTATATCACCGGTCTGCGCATGGAACGGGCAAAGCTATTGCTCCGCAGCACACAGCTTTCCATGACCGATATCTGCGCGCAGATCGGTTATGATGATGTCAGCTATTTTTCCCGTAAATTCAAACTGGAGGTGGGGATGTCCCCCAGAAAATACCGGGAGGGAAAGGAAATGGCCTGATTCCGGTCAAAGACCGTCAGGCCCTCTTGTATACCTGTCAAAATCAATTCCATCCTTCCTGCGCCGTTTGCTCCGTTTCAAGCTTACCTTCCTGCGTTTTCCAAAGCTGTAATTGCGAAGCAGGGAAATAAGGGATATCAGGGCAAACAGGAAAATAGCCATAGCAACGACAGCAAATAAAACATTTTTTATATTAATATAATAAACCTGGCCGGCAGCGGCGTTTGTGCTATTCTGCGTCTTTGAGGCAGCAGCGTTCGTCCGGACAATTTCCACGGAAGCGCTTCCCACAAAGGAACCGTTGTAGGTAAAATGAATTGTGGCAGCCGATTCTTCCGGCCCGTTATCATAATCCAGCTCCGATTCCACATCTTTATATTCGGCAGTATTGGGTAGCACAATGATATCGGCGGGATTAATGGTAAGCAGCGGATCGGAATTCCCGAACACATCACTGTCCGATTCAAAGAAGCTGTTGTTGCCCACCGTATACTCCGTATCCGCTTCTGAAACATTTACGGCATGGAAATTACTGAAACCATAAGTAAACAGATCTATCGTATCCGTATATTGGGCGGGCGATTCCTCCTTTAGAATAACGCAGATGAGCTTCAGGCCGTCCTTCTGTGCGCAGGATACCAGGGTCTGTCTGGCTTCCGAGGTATATCCTGTTTTACTGCCCACCAGATATTCATAAGCATAAGTCTTGTTTGCAAACAGCTGGTTTTTGCTGTGGACATTCATTTCCTGGCTCACCGTGGCGGATACAGGAATGGTATAATTGGCCGTACTCGCCATTTTGCACAGCAGATCATTGGAGAAGAAGGCACGGGCGATTAAAGCCATATCATAGGCAGAGGTATAATGGTTTTCATCGAATATCCCGTTGGAGGTAACAAAGTGGGAATCCTGGCAGCCCAGTTCCGCGGCCTTTTTATTCATTAAATCCACAAAAGAGCTGATGCTTCCGCTGATGTGCTCCCCGATGGCATTTCCCGCTTCATTGGCGGATCCTACCAGAAGTCCGTAAAGGGACTGTTCCATAGTGATCTGTTCCCCTGCCTTGATCCCCATATTGGAATCCGTCAGCCAGTCAATGCTGTTCACCGCTTCATTGGAATAGGTGACGATATCATCCAGAGGACTGTTTTCCATAGCGATGAGGGCGGTCAGTATTTTGGTTATGCTGGCGGGGTAAAGCTTGTCATGTATATTTTTTTCATAGAGAATCGCGCCGGTGTTGGCTTCCATCAAAATAGCGGATTGGGCACCGATGAGAGGCCCTGCGGGCCAGTTTTCCCATTCATTGGATTCCACGGGCATCTCTTTACGCACTTCGGCTTCCTCCTGGAAGCTGTTTCCTGCGGCAGCAGGTGCTGCCCAGACGGAGAAAGGAACACAGAAAACCAGTGCCGGACATAGAAGGACAGTGGTCAGAAAAAATATAAATTTATGTTTCCTACCGGGATGTAATACCATGTATATCACCTTATATTCCTTACTCAAACGCAGATTAGGCCGGTGTTTGAGCTATTCTTACGTTTATCATACGTTTTTACCGCTTTCATCATACACTATCCGGCGATAAATTTTAAGGGATTTAAGGAAAAATTCATAAAAAGTTCCCGGCCGGGAATACGTAAGCGGAGTATGTGGGCCTGTGTTTACAATAAAAAGAAAATAAGCTATAATGCCTTGATGAATATAAAGGTGCATATCCATAAAAGATTATTCTATTTGAGGGTAGGGTTACCGTTGCAGACAGGGAGGAAAACCAATGAGACTTAAAAACGTACCCGGCTCCAGGGAAGCGATTGGGGAGAGCCGTTTTGTGATACATGAACCGGAGGCACAAATGGGAAAATGGACAGAGATATTCGGAAATGAGAAGCCTATCCATATAGAAATCGGAATGGGAAAAGGGAGGTTTCTAATGGGAATGGCCGCACAACATCCCGAAATAAACTATATCGGCATTGAGAAGTATTCCAGTGTCCTGCTCCGCGCTATCCAGAAGATGGAGGAGGACGAGCTTCCCAACGTCCGCTTTCTCCGCATGGATGCGGAAGATCTCTGCAATGTGTTTGACAAAGAAGAAATAAGCAGGATATATCTGAACTTCTCGGATCCCTGGCCCAAGGACAGGCATGCCAAAAGGCGCCTGCCCTCCAGACAGTTCCTTGCCAGATACGATGAGATACTTAAGAAGGACGGTAAGCTGGAATTCAAAACGGATAACAGAATTCTGTTTGATTTCGCGCTGGAGGAGCTGGAGCCGGCCGGATGGAAGGCGGATGTGGTTACCTTTGATCTCCATGGGGATGAAGTGCTGATGGAAGGGAATGTGATGACGGAATATGAGGAAAGGTTTTCTTCGATTGGCAATCCTATATGTAAATATATAATCCGCAGATAACAGCATTCTTTGATATATTTGAATAAAAAGATCTGAAAATACATGGATAATGAGCGGATAATCCATGTATTTTTTATTATAGATACCGGTATCTGCACCTCTGCTTTCAGTAATGGGTAATATGTGCACTTTTTAACTATTTTTATCCTTGCAAAGCACAAAAATGTGTAATATGCTTATACCATGAACTTATGCCTCTGTTTTGTATTGATATGTTATCCGTATTCGTATGGAAAACAGAAAATCGTCAAGACTAAAAAGAGACACAGAAAAAACAAAGGAGGTTTTATCATGGAATATAAATTTACAACGGGAGATTTTGAAAAAGAAGTGCTGCAGTCGGACAAGCCGGTATTGGTGGATTTTTTTGCGGACTGGTGCGGTCCCTGCAAGATGATGGCGCCTGTAGTGGAGCAGCTGGCTGAGGAACTGGATGGAAAAGCCAAGGTGGGCAAGCTCAATATTGATGAGAATATGGAAATTGCTGAAAAATATGGAGTCATGAATATCCCTACTTTCCTGGTATTTAAGGACGGACAGGAAAAAGCCAGGATTGTGGGTGCGGTATCCAAAAACGAATTGAAAAATAAACTGGAACAGACGTTGGCTTAACAGCGGATGACGCCCGGCGTATTTTCGTCGGGCGACGCTTGTGTCTGTTTTCGCATGATGCAAATAGTGTTTTTTAATGACAGTGGTTGATTGTTGAGGGGAAGGCATTTTATGTACATACTCTTTTTCTTACTATGGGTGATCTTTAACGGGCAGGTTACGTTGGAAATCGTTCTGTTCGGAATTGTGATTGCAGGGGCCGTTTATGCCTTCTGCTGTAAATTCCTGGATTACAGTCCGCGGAAGGACTGGATAATCCTGCGTAAATCAGGTTATATCATTGCCTATCTCGGAGTTCTTATCTGGGAAATCGTCAAAGCCAATGCGGCAACCCTTACGTTCATTGTTTCCCCTCATGTCCGGGTCCAGCCTGTTATTGTCCGGTTTAAAACGGACTTGAAAACGAAAACCGCCAGAGTTCTGCTGGCGAATTCCATTACCCTTACGCCTGGTACCATCACGGTATCGCTGCAGGATAATGTGTATACCGTACATTGTCTGGACAAGCAGTTTGGCGAAGGGCTTTCGGACAGTACCTTTGTGTGGCTTCTGCACAAGATAGAAGGGCAGGTGGCAAAATGACCGGTTTGGAAAATGCATATGAAGCGGTCTTTACGGCGGCGTTGATCTTTCTTGGGTTTATGCTGCTTCTCTGCCTGATAAGGGCTGTGCGCGGTCCCCGCGTGGCGGATCGGCTGGTGGCTGTGAATATGATGGGTACGATGGTTATGGTTATGATAGCCATACTCGCCCTTTTGCTGGAGGAAGGCTATCTGGTGGATATCTGCATCATCTACGCCATGATAAGCTTTCTGGCGGTTATTGTGCTGACCAAGGTATATATGGGGGTTTATCAGGAAACAAGGAAAAAAGACAGGCAAAGGGATGCGGCAGAGGAGGAAAAAGTGCATGAATCTTGAATTGCTCCGCTTTATTATCGGGACAGTGGTTCTTACCGCAGGGCTGCTTACCTTTGCCCTGGAGGTGTTCGGATCCTTCCGTTTTGAGTTTGTACTGAACCGGATGCATGCGGCGGCACTGGGGGACACCCTGGGTATCGGAATATCACTGACGGGCCTGATCATTATGTCCGGCCTGAATTTTACCAGCCTTAAAATGCTTCTGGTCATCATGTTCCTGTGGTTTGCGTCACCGGTTTCCTCCCACCTGATTTCCCGTCTGGAGGTAATGACGGATGAAACGCTGATGGAGCATTGTGAGCTGGGGACAGAGACGGATGAAAAACAGGACGGGGCGCAGAAAGGAGAATGATATGCAGACATTTACATATCTGTTAATGGGCTTTCTGGTGGTGTGTGCGGTATCTGTTAGCTTTTCCAGGAACCTGCTGAATTCCATCCTGATTTTTATGTCCTACAGCCTGGTAATGTCGATTATATGGATTCTTCTGGAATCGCCGGATTTGGCAATTACGGAAGCTGCTGTCGGAGCGGGGGTCACCAGTGTGCTTTTCTTTGTGACGCTGAAAAAAATCCATGCTATCCGGAGGGAGGACGAAGAAGATGACAGAAAAGAAGAATAGCCGTTTTTCCCGCTGGTTTTATGGAGAGGAGGATCCTCTTCTGGGCAGGGTGGAAATGAAACCCCAGAAGGAATATAAGGAAGAGGAATCCAGCGTTCAGGAAAGAATGCGGGAATACCGGCAGCTGCAGGAAAAGGTCTATGATGTGAAGCATAACAGGAAGCTTCAGCTTTTTAATAAAGCCTACCGGGTGATGGGGGTTATATTCTGTATCTGTCTGATTGGTATTATGCTGGTGACCGTTTCCTATCTTCCCAGGACCGGTAATGCCTCCAACCCGGACAACAATGAGGTATCGGAGCGCTACATTACCAAAGGGCTGCAGGAGACCGGTGCCGTTAATATCGTTACCGGAATGATACTGGACTACCGGGCGTTTGATACTTTCGGGGAATCCAATGTGCTGTTTATTGCCACGGTTACGGTCCTTATTCTGCTTCGCATTGATAAAAAAGAAAAGCAGGAGGGGGAGAGCCGGGATAATGCCATGACCCAGGCGGAAGCGGTGGAGAATGACCGGGTTTATGAGCCTAAAAACGATTTGATCCTGCAGAAAGTGGCCGGTTTCCTGGTCCCTTTGATCATTATATTCGGCATTTATGTGATTCTAAACGGCCACCTCTCCCCCGGAGGCGGGTTTTCAGGCGGCGCTATTATCGGTGCGGGTCTTATACTTTACCTGAATGCCTTCGGGTTTGCAAAAACCGAACGGTTTTTTACGGAGAAAACGTATAAATGGATTTGTTTCTGCTCCCTGACCTGTTATTGTCTGGCAAAAAGCTATTCCTTTTATATGGGGGCCAACCACCTGGAAAGCGGAATCCCTTTGGGCACACCCGGGGCAATCCTGAGCAGCGGCCTGATATTGGTGCTGAATATTTGTGTGGGTCTGGTGGTGACCTGTACCATGTATGCTTTTTACGCCTTATTCAGGAAGGGGGGATTCTAGGATGGGCGGTAACCTTTTATCCAATTATGGGGAAGCGATTGCCATGATCCTGTTCGGCATCGGATTCTCCAACCTTCTCCTGCAGAAGAACCTGATAAAAAAAATAATCGGCCTTAATATTATGGATACCGCGGTTTATCTGTTCCTTGCGGAAAAGGGTTATATTCTTGGACGTAAGGCCCCTATTGTGGTGGACGGGGTCCAGACTATGGCCAGCTATATCAATCCGGTTCCCAGCGGCCTTGTTCTTACGGGTATCGTGGTATCGGTTTCCGTGACGGCCCTGATGCTGTCCCTGACCATCCGGCTGTATCGCAGATACCATACGCTGGATTTGGATGAAATATCGGCAAGACTGAAAAAGGAGGGATTGTAAATGGATTTTGTACAGAACTTTCCCTTCTTTTCCATTATATTATCCATGTTTTCCGGTACGGTCAGCTCGGTCCTTCCGGCTAAAGCCGCCAAGTGGCTGAACACGGCGGTTATCGGCGCGGTGGGTTGTATGTCGGCCGTGCTGCTGGTATACCTTACGGGGAAAGGAACCAGTTATACCTACATGATGGGCCATTTTCCGGCACCTTGGGGAAACGAAATCCGCGCGGGTGTGCTGGAAGCGGGTATGGCTCTGTTTTTCTGTATCATCATGCTGCTTTCCATGATGGGCGGGCGGAAAAAGCTTTTGGGGGAAGTGGAATACAGCAAGCATAATCTGTATTATATCCTTACGGATTTGCTGCTCAGTTCCCTTCTCGCCCTTGTATATACCAACGATCTGTTTACTGCCTACGTCTTTGTGGAAATCAATACCATAGCTGCCTGCGGCCTAATTATGATCCGGCAGAACGGAAGAACGATTGAAGCGGCGGTGCGGTATATGATTATGAGCCTTTTGGGCAGCGGTCTGCTGCTGGTGGGAATCAGTATGCTGTATGACATGACCGGCCATCTGCTCATGAGCAATATCAAGGAAACCGTGGGGGAAATTGTAGCCCAGGGGGAATTCCAGGTGCCGTTGGTGGTAACCATAGGTCTGATCTGTGTGGGGCTTGCTATTAAAAGCGCCCTGTTCCCTTTTCATTCCTGGCTGCCGGATGCGTATGGCTATTCCACCGTATCCTCCGCCGCCATGCTTTCCAGTCTGGTGTCCAAGGGATATATTTTCCTGTTGATTAAGATCTTTTACCGGGTAATCGGTTTTGAATTTATTGCAGGGAATAAGATTATAAATGTGCTTTTTATCTTCGGGCTTATGGGCATGATCTTCGGCTCCTTAAGCGCGATCAAGGAAAACGATATCCGAAGGATGATTTCGTTTTCCAGTGTGGCCCAGATCGGATACATCTATATGGGCTTCGGGCTGGGAACGGAAATCGGTATGGTCGCCAGCATCTTCCATATCCTGTCCCATGCAGCCACGAAGTCACTCCTGTTCGTGTCCGCTATCGGCCTGACGGATGTTTCCAAAGGAAGCCGCAAATTCCAGGATCTGACGGGAGCCGCCTACCGGCATAAAATAGCGGGAATCGGGTTTACCGTGGGATCTCTGTCCATGGTGGGTATGCCTTTGTTATCAGGCTTTGTGAGCAAGCTGCTGTTTGCCCAGGCCTCTATCGGACATGCTTATAAAATGCTGCCGGCTCTTATCGTGCTGGGAATCAGCACCATATTAAATGCCATTTATTTCATGAAGACAGTCATCCGTATATTTGTTCCGGAAAAACGTCCGGATTGTGAGGTGATTACCGTAAGGGGAGAAAAAACCTATGCGGTTACCATCGTCCTCTTTATCAGCCTTAATATTGCCCTGGGTATGCTTTCCCAGCCTATTGTGAAGTGGATACAGTCGGGACTGGCTATGTTTGGCTAAGGAAACAGGCTGTTGGAGTTGGGAGGAGCATGGGGGCGTTCCGCAGAGCGGGGCCTCACATTGTTTACTATCAGGCGCGGGTACGGCGCGCAGACAGGAGCTTTATATGAAGGAATCAGGCATGCTTCTTTTTCCCATATTTTTTCCTATTATTATGGGGATTCTGTTGCTGCTTTTGAAAAATTCAATAAAACGGGCTGCAATGACAGCCTTGACAGCCATAGGGCTTGTGGTGACCGCAATTGCGGTTATCATGGTGCTTGGCAGGGGAGAGACTGCTTTTACGCTGTTCCAGCTGACAACGCTGCTTCCTGTGTACTTTAAAGTGGACGGGGTGGGAAGGCTGTTTGTGACGGTAGTCACTATTGTCTGGGTCCTGGCCGGAATCTATGCATTCCGGTATATGCAGCATGAGGACTGTAATAAAAGATATTTCGGGTTTTATCTCATTGTATACGGCATTCTGGTGGGCCTGGATTTTTCCGGCAACCTGATTACCTTTTATCTTTTCTACGAATGCATGACCCTGCTCTCCCTTCCCCTTGTGTTCCATACACGGACAAGGGAAGCGGTGATGGCAGGGCTGAAATATTTATTTTACTCCCTGGCAGGCGCTTATCTGGCCCTGTTCGGGCTGTATTTTATCAACCGCTACGGAAATACCCTTACTTTCACGGCAGGGGGCGTGCTGGACTTTTCCCTGGCGGAGGGGCATGAAACCCTGCTGTTAGTGGTTGCTTTCCTGATGCTGATGGGATTCGGTGTAAAAGCCGGCCTGTTTCCCATGCAGGGCTGGCTTCCTACGGCACATCCGGTGGCGCCTGCGCCCGCTTCTGCCGTTTTGTCCGGTATTATTGTCAAATCGGGAGTGCTGGGCATTATCAGGGTGGTTTATTTTATCTTCGGTGCCTCGTTCCTTCAGGGAACCTGGGTCCAGAAAGTATTCCTGGGACTTGCCCTGGGAACGGTTTTTCTGGGATCTATGCTTGCTTATCTGGAAAAAGGATTGAAAAAGAGGCTGGCCTATTCTACGGTAAGCCAGGTTTCGTATATCCTGTTCGGCCTGATGCTCCTGAACCCGGTGGGTATGACGGGGGCATTCCTGCATGTTCTTTTTCATGCAGTTATTAAATCCGGACTGTTTCTCTGCGCCGGAGCGATCATATTCCGGACTGGAAAAACACGGGTGGAGGATTTAAAGGGAATCGGGAAGGAGATGCCGGTGACCGCAGGCTGTATGACGCTGCTGTCCCTGTCTTTAATAGGGATTCCTCCGGCAGGCGGTTTCGTGAGCAAATGGTATCTGGCTGTTGGCTCCCTGTCGTCAGATACCGGAGTTTTCCGGTGGCTGGGGCCGTTGGTATTGCTGCTGTCCGCGCTGCTCACCGCAGGCTACCTGCTTCCCATAGCCATGCGCGGGTTTTTCCCGGGAGAGGAAGCGCAGAGTAAAGGCTTTGTACGTAAGGAAGCGGATTCCGTTATGCTGATCCCTATTCTGCTGTTGACCATCCTGGCCGTAGTGCCGGGCATGTTCCCGGGAGGGCTGCTTTCCTTTATCAATCAAATCGCACAGCAGCTGTTCCCGATGTGATATCTATACCAGGGAAAAAGAAAGGTGTTCCTCTATGAAACCAGAAATGATGCTTGTGGCCGTGCTTCTGCCTGTACTGGGCGGTGCCGTGGTGCCCCTGATACCCTTTAAAAAAAGAACGCATATGGCGGTGTATATTGAGTGTGTGGTGGCGGCAACCTCCCTGATAGTGGCAGGGCTGCTTCTGAACAGGCCCGCGGAGGCATTTCCTATCGTACAGTTTGTCAATAATCTTTCCCTGTCCCTGGAGATTGACGGATTATCCATGGTATTTGCAGGCCTGGTGGCGGCGCTGTGGCCATTGGCGACGCTGTACTCCTTTGAATATATGAAGCATGAAAGAAGGGAACGGTATTTTTTCATGTTTTATACCATAACTTATGGGATCACGCTGGGTATTGCTTTTGCGGAAGATATGCTCACCATGTACTTCTTTTATGAGCTGCTCACACTGGTTACCGTGCCTCTGGTTCTGCATACGCTCACCAGGGAGGCAATACTGGCCAGCCGGAAGTATCTGTATTATTCGCTTGGCGGCGCGGCTTTCGCTTTTATCGGCCTGATATTCCTGCTGACCTATGGGACGACCATTAATTTCACCTTCGGCGGTGTTTTGGATCCGGCGGTGATCGGCGGGGATAAAAGGTCCATGCTGCTGCTGATATACTGTATCGCTTTCTGCGGCTTCGGTGTAAAGGCGGCCGTGTGCCCGTTTAACTCCTGGCTTCCCCAGGCGGGTGTGGCTCCCACACCGGTTACGGCGCTGCTGCACGCGGTAGCTGTGGTAAAGGCGGGGGCCTTTGCCATAATCAGGCTTACCTATTACAGCTTCGGCGCGGATTTTATCCGGGGAAGCTGGGCGCAGAATGTGGTGATGGGAATTGTGATAGTTACCATTGTCTACGGCTGCAGCAGGGCTTTGAAGGAGACCCACCTGAAAAGGAGGCTTGCTTATTCCACGATCAGCAACCTGTCTTATATCCTTTTCGGCGTCTGTATCATGACTCCTCTCGGCCTGGTGGGTGCCCTGAGCCACATGGTATTCCATGCTGTAATGAAGATATGTTCCTTTTTCTGTGTAGGGGCGGTTATGTATAAAACAGGAAAGCAATATGTCCATGAAATAGACGGACTGGGCAGACGGATGCCCGTGGTGTTCGGTATCTTTACCATAGCGTCCCTGGGGCTGATGGGCGTGCCGGGGCTGGCAGGATTTATCAGTAAATGGAACCTTGCCACCGCAGCGGTTATGAGCGATAACGTACTGGCCTATGTGGGAATAGGCGCACTGCTGATATCCGCACTTTTGACGGCTGTTTATATGCTTTCCATTGTGATAAGGGCATTTTTCCCGGATAAAGAAAAGAAGCCGGATCTTCCCGGAGATACCGGGGATCCGGGATGGATGATGCTGGTGCCTTTGTGTATTTTTGCAGCGGCAATCCTTATATTCGGCCTGCATTCCGCACCCATTGTGAGCTTTTTTCAGGAAATAGCCGGCGGGAATTTGAAATGAGAGGTTGGAGGAACCGGAGATGACTGGTGATTATATGCTGTTATTAATCCTTTCCTTTCCCTTCCTGGGGGCATTTATCGTGCTCTTCCTGGGAAAAGGAGAGAACGTGGTAACTGTATTGGAGACGTTGTGTTTCGCTGTGCTTTTTGCTCTGTTCTGGGACGGCGGCAATATGGGGATCCGGTATGATTTTAGATGGGAAGGCTTCTGCGGACTGGGTATGCATCTGTGTGTGGATGGTTTTCGGGCGCTGTACTGCCTGATCGCCTCTCTGATGTGGATGATGACCAGCCTGTTCTCCGCGGAATATATGAAGAGCTACAGGGACACAGGGAGATACCGGTTTTTTACCCTGCTAACGCTGGGAGCCACTATCGGTGTATTTCTTTCGGCAGACCTCTTTACCGTATTTATATTCTTTGAGATCATGTCCTTTACTTCTTATACATGGGTAGCCCACGAGGAAACGGAGGAAGCTCTCCGGGCTGCGCAAACCTATCTGGCAGTTGCGGTTATCGGCGGGCTGGTTATGCTGATGGGGCTGTTCCTCCTGTATGGGGAGCTGGGAACGCTGGAGTTTACCCGGCTTACGGCAGCGGTGAAAGCAAGCCAAATGAAGGGGGACGGCGGATATGGCCGTATTGTTACCGGTGCGGTCTGCCTGCTGTTTGGCTTTGGGGCGAAGGCGGGTGTATTCCCTCTGCATATCTGGCTGCCAAAGGCACATCCCGTAGCGCCTGCGCCTGCTTCGGCCCTGCTTTCGGGTATTCTTACCAAAGCGGGAGTGTTCGGTATCCTGGTTATCAGCTGCTGTCTTCTTCCCTTTGACGCGGGCTGGGGAACCCTGATGCTGATTCTTGGAGTACTTACCATGTTTACAGGCGCTCTTCTGGCTTTATTTTCCGTAAACCTGAAACGGACGCTTGCCTGTTCCTCTGTCTCCCAAATCGGGTTTATACTTATCGGCATAGGTATGCAGGGGCTTATCGGGGAAGAGGGCAGCCTGGCTATACGGGGAAGCCTGCTTCATATGGTAAACCATTCCCTGATTAAGCTGGTGCTTTTCATGGCAGCCGGCGTAGTATTTATGAATCTTCATGAATTAAATCTGAACGAAATAAAAGGTTTTGGCAGGAAAAAACCGCTTCTGCAGTTCTGTTTCCTGATGGGGGCTCTGGGGATCGGCGGAATGCCTTTATGGAATGGTTATACAAGCAAGACCCTGCTGCATGAATCGATTGTGGAATATCGGCATATGGCAGGCCTGGCAGGGGCCGGAGGCGCCGTCTGGATGGGAGCGGTGGAATGGATCTTTCTGCTCAGCGGCGGAATGACCGTCGCTTATATGCTGAAGCTGTATATCTGCCTCTTCGTGGAAAAAAACAATGACAGAGGGCGGCAGGAACGGTTTGAAGGCATGAAGCATTATATGAACGGCCTGAGCGGGTTTGCCCTGACAGGCAGCGCCGTGCTCCTTCCTCTGCTCGGGGTACTTCCCCATCTGATAACCGACAGGCTTGCGGATATGGCGGCAGAATTCCTGCATGCGGAAAGGGTGGAAACGGTAATCGCCTATTTTTCCCTGATTAATTTAAAAGGGGCCTGTATTTCCCTAGTTATCGGAGTTTTACTGTATGGGCTGGTGGTGCGTAAATGGATGATGGTGACGCAGGAAGGATGCAGGGTATACAGGGATCGCTGGCCTGTATGGCTGGATCTGGAGAACCTGCTGTACCGCCCCATTCTTCTCACCGTGCTTCCCCTGCTGTGCGGATCCTTGTGCAGACTTGCGGACGGCCTGATAGACACGATAGTGGTACTTTTGAGAAAGACGATATACAGAGACAGTAAAATCCCTCATGAACTCAACGAAGGAACTCCGCTGACCCATATGGTGGGCCTTGTTCTGGATGGAGTTACTGATTATTTTAATCATCCGGATGCCACAGAGGAAGAGGTGGAGGAGGATAGATACCTGAAGCAGCACATGGAAGGCAGATATGAGCATAAGCTTGCCATGGTGCATGATGATTTCCGGGAGAATGGGACAATTATAGGAAGAAGCCTTTCCTTTGGTCTTTTCCTTGCCTGCTGTGGACTATTACTGACATTGCTGTATATGCTGATCGATTGAGTGTTTTTCCAGATAAATAAAAAACGAAGCTCCCCGGGGGCTTCGTTTTTTATTACCGGAAGGGAAAATAAATGAGGTTTTATGCTCTGTCTCTTACAAGGCAGAGCAGTACCGAGCGGGGACCCATGACGTAAATATTTTTATCCAGGACTTCTTCTCGGGTAATTACCGCGGATGTTCCTCTTGCGGTATCCATTGCGGGAATCCAGTATTTATCGGAGGGAAGTTCCGGAAGCTCCACCGAAAGCGGATTCCAGAAGGTATTGATACCCAGATAAAGGATATCATCCCTGCCCGAGGGATAGACTCCGGCAAACATGACACCAATCATTTTGCTGTCCCAGGAGAAATTGTCATCCCAGGGTTTCTGGGAATGAAGGCTCATCGGCGGGAAACCAAGGCTGCAGGGAGCCGTATTGTCCCGAATCACGCCATGCTGGCGGCGGAAAGCGATCATATACCGGAAAAAGTCGTGGATTTCTTTATTTTCTTCCAGTAAAGTCCAGTCCAGCCAGGAGATTTCATTGTCCTGGCAATAAGAATTGTTATTGCCGAACTGGGTATTTCCAAATTCATCCCCGGCCAGGAACATGGGGGTACCACGGCTGCACATAAGAACTGCGCAGGCATTTTTGATCATACGCGTCCGCAGCGTCAGGATTACCTCCTTGTCTGTCGCCCCTTCCTGACCGCAGTTCCAGCTCCGGTTATCATCGGCACCGTCCGTATTATTCCAGCCGTTGGCTTCGTTATGCTTATGATTATAAGAATACAGATCGTATAATGTAAAACCATCGTGACAGGTCAGAAAATTGACGGATGCATTGGGACCCCTTTTCTCAGGAGGATAAAGGTCAGGGGATCCCATGATACGCTGGGCGGCTGCGGCTGCGCAGCCGTCATCTCCTTTCAGGAAGCTGCGGATATCATCCCTGTATTTTCCGTTCCATTCCGCCCAACGGTTCCAGGAGGGGAAAGACCCCACCTGGTACAGCCCGCCCGCATCCCAGGCCTCGGCTATCAAATCCACACTTCCCAGGATAGGATCATAGGCCAGGCTTTCCAGCAGAGGCGGTTTACTCATGGGAGCCGCATCCTCACTGCGTCCCAGGATGGAAGCCAGATCGAAACGGAAACCATCCACCCGGTAATTGATCACCCAGTAACGCAGGCAGTCCAGGATCAACTGCCGGACAATAGGATGGTTGCAGTTCAGGGTATTGCCGCAGCCGCTGAAATTATAATAATAACCGTCCGGGGTCAGCATGTAATAGATGTTGTTATCCAGCCCTTTAAACGAGAAGAAAGGCCCCTGTTCATTTCCTTCTGCAGTATGGTTAAACACCACATCCAGTATGACTTCAATCCCATTTTCATTCAGGGCACGGATGAGTTTTTTCAGCTCCAGCCCTTCCTGGTTATATTCGATCTGTGCGGTATAGCTGGTATTGGGAGCAAAAAAGCACACAGGGTTATATCCCCAATAATCCAGAAGCTTCCGTCCGTCCACCTCCCGGCTGCCGGCCGTTTCATCAAACTCAAAGATGGGCATCAGTTCCACTGCATTAATCCCCAGATCCTTCAGGTAAGGAATTTTTTCCATTAATCCGGAGAAGGTGCCGGGATGGGAAACCCCGGAAGAAGCATCCCTGGTAAAGCCCCTGACATGCAATTCATAAATGATATTATCCTTCATGGGTATCAGCGGCTGTTTGCAGCTGCCCCAGTCAAAGTTATTCCGCACCACCCGGGATTTATATTGACAGTTCCGCTCACAGGGGAGGTGTACGCCCCATTCACTCTGACCGGTGACCGCTTTTGCATAAGGATCCAGAATATACTTATTTTTATCGAATATCAGCCCTTTTTCCGGATCATAGGGTCCATCCAGCCGGTAAGCATACTCAAATTCATCAATTTTCAAACCGAACACAATCATGGAAAATACATTACCAATCCTATAGTGTTCCGGAAAAGGAATACTGGCGAAAGGCTGGGAGGATTTCCGGTGAAAAAGCAAAAGCTCACAGGAAGTGGCATTGTGGGAAGCAATGGTAAAATTTACGCCTCCGGGCAGGGCAGAAGCGCCGTTAACCTCATAGAAGCCGGGACGTACCTTATATCCGTTGATATCATCCATAGGTTTCAGGTTGGCGGACACCTCTTCACCCGTAATACTTTCCAGCAGAAGGGTATCGTCAGTCTGTGCAAATAACATTTCCTCAGGCGAAGGCTGAGGAGAAATAGTCTGGTCCTTATTTTTCAATGCGTTACCTCCGTTTCGGCTATGGCTGTCATTGGTTCCGTCTTATACTGATTATATCCTGGGAAAAGGCATGGTACAACCTGTTTTTCGTGACGGCGGGAGAGTGAGGAAGCAGGATATAATGAGTAGTGTATGAGTGAATGGTTTATTATATGTGGAATTAACGGCCCTATGAAGTTATAGCACATAAAAGAAAATTTTTTATCCATGGGCGGAAGAAGGGCAGATAGAAGCAGACAAAGCAATACTGATTACTTCGTGTCTGCTGGACAAAACGTAGAACGGCCTGTTCCAGCATTAAAAGGGGAAAAGTAAAAGCCCGGAAACGTTAAGTTTCCGGGCTTTCTTATAGTCGAAGCGACGTGATTCGAACACGCGACCTCTGCGTCCCGAACGCAGCGCTCTACCAAACTGAGCCACGCTTCGATGCGGACTTTATCAAGCCATTCAATAATACAAAAAATAAAGGAAAATGTCAATGGGTTTTTAAAAATATATTTTTATGCTTTTTATCCCCATAAGACAGCCCCTCCTTCTACCTGCCGCGACAGGAGAAAAAGGAGCGTATATTCTTTTCCGGGCAAAAAGAGATTATGTTCACAAGCTTTCAGATACCGGATATGTCCTCCGGGAGGATCTCTTCCAGAAGAGCAGCGTCACAATCCTGTACCGGCCATGTCAGGATGCCGTTTTCCGGATGAAGGATTTGCCCGCTCCACAGTTCCCGGAAAGAGGAGGTGGGATGCAGTCCGGCACGTTTTAGATCCACACACACCTGTTCCTTTCCTTTTTTCCAGTGGAACACAGCAGCATATTGCTTTCCGTCTTTTTGGGCCGTAAAGATATTTGATGCGGAAAAACCCCATGACTCCGCAGGCACAAATACACTTCCCGATGCCGCAAGGCTGTTAATTTCCCTGTTGGTTGCAAATTCCAAGGCTCTCTGGCGGGCTTCCTCTCTTCGGAAATCGTCACTGAGCATCATGACAGTACCTGCAATAACCGCTGTTGTATACCGTGCCCTTGCTTCTCCCGGCGTGCTGTCTTTTTCCATGCAGAAGCTCTTCAACAGACAGATGTGATCCGGATCATTTGCCGCATACAGCCGCCCGCTCTGCCACCAGGCATAGGTCTGGGCATTGAGGACATACTCCACATCTTCCGCCGTACCGAATGCATCGCAGGAAAATCGTCTCGCATGTCCGTACCCAAAAGGAAACAGAGGCGCGATGGAAAGGCTTATGAAAAAGGGCCTGCCGATTTTATCCTCAGACAGATTTTCTGTCAAAAACTCATATCCTTCCGTGATTGCCTGGCGTCCCGTGCGTATTGCATCATCAAAATGGCAGCCTTCCATACCGCCGTGGCTTAAGAAATCCAGCTTAATATAATCAAAACCCCAGTCAATAAAGCGTTGCAGTTTCCACCTCATCTGTTCTTTCCAGACCGGATGGGTTACATCGTAAGGAATTGCGCCGTCTACCCGTGGGAGTAATTCGCCTTCTGTATTACGCAGCAGGATTTCCGAGTAGAGGTGACCGGGAACCCCGGGGATCTCAGCTTCCGTATCCTGTCCGAAAAAAGCAAAAGGAGCATCATAAATACCGGCCCTCTGACCATTCTGGTGCAGTTGTATGACCATTTCTTCCAGAATTTTGTCAGGGATAATATTCCAGCCGGCATCAAGGTTTGCATAGGTAATTCCTTCATTCAGATAGCCTGCCGGCATCAGCTGATCCCGCATAAAAGCGGCGGTATCCCTGAAATTATCCGCATTCAGTTCAAAGGCGAATCCGGCCCAGCTGTTGAATCCAAAAGGTACACTCCCATTCCAGGATAACGGTTTTTTTAAGGTTTTGAGCAAATCACCGTATTGTTCCAGCAGCTTTCGGTAATCCTCCCCCTGAAATATGCAGAAGCGGGAAGAATAAACCTTATTTCCTGCCATGCTTCCATGTTCCACACTGTCATGTGTCCCTTCTTCGGCGATACCGCAGCGGGCTTCCAGCTTTCCTGCATCAAAGCCGGAAAAGACAAGGGCATTTTTCCATGTGGTAAAATCAACAGCGCCGATCAGCAGCCCCTCCCGGCTGTCGGGGGAAAACAGAACGGTCAGATCATAGCTTCTTCTGCCGGCCCGCGGGGGCACCGCCTCGTAGCGCAGCCACATGGTATTGTCATACGGAACCAGAAGCATTTGTGACCAAAGGCTTCTCCATAGACGGGATATTCCCTGACCGGGAGCCTGCATAATAAGCGGCGAAAGACGCCGGGATTCCACGGATTTTCCGTTTGCTTCGGAGAGGGAACAAGAGGCAAACGGAATACCGTCCGATGTGACTTCCAGCCTCTCGGTGAGAACCAGCCCGTTCCCTGCTGTGAAAACAAGTTCGGTGCTATCCGCCTCGGTATGGGTTCCGGACAGCTGTGCTGTCCGGGTATCTATTTGCCTTCCGTCGGTATGTTCCGCTGTGGAATAGGCGGATAGAACCGGGGTAGGCCCATTCCATAATTCAAAATATCCTGTTTCAGTGATTTTCCATTCCATTTTTATCTACTCCCTTTTTTGCAGGCACTGGCTGTCAGGTAAAGGAACCTGGTATCAATCCGCCTGTCCCCACAATGCCATTCTTTCCTGATACTGAGCGGTAAGGTAGTTTTCCACATCAGACAGCCCTGCCGCTTCCATTTCCGCAGCCATTTCGTCATAAACAGCCAACGCTTCCTCATTGTTTGCTGCATTTACCATTTTGGGGAAATTCTGATTATAAATATCCTGTACCTTCTGCCATTTCAGACCTTCCGGAGAACTTCCCGCAGGTTCCAGACCTGTGAGATCTGCCGTATCCCAGCTGTCTGACTCGCCAAAACTTTTGTTCGCAAATTCCGCGGTAGGCTGCAAAACATATTTGGTGGACATGTCATACGGTGTGCCGTCACTTCCGTATCCGTTTTTAATAAACCAGGACCATTTACGGATGCCGGTCTCCAGCTTTGTTTTATCAAAATCTGTCTGGAAACCATCAACAATTTCCTGTTTCGGAACATGCTTTCCGTCTACCATATCCCAGTGCTTACCTTCGATTCCCCACATCATCAGATATTGGCCTTCTTCACTTACGAGGAAGTCAATAAATTTCATGGCAGCCTCCGGATTTTTGCAGTTGGAGGTAATACCAATTGCATCCCAGCCAAGTGTACTTCTGCCGTTATAGGTGGTCTGCGAGGGATCCATTCCTTCGCCGACTACTTTGTAGCTGTAGAATTGGGCATCCGGCCCAATTGTGGAAGCCAGGCTGGTATTGACCCCATCCGTATCCCAATAAGATGCAAAGGTGGAAAATACATTACCGGCTGAAAGCTTCTGGGTCCATTGTTCTTTTTTGTTTACGACCCATTCCTTATCCAGAAGTCCCTCTGAATACATGGTATTCATAAAGGTGATTGCATCCTTGTATTTAGGGCTTTTTATAACATGCTGGAGAGAATCGCCGTTAATATGATAGGTTTTGATTCCATACATGCCGCCAAAAGTACCGGCGTAATTTTTGGTTTCTGCATCCAGGGTAACGGCAATGCTTTCTTTTCCGTCAATAGTGGGATATTTTTCCTTAAACTGCCGTAAAATATCAAGATACTCAGACTGTGTAAAAGGCTCCGGGCTATCGGCGCGTTCCTGTCCCACGATTTCGGCCAGCAGATCCCTTCTCATAAGGACTCCGGCGGACGCGTCCGGATCCACGCCATACCAGTTATTCAGATAATAATTATTTCCGTCACTGTAACGGCTTTTATTCAGTACATCGCCGTACATTTCCTTTACATGGGGGCCATATTGGTCAATAAGGTCATTCAGCGGGATCAGGGCGCCCGCATCGATATAGCGGTTTACGATTTCGTTGCCTCTGTCCATGAGGACAATATCCGGATAATTCTGTCCGGTCAGCATCAGATTTAACTTTTCCAGCGGATCCCCTGTGGGATTTTCCACCTGGATGGTAACGCCTGTTTTTTCCTCAATAGCCTTTGCAATTTCATCGTCAAAGGTATTGCTGCCCGAGTTCTTATCAAAGAAAGTCAGTGTTACCGGTCCATCGGAAGCCGCCTGTGCTCCTTGTGCGCTTTCTCCCCCTGTACTTCCGTTTCCGCAGCCTGTCAACGCTGCAGCAGCCATTGCCGCGCTCAATAAAAGCGCTGTTACTTTTTTTGCCTTCATAAAATCCTCCTTTTATTATCTTACAGGTTATGTATCCTCTCTTCAAGCTTTGGTTCAGCTTTTTACGGAACCGAGCATGATACCTTTAACAAAATATTTCTGGATGAACGGATATACCAGGATAATTGGAATAGTCGCCACCATGGTTGCCGCCATACGGATGCTGTCGGGTGTAATTCCCTGCCCGGTGCGGTTCGCCGCCTGGTTCGCGCCTGTTGTCTGGTATTGGTTCAGAATTTCCACCAAAATGGACTGCATTACTTTCAGATTCTGTGAGTTTGTGTATAAGTAGGCATCAAACCAGGAGTTCCAGTGCATAATTGCAACAAACAGGGCAATTGTCATAATAATCGGTTTGGACAGCGGCAGGACCAGCCTGAAAAAAATTGTCAAATCGTTTGCGCCGTCAATTTTTGCCGCTTCGAAAAGGGCATCAGGCATTCCCTCTATATAGTTCCTGACCAGAATCATGTTGTAAACACTCACCAGATTGGGAAAAATAAATACGATAAAGTTATTCAGCATTCCTAGATTTTTAAGTACCATATAATAAGGGACCAGACCGCCGCCGAAATACATGGTGAAAATAAATAAGAGTGTAATCGGCTTTTTCCACAGCAGCTCCTTTCTGGAAAGCACATAGGCCAGAGCGGTGGTAGCCAATACAGCCAACGGCGTCCCCACCGCCGTACGGGCCAGTGTAACCAGAATGGAATGCAGAAACGTGGAGCGGGTGAGAATATCCTTATAGCTCGCAAAACTTAGTTTTCTGGGAAGGAAATATAAACCGCCGCGCATGGCATCCGTAGCATCATTGATAGAAATAATAAAAATATTCCAGAATGGATATACACACAGAATTACTACCAGCGCCAGAAAAAAAACCTTGAAAATGTCCAGCGCAATGTCGGAAGCGGGTCTTTTCTTTTTATATACATTGGTTGTTGATTTCATCTCTATCTCTCCTTAAAATAATGCACTGTTATCGTCATCGAACTTTTTGGACAGAGAGTTTGCTCCCATTACCAGGATAAAAGAAACCACCGATTTGAACAGACCCACTGCGGTACCGTAAGAATACATCCCGTTTTTCAGACCGTACCGGTATGCATAGGTATCCAGTACGTCGGAATAATCCAAAATGGAATCGTTAGCCATCAATAGCTGCTGCTCAAAGCCTGTGTTGAGAATGCCGCCGATTGCCAGGATCAGCAGTATAATAATCGTGGGTTTTAAAGCGGGAAGTGTAATATACCAGATTTTCTGTAATCGGGTGGCGCCGTCCACGTCCGCAGCTTCATACATATCCTGGCTGATGCCGGAAATAGCCGCCAGATAAATAATCGCGTTATAGCCCAGAACTTTCCATGCATTTGCAAAAGCAATAATCCACCAGAAATAAGGCCCGTGCTGAAAGAATAAAATCTGTTCGTCTGTAAGACCGACCGCGATCAGAAGATTGTTGATTACGCCGTCTGCGGATAGAAAGGTTATGAAAATGTTTGCCGCAATAACCCAGGATATGAAGTAGGGAAGATAAGAAGCCGTCTGAACGAACTTTTTCATCCTGTTGCTTCTCACTTCATTCAGGCATATGGCAAGAATGATGGGCAGAGGAAAAGAAAACAAAAGTGTGAGCAGACTGGTTGCCAGTGTATTTCTCATGATTTTCAGGAAATCCGTCGAAAAAAAGTACTGAAACCAATCAAGTCCGACAAATGCAGAATTAGCCATATCCGCAAAATAGCCGCTGCCCTTCGGCGTATAATTGATAAATGCCATGTACAGGCCGGTCATTGGCGCATAACAAATCAATAACACCCATACCAGTGCCGGCAGAAGCAGCAGAAACAGATATCTTTGTTCCCAGAACCGGAATCCCAGGCTTTTCTTTCTCCCTGCTTTTTTTTCAGGCTCTGCTGCCTGTGGAACCGCCTTTTTCATAGATACCACCCTCTCTTGTGTGAAATGTATACATATTTCTCTTGTGCCTTAATTTTATATACAAATAGCACGTCAAACAAGAAAAGATATTTATAAAAACCATCAGTATTTTACACTTTTTATAGATTTCATTCTGATAGATGTTAAAATCTTACGATAATTTATAGATTTAACGATTCAGGATACTGCCTGACAGATAAAAAAGGAAGCACCGCCAAGTGCTTCCTTTCTTGCAGAATCTTAAAGACAATCATTATTTACGAAAGCGCTGCCTGCCGTCCCGGGGATTTCCACCCGGATGCAGGTTCCTTTACCATACACGCTGTTTATTGTCACCCCATATTCTTTTCCATAATTAAGCTTTACCCGGATATCCACATTTTTCAGGCCGAAACCTTCCTGGGACTGTTTTAATTCGGTACGCAGCTGTACCAGCTTTTCCGGTTCGATTCCGAGTCCGTCATCCGATACCTCATAAAATATGCGGTTTCCATCCTGCCCCACACGTACGGATATGTGAAGTACTTCTTCTCCTCGCGTACCATGGTGGATAGCATTTTCCACGAGAGGCTGTAAAATCAGTTTAATTGTCCGGCAAGGCAGTATTTCCCTGTCTGCATCATACGATATGTCCACAGCATCCCCAAAACGGAGCTTTTGGATTTTCATATAATTCTGTAAAAGATCCAGTTCCTCCTGGACAGATACGGTCTGTCGCCCTTTATTTAAGGATATCCTGTAGAAATCCGCGAGGTAACGTACGCTTTGTACTGTTTTTTTGCCCCCTTCCCGTATAGCCATGGAAGATATTACAGAAAGGGCATTATACAGAAAATGGGGATTTATCTGTTCCTGAAGCAGATTCATTTCACTGGATTTCAGAAGCAGCTTCTTTTCATAATTTTCCCGGATCAGAATCTGGATCCGTTCATTAAGGGAATTAAAAGCATTGGCAATCTGGCCGATTTCGTCGTATCCCATATCGGAGAGAATATAGTCGAACTGACCGTCCCCCAGTTTCTTTGCCGCATAAACCACCTTTTCCACACGTTTTTCCGCCATCTTGCCATAGAGCCAGATAGCGCAGAATACAAAAGAAGAACTCAGCAGAAAAACAAAGAGAATCCGCTGTGTTACTTCTGCTGTTTCCGCAAGCAGACTTTCCTGATCAATGAGCAAAAGCAGGTTCAGACCCATGTCCTCTTCGCGCCGCATACCGATCATATCGATACCGTCCATCGATATTTTCCGGCCCGTATCCCCGGAAGGTATTTCTTTCCATCCCGGGATCAGCTTTCCTATGTCCGATTCTGCCGCCGCCGCGCCCGCAGCCAGTACCTGTCCCGCTTCGTCAACCAGATACATCTGTCTGGAATTATCGTTTTGTCCCAGCTGTTCATTTATGGAATTGGCATCAACCATCATGACCAGATAATTTTCAATTTCCCCGCTGCTGTAATAATTCAGTTTGCGTATGAATCCCAGATAATCAACCCCGTCTTTATTTACAATGCCGCCGATTGTTGTCGAACCGCTCTTTTCAGAAGCCTTTGCTTCAAAACCGGCAGGAAGCTCTTCTTTCTTATAAAAGTAATAATTATCCTGCGGCAGTGTCCGGTTGGTGCTATAGAAGCTAATCCGGTAAATATTCGGCTGTAAGATAGTGATACTGTGCAGCTGCTTATCAATGTAGGAAAACATGTCCCAATAGGAAATATCCGTATAATCCACGCTGAGATAGCTGTTAAGCATCTGGTTCGTATAGAGCAGATCCATAATCGTACTATAAGACAGGAAGGAGGATTCCAGGCTTTTCCCTGTTGTAACCATATTCTGCTGCATTTCCTGGAAACTCTCTTCTGTCAGGATTTCGCTGGTTTTTCTATAATTATAGGCAGTCAGAAATATCATGGGAATGACTGCAAATACGGTATAAACCAGCATCATCTTTCCCATGAAGCCAAAACTCCTAAACCATTTTACGATATTCATTTGGTGTTACCCCATAATGCTTCACAAAGACCTGACTGAAATAGGATATGTTTTCATAACCCACCAGCAGTCCGATGTCTTTTACTTTCTGTGTTTTATCCTTTAAAAGTTCACATGCTTTCTGCAGCCGGAAATCGGTCAGATATTCCAGAATGGTCTGTCCGGTTCCGGCTTTGAACAGACTCCGCAGATAGTTGGGGGAAAGCCGCAGTCCCTCTGCCATTTCTTCCACACTGCAGGCCCCGGCATAATTTTTTTCTATATATTCCTTAACCCAACCCGATACATAGAAGTTCGGATCCTCCTGCTGGCGTTTATAAAAACAGCAAAGGCTTTCCACATATTGCCGCAGGGCTTCCTGTACCTGGGAAAAGAAACCCAGATCAAGAATCAGCAGCTCCGGCTTGACACTCCGTTTATCCATTTCCTCCATCAAACGGGAATCCTCCATTTCCAGACGGTTATGGAGATTGAGATATAGCCCGTAAACTTCTCTCTGGCACTCCCTCCGGTTTCCTTTTCTCAACTCCTCCAGGCATCTTAGCATGGCCGTATCCGCTTCCATCCCGTTCCCGGCGGTAATAAAACGGCGCAACTCTTGTCTGGCGCTGTGGTAGGCGTCCCGATCAACAGGAACCGCTTTTTTATCCCCGGGATGTGCACAGACCACCTCTCCCGGCTTTCCATAGAACATTTCATCCTGCATTCCGGAAAGCAGGACAGCGGCAGTATGCAGTTCTTTTATGGATAGCTTTTGGGTATGCCAGGCCACGCTTCCTTCCCCCTCCAGAAGTTTTGCAATCCTGCCGGCGGCATCCTGAAAAGAAATGTAGGCCTGCAGAATGACATATATCATCTGGTCGGAAAGAAAAGCATGCTGTACTTCAAACAGATCGGAAATCCGGTGGACATGCTTTTCCTCCGGCGCCCCATAAATGGCCAGCATACCATAAGCCTTTTCCTCAACAGGCCTTCCGAAGCAGGTTTCCGACATTTCCTCCAGATTTTCCTCCCTGCCTTCACAGGCGTTGGCCAGCAGCTGCCCCGAAGCCAGCTTCAGGGAAACCTCTGCGGTATGCTCCTTCTCCAGCTCCCCTTTTATACGGAGGATGAGTTTTTCCACCTCTTCCACACTGAATGGCTTCAAAATATAGTCGATAGCCTGTACCTGAAAAGCGGCTTTTAAATATTCAAAATCATCGTAACCGGACAGGAAGATAATCTTGCACCGGTATCCTTCCTCCCGCACTCTTTTTGTCAGTTCAATTCCGTTCATAACCGGCATTTGTATATCCGCGATCAGGATATCCGGCTCATGCTCCGCCATACATTCCAGCGCAGTCCTGCCATTTCTTGCCGTGTAAACCTTTCCGACACCCAGACTTTTCCAGTCCACATAATCCCGCAGCGTTTCCAGCTCGAGCTTTTCATCTTCCACAAGCAAAATTTTAAGCATGCGTTTTCCCCTTCTCTATCCGGTGATGAGCCATCTCTTATTCTAATTATACGGATTTACAGGAATCCTGCAATGCTAATTTGGCAGGGGAAATCAGTAATCGGAAGGATGCATGCCGGTAAATTTCTGAAACGTTTTGGAAAAATGACGCACACTTGTGTAACCTACTGCTTCCGCCGTCTGCTTTACGGATATCCGGGGATTATTACGGATCAGTTTTTTCGCATTCTCCATCCGTACTTCTGTCACAAAATCGATATATTTCTGTCCTGTTTTTTCATGAAATAGCTTACTGAAATAGGTGGGAGACAGATTAAAGTATTCGCTTACGTAGGCGATACTCACATCTTTTCCATAGTTTTGGTGTACGAAGTCTTTAATAACCGTGATGTCAAAATTCCACAGGGGTTCGTTGTGGGATAATTCGGAAGCGGCTTCCAATAACTCCCCGACAAAAGCAGGAAAGGTACCGGCCAGGAATGAATGGGCCAAAACCTCTTCCAGATAGAGATATAAGGTATCCAGACAAATGCAGTCAAATAAATCCCGCATTTCTTTATCCTGACTGAAAGCTGCAGCCTGTCTGCGTATCGTCTCTTTGTTTCCCACCAGGGCATTCTGAATGAAACAGTCAATCTGTTCACAAAAGGACAGTGATTTATCTAATGTGGGGATTTGCTCCAACATTTCTATCTCGGCAGCAGATCGGCAGTCATATACAAGACGGATTTCCGACAACTGTGAGATTTTCCTGCTTTTCTCATAAATTTCCCACAAGGAACCGGCAATTCCCATGAATACCGAAATCATATCCCGGGGATAGGAACGTATCTGGGAATTAATAAAAAAGGTGAGATGGGAAGGATCCTTTACCGAACAAATGACACAAAGCTCTCCGTTGGTATTAAAAAAGACCGCATGATAGGAAATAAAACTGTTTTTTACGCAGAAACTGTCAATGCTGCAGAATAAGTCATGCTTGAGCATATGCTGCTGCTTTTTTTCCTGCTTGTCGATGTATATCTGGTAAAGCACATACGGATCATTACCATAAGATAAAAATGCGGCTTCCTCACCTCCCAGCTGATCCGCCATATTAAAGGAACGTATGACGTCCAGGGCAAACAATTTGTTGTTGTGGTCCTTTTCCTGGTTTTTTAATACCACAATATCATCCACCACTTGTTTTAAGGTAACCAGATCCACGGGCTTGAGCAGATAGGAGTAAGCAGATAACGTGATTGCCTTTTGCGCGTATTCGAAATCGGCATAACCGCTGAGAATAATCCATTTGGTGGAAGGGGAAAGGGTACGGCAGGCCTCCAGTGCTTCCAGTCCATTCATAAGCGGCATGCGGATATCCAGAAATGCAATGTCCGGAGAAAACTTTTCCACCTGTGCAATAGCAGCCTGCCCATTGGATGCATGGATATACATGTGCTCATGGGGATAAAGCTCTTCCAGCATGGATTGCAGGCTTAAACGTATCATCTTTTCATCATCGGCAATCAGTATAAACATGGTATTTTCCTTTCCCGGCTTTTTGTTTTGGAATCATTATTGTACATTTCGTAGGCTTATCAATGCCTCCCCGGATAATGAAAAAAGAATTAGGGGAAAAAATGGTCAAACGTTCTTCAATATTTTTTAATCCTACCCGTTTATAGCATTTGTTTTCGACAAATGGAAGGCCGGTATTGATTACGGTGATGACCACAAAAGCATCTTTGTTGCGGCTTTTGACTGTAAAGGCGGAGAGCTCAATAAATTCATTTTGTTCCGAAGGTTCCAGCCCGTGTACAATTGCATTTTCAATTAATGGCTGGACAAGAAGTTTGGGGATTTCAAAATCTTCAAGACCCGGTTCCATAAAAATATGGAAGTTAAGTCGGTCATCAAAACGGGATTTCTGAAGAAAAAGATAGTTCCGGATAAAGTCAAATTCTTGTTGCAGCGTACTGTTAAAATTATGCTCACATGTATAACGGTACATGCGTGAGAGGCTGATAATTGACTGCTCCAGGCTTTTTCGGTCTCCAAGACGATTGAATGCGAGTAAAAGATTCAGGGTATTATGCAGAAAATGAGGATTAATTTCCGACTGCAGTGTCTGGTACTCTGCAATTTTTTGTTCCATCTTAAATTTATATTCATTATCAATATATATATTTATTTTCTCTATCATTTCATTTAGATTGATAGCAATAGTGGCGATTTCTGAAATACTGCACATAGATGTATCGCACTGAATATGGGAATCACCTGCATGATATTTATCCATTGTGTCCAGAACCGGTACGATAGAACAGCTTAACCTGCGGGAGGTATGTCCAAAGATACATGCGGCCATCAGTATCATACCAATATAAAATAACAAAACCAGACCTGTAGCAAATCGCAGGTTCTGATATAAACCATAACGTGATGAAAGATAGTAAAAAGTAAAGCCAAAACTTTTGTCTGTAAAGGAATACAGATCGTATTGTTTCATAGATTGATTAACGCTTATTTCAGATTTTAAAAAAGATTGTAAAACAGGAGAAAGTAATTCATTGGTAGAAAAAAGCAATTCCTGTTTAGGTGATTCTAAAAAAATTCCTGAATATTGCGTCATAGATATATCTTTCAAAGACTCAAAAATAAAATCCAGTGAAATATCCAGAATTTCATATCCCACAACCTGCCTCTTATCAATGTTCTTAACTGTCCGTATCAGAGAAATGCTATTTTCCCTGGTACCCGTTTCAGAGAGGACAAACAGGGCGGTCTGATTATTATCCTGAAGCTGTTTATACCAACCGGAAGACTTATACTCGTAATTTTCAATGATCTGTAAACTACTGTATTTCTTTAAATAAAACAGATTATCACTATTGGAATTACATGGAATAAAACCAATGCCCGTTATACTGTTTCCAAGCAATGTCATACGGTTATTTAACGTACTTGTATACTCCTGGGCATAATGGGTGTAGGCCAACATATCCTGGGTATATTCTTTTTTGTTGAGAAAGAAAAACAGATTTGATACTTCCGGATCAAAAAGATAGGTTAGCGATAATCCCGAATTGGCATTAATTTGGTTAACCAGATGAGAGGACAGAATTTTCAACGTATTTCTATATTCCTTTTCCTGTGCATTGACAGTTATTTTTATATAACAGAGAAATAAAAACAGTATGAGCAGAAAAGAAGGGATTAAAAAAGAAAAGATAAATGCAGTAAGGGAGGAAACTTTAAGTGAGCGGTGCTTTTTTCCTTTTTTGTAATTAAAATTCATATTCTTCTCCTGATAAAACTATAGACAATATGTTAGGAATCATTATATGCACAACAAAAATGATTTGTCAAATTAATTAAAATTTAAAGCTATATTATAAAAAAAAGTACATAATACACAAAAAAACACACTTTTGGATTCTTTTTCTAAATGATAAACTAAATACGTCCGATAAAGCAGAAACCGGACAGTCAGTTAACAATTAACAAGAATGAGGAAAGGAAGCCAAGTTATGAAAAGGTATGGGAAAAAAATGACGGCTTTACTGTGTGCCGGAACGATGGCAGTCACATTGCTTACAGGATGTTCTTCAGGGGGAGACAATGCTGCTGTATCGCAGCAGCCGGAAAGCACCGCAGTAACAGGTTCAGAAGAAAAGGCAACAACTGTGGTGGAAGCACAACCGTCGGCATCTGATGTGGTATTAGAGGTAGAGACAATCTGGACGGGTGATATGCTGAACGGCTTGCAGGAAATTATGGATGATTTTACGGCAGAAACAGGTATTGGGGTTGAATTAATCTCACCTGGGGACGATTATGAAAATGTAATGAAAACAAGGATGGCTTCGGGAGATCTTCCGGATTTATGGGAAACTCACGGTTGGAGTACAACCAGATATTCTGAATATCTTGCGCCATTAAATGAAGAGACATGGGTTTCTCATATCAAGGAATCAATCAAAAAAACAGTTACCGATTCGCAGGGAAATATTTATGTGGTACCGCTTTCGATTGATCCGGCGTCTATTTGTTATAATAAAGAAATTTTTGAAGAAGCGGGTGTAGATGCGACTACAATCCGTACATGGGCAGACTTTGAAGCAGCATGTGACAAAATTCTTACAACAGGTAAGGTACCGGTTTATGTGGGTGGTAAATCGGTAAACAATATTGCAAATCTGTTTGAGGTTATGGCTCCAGGTTTTCTCACAAACGAGGATGTTGCAGATAACCAGGGCGCCGCTCTGCTTGACGGAAGTTTTGACTGGGAAACGAATTGGACACCTATGGCACAGAAGTTGGATGATTGGCTGCAAAAGGGTTACTTTAACAAGGATATTCTTACCGCCAGTGATGATTCCTCTATACAGGCTTTGGCTAATGGAGATGGAGCAATTGTTATCAGCGGAAATCATACGATAACACAGGCACTCTCTTATAATCCGGATGCAAAACTTGGAATTATGGCAATTCCTTCACCAAATGAAAATGGAAAAGTATATGTAAGTTCTGGAGAAGGAACCTGCTATGGTATGTGGAAGGATTCGGAGTATCCCGATGAATGCAGAAAGCTTCTGGAATATCTGGCAAAAGATGAAATTTCAATAAAAATTGCTACTATAAATGGTAAAATTCCGGCTATGGAGGGTGTTACCAATGATGATGAATATGTTACTAAGGAATTTAACATAATGAGCAGTGCTTTTGGTGATGACCTTCTATTCGTTAATTATTTTGATCGTGCTTATCTGCCCAGCGGGATGTGGAACGATATGGGCGTATCTGGAAATGAAGTCTTTATGAATCCCGGGCAGGGCGTTGGAAAGTGTGTGGAAACAATAAAAATGGCATATGATGAAAAAATCAGTCAGTAATTTTAATAATAAATTTGTGAAAACACTGATTTGAAAAGGGAAAGTAAGTCGCCCCGTAACGGATTATCCCTTACGTGACGACTTACTTATGCCTTGGCTGATAGCCCGCAGTAAAGCTGTGGGGGGAACTTAGCCGGAAAGGTATGGTTATTTCAATGAAAAAAAGAAACCGCAGAATGAATATATTCTATATACCTGCTTTACTTCTTATCCTGTTTTTTGTCCTATGGCCGCTTATAGAAGCACTTCGTATATCCTTTACACAGTGGAACGGCTATTCCCAAAATTACAAATATATAGGCCTGAAAAATTATCTTAAACTATTTAGGGACAGCAATTTTCTTATCGCATTCCGAAATACTATTGTTTATGGCTTTGGTAGTACTCTTCTTCAGAATTTGCTTGGGCTGGCCTATGCAGTATTTTTAAATTCAAAATTTAAAGGGCATTCTATAGTGCGGACATTTATATATATGCCGGTCATGATTTCCAGCTTAATTATGGGATATATAATTTACTTCTTTGTGCAGTATAACAGAGGTATTTTTAATGAAATAATCGGTGTATTTGGAATGGCAGCGGTTGACTGGATGGCCTCCGGCAACAGAGGGGTTATAATTATCACATTGATGAATTCATGGCAGTATGTAGGGATTGCTATGGTTATTTATATGGCCGGTCTGCAGAATATACCGCAGATGTATTTAGAGGCTGCGGAAATAGACGGTGCAAGTGTCTGGCAGCGATTCAGGCACATCACATTCCCTTTACTGCTTCCTTCTATTTCATCGGCAGTAGTACTTAACCTGATCGGGGGACTTAAACTATATGATGTTATTATTTCTCTTTCAGGGGGAGGCCCCGGATTTTCCACCCATTCTCTGGCGTCTTATGTCAGTAACCAGTACTTTAAGGCACAGAATGCAGGATATTCGGCTGCAGTAGGTATTTTTACTTTTCTGTTTATTATGGTGGTATCTAACATATTTACTAATTATTTTAATAAAAGGGAGGTGGATATGTGATGAAAAAACGGCTGCTGAATGATTGGTGGAAATATCTGCTGGGTCTTCTCATCATAATTTTTCATGTTCTTCCTATATATGTTTTAATTGTTATGGCTTTTAAAAGCATGTCGGATCCATCATCTCTTCTTTCCCTGCCGCAAAAGGTATATACAGCTAATTTTACGAAGGTATTTCAGTCGGGGAACATTCCGTCAGCTTTAAAAAACACAGTTATAGTCACATTCTGTGTACTGCTAATTGAAATCTTGGTAGGAGGGTTTGCATCCTATCCATTATCCAGAAATAAAAGCAGGTGGAATGGTATCATAAAAGGGGTAATCATGGGTATTATGATGATACCTTCACTGAGTATTCTGGTGGGTGTCTATTCTCTTCTTGTTTCTATAAAGGGAATATCCACTCTTTGGGGGCTGATCCTGGTATCATCGGCATTCGGCCTCCCTATGACGATTTATTTATTTACTAATTTCATAGGAGCGATACCTCCCTCTTTGGATGAGGCCAGCGCTATTGACGGCTGTGGGGTTGCTCAGACATTTTTTTATATTATTCTGCCTCAGCTGAAACCTGTTACAGTTACCATTGTTATATTAAACGGAGTTGCCATATGGAATGAATATGCGTATAGCTTGTATATTTTGCAGAAACCTAAGATGTATACTCTTACATTGATGATTTCACAGTATTTTTCTGCAGGAGGTAAAGACCTGAACGGTGCGGCAGCAGCAGCATGTGTCGCAATTTTCCCTTTGATAATTGCTTATATCTTCCTACAAAAATATTTTATACAGGGAACAATTGACAGCGCCATAAAAGGATAATTATACGAAAAGCCGAATGGCGGGATGAGAGGAAGCAAATGATACGACCGGAAAAAATCATTTCCTGTGTTCTGCAGGGAAATACTATAAAAGCCGAATGTGGGCAAGGTATTATGTATATGGTTCCTTATGCAACCAATATTCTGCATTTTGTTTATGACCCGGAAGGAAAATCCGGATGTCTGGACAATATTGCCACAATGCAGGAAAAATTACCTATGTGGGGAATCGAAGCACAAGCGGATAAAAGAATTCTACCTGAATTAAGGGAAAATGAGGAACATATAAACTGCCGGATTGCCGGATTGGGAATAGAGCTAAATAAAAGAGATGCTCAAATCACCTTTTGTGATATAAATAACCGCGAACTTCTTACCCTGATGGACTGTGTCATGGATCCTGTAGTTGCATCAGGTGAAAAAACTTTTCGTATCCGTACAGTTTTTTCTGCCGGAAATGATGAGAAATTCTATGGCTTAGGACAGCATCAGGACGGGAAGCTGGATCTTGGAGGTAAAGAGCACATAATGTGGCATGACTATAGCCATAAAGGCGGCGAAATTGTTGCTATACCTTTCCTTATAACAAGTAAAAAATACGGATTGATTTTTGATAATCCATCTCGTTTGAAAGTTACTCCGGGGGTAGAGGGAAAAACAATCTGGGAAGCGGAAGCGGGGGATCTGGTATCCTTTTTCTTTATAACCGGGGAAAAAAACGACGATATTTACTGTGGTTACAGGCGGCTGTGCGGTTCGGCTCCGCTGCCTCCAAGAAGAGGGCTTGGATTTATTCAGTGTAAGCAAAGATATGCATCCCAGAAGGAACTCCTGGAGGTAGCCTCCCAATATAGGGATAAGGGATATCCCTGTGATATTTTTGTTGTGGATTGGTTTCATTGGAAAGTCCTGGGAGATTTGAGTCTGGATACGGATTTCTGGCCGAATAGTGCGGAAATGAACCGTGAGCTGGAGGCTTTGGGATATGAAACAATGATATCCTGCTGGCCCCGGTTTATGAAAGGAAGCAGTAATTATGATTTCCTGGAAAAGCAGGGATGGTTTATGAAGGATACCCAGGGGAATACCGTATACGGAACAATGCAGGATCAAAGAGGTGCATTGATTGATACCACAAACCCGGAATGTGGTAAGTGGTATTTTGAGACTATTAAAAGGAATTATTGTAATCTGGGATATAAATATTACTGGACGGATGAAAATGAACCCGATATCAGCCCGCATGAATCCTTTCTGTATGCCGGAACAGGAATACGCATCCATAATATCTATCCCCTTACCCATACAAGATGTATATATGAAGGGCACAGAGAATCATATACACATCGCTGTCTGATCCTCTCCAGAGCGTCATATCTGGGAGCCCAGAAATATGGTACAACCTTCTGGTCTTCAGATATTTTTCCGGAGTGGGATGTACTCAAAAGACAGATACCAACAGCGCTTAATTTCTGTGCGAGCGGTATGCCTTACTGGTCATCGGACATTGGGGGATGGCAGGCTCTGCCTGATGAGGATTCGGATGAAGATTACAGTAAACTGCTGATTCAGACCTCCGGTTCAGGCATCGCCTCGGTTACTAAAAAAAATTATACGGAACTTTATATTAGATGGTTTCAGTTCGGAGTATTTTGTCCTACCTTCCGTACCCATGGTACCCGTAAACATAACGAGGTGTGGTCTTATGGGGAAGAGGCTGAAAAAATTCTGGTAAAATATCTGAGACTCCGTTACCGGCTTATGCCTTATATATATTCCCTTGCATATCAGGTTACACAGACCGGAGCTCCCTTTATGAGGGCACTTTGGATGGATTTTTCTGAGGAGGAATGTGGCCGGATAGAGGATGAATTTATGTTTGGACCGGCTCTGCTTGTTGCACCGGTTGTGGAGCAGGGGGCGGTATCCAGAGAAGTTTATCTTCCCGGAGGAACAGACTGGTATAATTTCTGGACCAATGAAAAACTGCGGGGAGGACAGACCGTTATGGCAGATGCTCCTGTTGATACGCTTCCTCTGTATGTAAAATCGGGATCTATTATTCCAATGGGTGAGGTTCTTTTAAATAGTAAAGAAGAACAGGAGGAGATAGAAATACGAGTCTACCCGGGAAAGCAAGTCTCTTTTTTATTATATTCGGATGACGGAATAAGTTATGCATATGAAAAAGGGGAATATTCACTGGTAAAATTAATTTGGAAGGAAGATACACAGAAATTACAAATAAAGGATGAGAAGATATCTGAGAAACTAAAAATTAAGAATTATAAATGGGTAAGATGTGGAATAGCGCAAACAGAAAGGGATTAAATAATGCAGGATTTAAGCTTTTCTTTTCCTACACCTCGGATTTCATTCGGAGGTTTCACATTTTCTGTACTGATTTATACCTTCAGTAATGTATATGCTCCTGATGGAGGAATAATGAACATACGCCGGGAGGGAGATATGATTCTGGCGGAAACAGAGAGACTTCGTTATGCAGGTGGACAGATGGAACTGCCTGGAAGAACAAAAATCAAAGCGCAGATATGTGAAAGGGGCATACGTGTTTCAGCTTCCGCTGAAATATTTAACAGCAGCGAAGATATCCGTTGTATAAAAGTTACGGTATATGGTCTACCAGAGGGCAGACTGATTAACCTGATTGATGCACGGCCTAGGGAAATTCCGCGTGAGGGTCTGAATCTTAAATATCCGGAAGGATGGCGTGATGTGGGGACACCTCTTGTTATAATGGAAATTGGGAAAAAGAATCTGCTATATTTTCGTTCTCTGGACGAGAAGGTAAGGGATAAGAGGTTTGTTTTTGTCCGTTCAGGGGAAGGAATCAATACAGAACTTATTTTTGAAGAGGCAGCGATCCGGATGACAAACCGGATACAGACACCGGAATGGGAAATTGGACATAGTAACACAATTACTGATATTTATTTCCCACACATGAAGCATGTGGAAAAATGTTATGGATTGGTACCATGGGAAAACAGAACTGATGTTCCTGGCTGGGCAAGGGAAATTTCTTTGGTGGCCGCTATACATTGCCAGCATTGGACGGGATATGTTTTTAATGACTATGTCCAGGTTCTGGAAAATCTTAAAAAGATCTGCAGACAGGTTGAGGGTAATCGTGTTCTGGCTTACCTGCCGGGATGGGAAGGACGTTATTATTGGAAATACGGCGATTATGTACCAGATGATCGAATGGGTGGAGAGAAAGGCTTTCGGAAGATGTGTGACGGTGCGCGGCAGCTGGGGGTCCATGTGATGCCAATGTTTGGTATTAATGTTGTAGGAAGCCACATTGATAATTATGAAGCTTGGGGGCTTCCTTCTGAATTTATAGGTCCGGGAGGCAGTAAATACGGGGGAAGTGTTGACTGGGATGGTTCCAGGCACTATGACCATAATTCCAACCGAAATTTAAATCCGGCCGCACCAAGATGGCAGAATCGATTGTATAGCCAAGTGACAGGCTTAATGGATAAATATGGGTTTGATGCTGCTTTTTTTGATATAGCTGCCGTATGGCTGAATGATCCTAATCATTATCTTTATGACGGAGTCAAACACCTGATGGAAAGGTTGAAAAAACATAACCCAGGTATGCTTCTTTCAGGAGAGGGATGGTATGATGGGTTGGCAGCCTGTATTCCTTTGCTGCAGTGTGGTCATACGGACGGGGTTCTCCATTGGCATGACGAAGCTTATGCTCCTGTATTTGATACTTATGCCCGGGGATTCGGGCATTTATGCCTGGGCGATGTATCACGAGGAAGTACCGGTGTCCATGAGCTTGGTTTTAATCCCATTCAAAGATGTCCTTTGCGCAAAGGGATTATACCCACGATAACAATTGTGGATGGGACATTGGATAAAGCCCCGGCTGCGGCTGCGGAAATATTTAAAGATGCCAATACTTATGCACAGTTATACTTGTAAAAAGGCATAATACTGAAGGGAGACTTCCGTAGATGAAAGAAGAAAAAACCTTATTTCTGGTATGCAATGCACATCTGGACCTGGTATGGCAGTGGGAATGGCATGAAAGCCTGGCTGAGGCATTGTCTACCTTTCGTATAGCAGCAGCATTCTGTGAGACTTATGACGGATATATTTTTAATCATAACGAAGCTAAGCTATATGAATGGATAGAAGAATATGACCCTCCTCTTTTCCAAAAAATTCAGGAACTTGTCGAGAAGAATAAATGGCATATTATGGGGGGATGGTATTTACAGCCTGATTGTGTAATGAGCAGTGGGGAATCTGTTCTCAGGCAGATAGAGAAAGGGCAGAATTATTTTTTGAGAAAATTCGGATACCGCCCCCGGACGGCTATCAATGTGGATTCCTTTGGACATGACAGGGGGCTTGTTCAGATTCTGTGTAAAACCGGGTATACCTCCTATCTGGTGGGACGTCCAATGATAGATACATGCAAGGCTCCGGGAAGTGATTTTCTATGGGAAGGATATGATGGATCCTGCATTCCGGTGCATCTTGCGGAAGAAGGTTATAATAGTGGTCTGGGAAAGGTGCGAAAGAAACTGGAATATTACCGTCAGCAGAAAGGAACCGGAAATAATGTGCTTGCATTATGGGGAATCGGTAATCATGGCGGGGGGCCATCCGGGGCAGATCTGGAAGAAATAGGACGCCTTCAGGCAGAATGGGAAAAGGATGGAATCCGGTTAGTACATAGTACACCTGAAATGTATTTTGATGCGATTTCCAACTCGGAAATTCCCTTATTTAAAAATGAAATCGGCCCCTCCATGGTTGGTTGTTATACCTCCCAGGTACGCATTAAGCAAATACACTGCCTTTTGGAGAGTATGCTCTATCAAACGGAGAAAATCCTTACAGCAGCTGAAATTGTGACCGGAAATCCTGCTGATTGGGAGGCAATTCGACAGGCGGAAGAAAGTCTTTTATTTAATGAATTTCATGATATTCTCCCCGGAACCTCCATACAGCGGGCAGAAGAGGCTGCTTTGAGAGAGATGGGGGGTGCGCTTTCCCTCCTGGAAAAATACAGAACCTGGGCATTTATGCAGCTTTGCCGGCAGCCTGTGGAAATACCTCCTGGAGTTATCCCTTTATTTGCATGTAATCCACATCCATGGCCGGTCAGGTCGGTAATAGAATGTGAATTTCAGCTTCAGGATCAGGGATGGGATAATACATATACGGACTTTGATGTGGAATATGATGGAGTAGTTATGCCTTCCCAATTAGAAAAAGAAGGAAGTTCCATTCCGCTTGACTGGAGAAAGCGTCTGGTATTTATGGCAGATATACCTCCGTTTACAACAGCGGCTCTGTATGCCCGTCCCAAAGTGCTTGCTAACAAACCGGAATTGCCTCATACGGAAGAATCACAAATCCGCATTATAGGTAAGGAAGGGGAACTGATAATAGAAAAGGAAACAGGCTTCATTCACACGTATATGGATAAGGATATTCCGCTTCTTTTGCCTGGTGCAGCACGGATGCTGGTTATTGCTGATAATGAGGATCCCTGGGGGATGACAGTAAATAGTTTTCCTGAGGTTATCGGGGAATTTATCCTTGCTACCCCGGAGCAGACAGGGGATATCAGCGGTCTGAATAAAAGGCTGGACCCTGTGCGCATAATTGAGCATGGTGCTGTACGTACAGTAGTGGAGGCAGTATTTGTGTATAAACGTTCTTCTGCTATCCTGCATTATTTATATGAGCCGCTGACAAACCGGCTGAATTTGGAAATACGGCTGCAATGGAATGAACCAAATTGTATGGTTAAATTAGCGCTCCCAACCCCTTGGCAAAATGCTGAATGTTTGGGACAGAAAATGCTAGGACGTATACGATTGTATGAAAACGGGTCTGAAAATGTATCTCAGAAATGGATTGCTGTCTGCGGAGATAGATTTGCACTCACTGTCATGAATAAGGGTAGCTATGGCAGCAGCTTTGAAAAGGGAGAACTTCGACTGACACTTCTCAGATCACCCGCTTATACGGCCCATCCCATTGATGAAAGACCTATTCTGCCGCAAGACCGGTTTTTATCACGGATTGATATAGGGGAACGCTTGTTCTGTTTCTCCATTTATGGCGGTGAAAAGGAGAAACTAATGTGCACAATAGAAAAAGAAGCGTTAATTTTTAATGAGTTTCCCTTCGCAAGATCCTATTTTACATCAAAATCAGGAAATGCTGTTTCTGTAAATATACGCCTTGAAAATAAACAGATTCAGTTGCTTTGCCTGAAAAGGCATGAAGATGGTTATCTGATGCGTCTGTATAATAGTTCTCCTGAGGACCAAAAAACAAGGTTTACATTTATCAATACTGAAATAATGGTAGATTTTTCGCCATTTGAGATAAGAGCATTTTATTATATGGATGGTTGTTTGTCAGAATCCCAGATTATCAGGCTGAAATCTGACTGTAACGGAAAATACGATTGACGCTCCGTACAGGGAATGGCATAATAACTTTATATAATGTGTGTTAATAAAAAAGTATGCATATATGAAAGGAAGAGTGCCATGAAAACACCGGAAATTGCACAGAGCGCTTTTCTCGCGCCGGACGCGGTCATATTAGGTGATGTACATATAGAAGAGGACTGCAGCATATGGTTCCATGCGGTTATCCGTGCGGAGTCGGAGGAAATCCGGATTGGCGAAGGCAGTAATATTCAGGACAACGCAGTGGTTCATGTGGATCAGGGCCATCCCGTTTCCATAGGAAACCATGTAACGGTAGGACATGGAGCAATTATCCACGGCTGCCGCATCGGCGATAACACCCTGATCGGCATGGGGGCCATCCTGTTAAACGGCGCATCTATCGGAAAAAACTGTATTATCGGCGCGGGAGCACTGGTGACCCAAAATACGGTTGTGCCGGATAATTCCTTGGTTATAGGAAGCCCTGCATGCGTGAAACGGCAGGTTCTGGACCAGGAAGTGGAAAACAACAGGAGAAATGCAGAAATTTACATCAAAGAGGGAAAAGAATATGCCGACCGCTTCCGGAAAAAAGAATAATTTCATCAAAGAACAGTTATCCCTGCTGGCAGATCCTGCCTACAGGGATTTTTCATCCTCCCTGCTTCCGGGGACGGATCATATACTCGGAGTAAGACTGCCTGCCCTGCGGAAGCTTGCAAAAAAACTGGCAAAAGAAAACTGGGCTGAAAACCTCAGCCTCTGCACCGGGGACAGCTTTGAAGAAATTATGCTGCAGGGCTTTCTCATTGGATACGCAAAAGCACCCCTCCATGAAATCCTGGAGCAGACGGCCGCCTTTATCCCCAAAATCAATAACTGGTCTGTATGCGACAGCTTCTGTATTACCATGAAAGCGGCAAAACAGTACCCGGAAGCTTTTTGGGACTTCCTTCAGCCCTGCCTGGAAAGCAGCGGGGAATTCATTGTCCGTTTTGCGGTGGTAATGCTGCTGGATTACTTTATCACCGGGGAATATATAGACCGGATCTATCCTATCCTTGATCGAATCAAACACCAGGGCTACTATGTAAAAATGGCTGTTGCCTGGGCTGTATCCATGTGTTACGTACAATTCCCGGAGAAAACCATGGCCTATCTGCGGAACAATACACTGGATGATTTTACTTATAACAAGTCCCTGCAGAAGATTACAGAATCCCTTTGCGTGGATTCGGAAACAAAAAAGACAATCAGAGCGATGAAAAGGAGCACGGCCCGTCTGTAAGGCTGTGCCGCCTTCCCGGGCACCCTGGCTTATACCGTTATTTCTTCCTTCAGAGTGGACAGACAGATAATCGTATTGGCATCCGTTACCCCCGGGATATCCTTTAAAGTGCCGGACAGAAAATCTTCAATATCCTGCATATCCCTGAAAAGCACCTTTAGAAGAAAATCCGCAGGACCTGCGATATGGTGGCATTCCAATACCTGGGGAAGCTGCCGGCAGGTATCCTGGAAAACGTCCATATTCCGGGAATAATCCATTTTTACCAGGATAAAAGCCAGAAGATTATATCCGGAGGCACCGGGATTAACCCGGATCGTATATTTTTCTATCACATCTGTCTGCTCCAGCTTACGGATGCGTTCGGTGACTGCAGGCACGGAAAGAGATACCTGTTTACTGATATCGGAGGCGCTTGCGCGGCTGTTTTCCTTTAGTATAGTAAGAATGACGGAATCGGTTTTATCCATGAAAACCTCCCTTAGCTTATTTTTTTCCTGGCTGTGACGGGTTTCCGGGGGTCTTTTTTCGTCCGGGAGGACGGAAGAGAAAGCTTGTAGTAAAACATATACTGCTGCATGACTCCGGCAAAGCCCTGGTAACGTTCAAAGGGAAACCCCTTCGGGTAATAGGCGGCAAGAATCTGCTTTACATGGGTATCCACAGGAAAAGCCCCGATATGGTGAAGCCCAAACAGGCAGATACAGTCGGCCACCTTACGCCCCACACCGAATTCTTTGGTGAGAATGGCGATCGCTTCGTCATACCCCGCGTTTTGCAGGGATTCCAGAAATTCCTTTCCGCTGTCCCCTTCACAGCGAAGTGCCATAGCCAGAATATATTTATCCCGATAGCCAAGCCCCAGTCCCTGCAGTCCTTCCAGGCCGCCCGCTGCAATTGCTTCCGGTGCAGGAAAGGAGTAGAAATCCGGATCCGGAAAAACCCCTTCCGCCACCAGCTTATCCCCGTACCGGCGGCAAAGGGCATCCACACTCTTGCGGATACGGGAAATATTATTATTCTGTGATATGAGGAAACAAAGGATGGTTTCCCAAAGATCCTGGCGGAGAATACGGATTCCGCCTCCATAGGAAACGGCAGAGAGTAAGAAGCTATCCCCGGGATCCACCGCCTGCTTCATGGCCCCGTAATCTGTGGCAAGGTCGAAATAGTTGTGCCAATACGATGCAAACTCCCCGGGGGAACAGGAAAATTCCACACAGGCCCCCTCCCTGCCCGCACCGGAACCAGGCAGGGAGGGCGTGTCGGCAGCTACAGAAGGTGTCTGGCGTATCCGCACCAGATGGCTCCCGGATGCCGCTACATATGTGTTTTCCCCGCAGGGGCATATGCGGAATACCTGCCCCGAATCCATAAGCATATGGATATCAAAATCATAAAGTATTGTCTGGTACATCTGTGGTTATTTCCTCCGTATAAGGACTGTTGTCTGTCTTTTTCGCTACTGTTCATCCACCACCTGGAAAATATAAAATTTCAGATAATAGGACTCATCCGCCGCCCAGAGAATGGGATGATCACAGCACTGGGTACGGAATTCCACCTGACGCAGCCTTTTATGGGCGCCGGATGCCGCCTCCCGTATCGTCTTGGCAAAAAGATCCGGATCCATAAAATGGGAGCAGGAACAGGTGGCCAGGAACCCCCCGTTTTCCACAAGCTTAATTCCCCGCAGATTGATTTCCCGGTATCCCTTCACCGCATTTTTAATGGAATTCCTCGATTTTGTAAATGCGGGAGGATCCAGGATGACCACATCAAACCGTTCCCCCTGTGCTTCCAGTTCGGGCAGGAGTTCAAAGACATCGGCGCACCGGAAGCGGACCCGATTCTCCAGCCCGTTCAGCCTGGCGTTTTCCTCCGCCTGGAGAATGCCTGTCCGGGAAGCATCTACGCCCAATACGCTTTCCGCACCTGCAATACCCGCATTTAAAGCAAAGGAGCCGGTATGGGTAAAGCAATCCAGCACCTTTTTCCCTCTGCACAGCCGCTGGACAGAGGCCCGGTTATATTTCTGATCCAGAAAAAAGCCGGTTTTCTGCCCGTCCTCTACATCGACTATATATTTGACCCCGTTTTCTTCTATCTGCACTTTGGTGTCGAAAGGGGCGCCGATAAAACCCTTGAAGCGTTCCATCCCTTCCTGCAGCCTTACCTTGGCGTCGCTGCGCTCATAAATCCCCCGTATGACAATCCCGTCCTTTTGCAGGATACGGCAGAGTCCCTCCAGAATCACGGGCTTAAGCCGGTCGATTCCCAACGCCAGGGACTCCACCACAAGCACATCCGAAAACTTGTCCACAACCAGGCCGGGAAGCCAGTCCGCTTCGCCGAAAATCACTCTGCAGCAGCCGGTGTCCATGGTCTGCTTCCGGTATTCCCAGGCGTCCGCCGCTCTCTTTTCCAGAAAAGCCTCGTCGATGACCGTGCCTTTTTTCCGGGAAAGAAGGCGTACCGTAATTTTGGAGTTGGTATTGATAAAGCCGATCCCCAGGAAATAACCGTCAAAATCATGCACGGTAACCAGGCCGCCGTTTTCAAACGTCCCGGCAATGCTTTCTATCTCATTATCATAAACCCACATCCCGCCGGATTTTAAAGTCCTGCCGGTCCCTTTTTTCAATGTTACTATCGTATCGTACATTTTTCCTCACATTCTGCTGTATACCGTCAGGGTTCCTGCTGGCAGCGTTTATGTAACAGTTCAGATCAGTCTGAATTGTCACACGTTTTTTCATTAATCTTCTTTTTTGTATTGTAAGTGTAACATATTTTCTTTATAATTTACAGTAGCAGCCGCCAAGTGGAAAATAGAACCTGTCTTCATGGGCTGTAAACGGAAAATCCGAAAAGAGGAAACGGAACGTTTGTTCCAAAGGAGAGCTTATGATTCTGGAAAAATTCTATGAAAACCCGGAAATACTGCATGTCGGGACGGAAGAAAACAGGTGTTTTTATGTACCTCTCGATCTGCAGGAAAAGGAGAACGCTAGAAACTTAAGCGGGATCGATTGGAAATTCGGCTATTTCCCATATGCGGAGGCGGTGCCGGAGTTCTACAAAAAGGATTTTGATGAGGAAGCCTTCGGCAGGCTGGAGGTACCGTCCTGCTGGCAGATGCTGGGCTTTGATCAAAAGCAGTATACCAATATACGGTATCCTTTCCCCTTCGACCCTCCTTTTGTACCGGATGAGAATCCCTGCGGCGCTTATATCAAATACTTTGACATCAGCCGTGAGGAGGCAAAAAAGGAACAGTTCCTTTATTTTGAAGGAGTGGATTCCTGCTTTTATGTGTGGATAAACGGAAAGTTTGCAGGCTACAGCCAGGTATCCCACAGCCCCAGCGAGTTCAATATTACCGGAAAAACCAGGGCGGGAATGAATAAACTGGCGGTTCTGGTCCTGAAATGGTGCGACGGAAGCTACCTGGAGGATCAGGATAAATTCCGTATGTCCGGCATTTTCCGGGACGTGTACCTGCTTTTCAGACCCAAAGAGTATGTGAGGGATTATACGGTTACAACACCCGTACATTTTGGGGAAAACAGGGCGGAAGTGGAAGTAAGGCTTGATGAGGTGGTGGGAAAGCCTCCGGTTATCTGTGAATTGTGGGACAAGGAAACCCTTCTGGGGGAATGCCCTGCCGAAGAAGGGAAAGCCGTTTTCCCCGTCGAAAACCCGGTTTTGTGGAATGCGGAGGAGCCTTATCAATATACCCTCAAAATCAAGACCCCCGAAGAGATCCTGATTCAGAAGGTAGGGATCCGTACCGTTGCCGTACAGGACGGTGTGGTGCTGGTCAATAACAGGCCTGTAAAGTTCAAGGGTGTGAACCGGCATGACAGCAGCCCTTACACCGGTGCCGTCGTTTCCCGGATGGATGCCATGTTTGATCTGCGCATCATGAAGGAGGCAAATATCAATGCCATCCGTACCAGCCACTATCCCAATGCGCCCTGGTTTCCGGAGCTGTGCAGCGAATACGGTTTCTATATGATCGCGGAAACGGACATCGAGTCCCACGGCGCCGCCGCTATTTACGGAGGCAGCACGGAGGGCACTTACAGCTATTTTGTCCAGGAGCCTTCTTATAAAAAGGCCATACTGGACAGGGTACAGCGTTGTGTGATACGTGACAAGAACCAGTGCAGCGTTATTTTCTGGTCCCTGGGAAATGAATCCGGCTTTGGAACCAATATGGAGGAAGCGGGCCGCTGGGTGAAGAATTACGATCCCACAAGGCTTCTCCATTATGAGAGCGTCCATTTCCAGCCCGAAGGGCATGAAAAAGATGAATCCATGCTGGATGTGGAAAGCTATATGTATGCGTCCACCGGGAAAATAGACGAATATTTTGCAGAACCCGGAGTTAAAAAGCCGTTTATCCAATGTGAATTCATTCACGCCATGGGCAACGGCCCGGGGGATATCGAAGACTATATGCAGCAGATATACCGTTATGACGGATTCTGCGGCGGCTTTGTATGGGAATGGTGTGATCACGCCACCTATGAAGGCCGGGTGGAAAACGGAAAGGAAATGTTCCATTACGGCGGGGACGCGGGAGAATTCCCCCATGACGGGAATTTCTGCATGGATGGGCTGGTATTTCCCGACAGAAGGCCTCACGAAGGGCTTTACGAGTGGAAAAATGCCATCCGTCCGGTCAGGGCCGAGCTGCTGGATCAGAAAAAAGGGATTATCCGCCTGCACAATAAACTGGATTTCAGGAACCTGAAGGATTATATCTATGTCCGCTATGAGATCAAAGAAGAGGGAATCCTTCGGAAGGAAGGAGTACTGGAAGAACTTGATGCGGCCCCTCACGGCTTCACCGATGTTACGCTGAAGCTTCCCGGAAAACCTAAGTCCCACTGTTTCCTGAAGCTGACCTATCTCCAGAAAACAAAGGATAAGCTGACCCAGGCCGGCCATGAAATGGGCTTTGATCAATTTTTGCTATCGGAAGAAAAGGAAGAAAAGCTGTCCCTGCAGAAAAAGGGAGAGCCTCTCACCCTTACGGAAACCCCGGAAGTATTCCGGATGGAAAACAGCAGCCTATGTTATGAATTCGGGAAAAAAGAAGGCAGCTTCCTGAAGCTGGAACGGGACGGCAAAGCCTGTATAACGGCTCCGGCAGAGTGGAATGTATACCGGGCGCCTACAGATAATGACCGCAACATCATCCGTTCCTGGAAGGAAGCGGGATACGACAGAAGTGTGGTAAAAGTATATGCATGCGAAGCCAAAGCCAGACAGGGTGTGATAACCATTACCTGCGACTTTTCCATTGCCGCTGTTTACATACAGCCCTTCCTGCGCCTGCATGCGGTATGGAATGTAAACGGCGATGGGGAAATCAAGGTTGCGGTGGATGCAAAAAGAGATACCTCCTTCCCCTTCCTGCCCCGTTTCGGTTTGAAATTCTGCCTTCCTCAGGAGGAGCAGGAGGTTACCTATCTGGGATACGGCCCTCATGAAAGCTACTGTGACAAGCATCAGGCAAGCTATAGGGACGTTTTCCATACGACGGTGCCCCAGCTCCATGTGGACTATGTGCGCCCCCAGGAAAACGGCAGCCATTATAACTGCTCCCTGGTCAGGGTGGGCGGTATGCAGGCCGAAGGCAGCAGGCCCTTCAGCTTTAACGCTTCGGAATACACGATACAGGAACTGGAAACAAAGCAGCACAACTATGAACTGGAAAAATGCGGTTCTGTCATCGTCTGTACCGATTATAAGATAAGCGGCGTAGGATCCAACTCCTGCGGACCTGAGCTTCTGCCCCAGTACAGGCTGGATGAGGAGGAGTTCCATTGGGAGATGCGGTACCGGTTTGAATAAGGAGGAACAAAATATGGCCAAAATAACAATGCCTGTATCAAATGATTTCTGTCCCCAGTGCCTGTATCTGTATGGCACATACAAAGAAAACGGGGATCCGAACTACGGACTGTTCTGCTGGGCCACCTATTGCTGGGACGAAGGGCTTAAGTTTGTCGCCTGTATCGGACAGGATAAGCTGACCCGCGACAGAATAAGGGCCGAAGGTGTTTTTTCCGCTTCCATCATAAGCGAAGCGATGCTGGGCGCTGCAGATTACTGCGGAACCCATCCGGGATATGAATTTGATAAGTCCGGGAAAATGGAGTCTGAAGAGGGCGCTGTCCTGCACGTGCCGGTACCCAAAGACGGCCCCTGGACGTTTGAGCTGCAGGTGGATAAAACACTTCCTCTTGATGACAAAAACAAAAGTGAAATATACATATGCAGCATCAGGAATGTGCTGGCGGAGGAATGTCTGGCAGGCGAAAGTGATTTTGAAGAACGGCTGCGCCAGGCTGCTCCTGTAATTTCCGTATCCACCAAGTATTTTCCCGTACGCCCGGTTTCCCTTGGAGACTGGGGAAGTATGGGATAATTTCCAGAGGCAGGAATTAAAGTTAAAAATAAGAGAATGCCGCTCATTATTGAGCGGCATTCTCTTATTTTTCCGGAATTTCCTTCTCCAGCTGTTCCAGATAATTCTTTTCCCCGCAGTTGGGACAATACAGAATCTGTCCCTTTCTGCTTCCCACGGAAAAAAGGAGCTGCATCAGTGACGGCCTGAACACCTGTCCGCAGGCGGGGCACTTAAAGGTGGAAGTACGCCTGCAGGACAGCCTGCGGAAAATCACGATCAGGACAAACAGCAATAGCAGGATAAGGGCGGTAACCGGTATCATCTTTTGCAGAAAAGCCATAAATACCTCCATTTCCTAACAGGGCTCAGCCAAGATAAGCCCTCAGCAGGTTAAAAGTATTCTCCACGCCCTTTTTATGGCTGCGTTCGTAGCCGTGGGAAGCATACACTCCCGGGCCGATCAGCCCGTGGCGTACATCATAACCGGCGGTAAGGGCGGCATCCGCATCGGAACCGTAAAACGGATAAACGTCCACCGCAAAATCCGCAGATGCTTTTTTTCCGGCTTCGATGAGCGCGCTTACCACGTCATAATGATAAGGCCCCCTGCTGTCCTTTGCACAGATGGATACCTGATATTCATTACAGCCAAGTCCTTCTCCCACACAGCCCATATCTACGGAAAGCACCTCCGTCACATCCGGAGGGATCGAGGCGCAGCCGCCGTGTCCCACTTCTTCAAATACGGTAATATGATGATAAATCCTGCGGGAAGGGGTTATGTTTTCCTCTTTTATATACTTAGCATAACCCAGCAGAATCCCCGTGCTCAGTTTGTCATCCAGAAAACGGCTTTTGATAAATCCGGAGGGTGTCACCACCGTACGGGGATCAAAACAGACAATATCCCCGGGAAGAATACCCAGCGCCAGAACATCCTCCTTGCTGCGTACGATTTCATCCAGAAGCACCTCCATTCCGCCGAAGGATCGCTTGGTATCGTTATATTCCCCGTTTACGTGGATGGAGGCATTACGAAGCTGGAAGGTTCCGGTGTATACATTTCCGCTCCGCGTGATGATGCGGCAGTTTTCCGCCTCCGTGTTGTTCGGGTTCAGGCCGCCTAGTGCGGTCAGGTTCAGCCTCCCTGCGGCGGTAATTTCCGAAACCATCGCACCCAGGGTATCCACATGGGCTTCGATAAGAACCGGGCCGGCAGCAGGATCGCATTCCCCGTTTCCTTCGGAAACCCCATCTGCAATTTTCACAAATACGCCGCCTTTTGCGGTAAGGACAGGCTCATAGCCCAGTTCGGCATAAACCTTCATCAAATATGCCGCCACATCCTTTGTATACCCGGATGGGCTGTCTATGGAAAGCAGCTTCTGTGTCTGCTCCACAATATATTCGGTATAATCTTTCATCTGCCAGTCTCCTGTGTTTTTAATATGAGAGTGCGCCGTTTCGGCACCGATCCCCGGAAAATATTCCGACGCGGCGATACGGCTGTCTCTCCTACAAGATTACCACTTTTGGGATGGCAAGGCCAGTCCTTCCCTCATTTTATTTTAAATAAAAACATGGTATACTGAAAAAGCGACATGGATCAGCCCGTCCCCGTTTCCGGACAGGGCGGCGGCAGTATCCAAACAACAGGTACGGAGGAATTATGGAAATGAATAATAAGGGCGAACAAAGGATGGGCACGGAAAGCATACCCAGGCTGATGATAAGTATGGCGGTCCCGTCTATTATCGCACAGATTATTAATATTCTATATAACATTGTGGATCGGATTTACATAGGGCATATACCGGGAGTGGGCGCGGCGGCTCTTACCGGTGTGGGAATTACCTTTCCTATCATTACCCTCATTTCGGCATTTTCCGCTTTTGTAGGCATGGGAGGAGCACCGCTTGCCGCCATCTGGCTGGGGAAAGGGGACCGTAAGCATGCGGAAAAGATCCTCGGCAGCGGAACCTGCCTTTTGGTTCTGTTTACGGTTCTGCTCATGGCCGTCTTTTATGTCTTTTTACAGCCCTTTCTCTATATGTTCGGGGCATCGGATGTCACCATCGGCTATGCGGTGGATTATATGTCCATCTATTTGCTGGGAACCCTTTTTGTGGAGCTGGCTCTGGGGCTGAATCCCTTTATCATATCCCAGGGACGTTCCCGGATTGCCATGATATCCATTGTGATAGGGGCCGTAGTCAATATTGTCCTGGATCCTTTGTTTATTTTTGTTTTCGGCTGGGGTGTGAAGGGGGCAGCCGTTGCCACCGTGCTTTCCCAGGCGGTGAGCGCCGCCTGGAATGTTACTTTCCTCATGAGCACAAAATCATCCCTGCGTCTCTCCCTCCGCCATATCCGGCCCTCATTCCGCATTATGGGACAGATTTGTTCCCTGGGAATTTCACCCTTTATCATGCGGTCTACGGAAAGCCTGATCAGCATTGTGCTGAACCGGGGGCTTCAGATATACGGAGGGGATTTGTACGTGGGTTCCCTGACCATCATGCAGAGTGTGCTCCAGCTGTTTTCCGCACCGCTTTCGGGATTTACCCAGGGGGTACAGCCTATTATCAGCTACAATTACGGCGCCGGTAATTTTGATCGGGTAAAAAAACTGTACCGGCGTATGATCGGAATCAGCTTTGCTATTTCCTTCACCGCCAACTTGACGGCTATGCTGTTTCCCGGCATATATGCGGCCCTGTTTACAAATGATCAGGAATTGATTGGACTGGTATCGCGGGTTATGCCCGTATTCCTTTTCGGGATGCTGTTTTTCGGTCTGCAGAATGGGATCCAGCCTACCTTCCTTGCGCTGGGACAGGCCAGAATATCCCTTTTTATTGCCATGTTCCGCAAGGTGATACTCCTTGTCCCGCTGGCTTTGGTACTCCCCCGTTTTTTTGGAGTAATGGGGATTTATTATGCGGAACCTGTATCCGATCTTATTTCCGCCGCAACGGCAGGAATCCTGTTCGGCATAAATATAAAGAAGATTCTGTCCAAAGAGTATCTGGCCAGAATCCAGTGAGGGATTAGTTATGAACATAAAAAAAACAGTGCGGGCGCTTCTTATCATTAACGGTCTCCAGTTTATGGCGGCTTTCCTGCTCTGGCTGGTGATAGGGACGCAGGTTCTCGGACGGGTGAATCCCGCCATCTATCTGACTATAGGCATCATGCTTCTGAGCAGCCTTCTCACCCTGATGGGGCTGTATACCGCCAGCCGGTATCAGAACGACAGCTACCGGGAAAGTATGAAAAACCTGGAAAACCTGAATCTGAAGCTGCGTGCCCAAAGGCATGATTATATGAACCATCTGCAGGTGATCTACGGATTGCTGGAGCTGGGGGAATATGAGGATGCCAGGGAATATATGGAGCCGGTTTTCAAGGACATCAGCAAAGTGTCCAAAGCGATGAAAACCTCCCAGCCGGCGGTGAACGCCCTGCTTCAGGCCAAGATGGAATCCGCGGAAAAAAAGGGGATTGCCATGTTGGTGGAAGTGGCGACCCCTCTGAAGGTAATTCCTGTAGAGCCATGGGAGCTGTGTAAGCTGCTTGCCAATCTTATTGATAATGGGATCACGGCGCTGGCGGATAAGGAGGGCGAGAAAAAGCTGACGGTGGAAATGCGTCAGGACAGCCGGTCTTATTTCTTTGCCGTCCGTAATAACGGGCCTGCGATACCGGAGGAGCACCAGACCCTCATATTTAAGCAGGGCTTTTCCACCAAAAAAGAAGAAGGACATGGAACCGGACTCGCCATTGTATCTCAGATTGTGAAAGATGCCAGGGGGGAACTGCGCCTTTTATCGGATGCAAAAGAGACCTGTTTTGAAGTCCGTCTGCCCCGGTAATAACAGGTTTTCCGCACGGCAGGTAAAGCTCCCGGTTTGCAATTCAAAGAGAGATACTGACATTACAGCCCCTATTCTGTATAAATGGCAGGATACCTCTTCCGGGAATTCCGGAAGGGATTATAATCAGACATAGATAGAACGGTACGGAGATCCCCGGAACAAACAGAGGGCCGGTGCCGGAAAGGAGGAAAAAAGGGATGGATACATTAATGATACTGGGAATTATCCTTTTCATTGTAGGCTTCATTCTGATAGCTGTTGAGATGGTGATTCCGGGATTCGGAGCGCCGGGAATCAGCGGAATCGCCTGCCTTGTGATAGGGGTTTTCCTGACAGCCGACACCGTGGCGGAGGGAGCCTTCATCACGGTCCTTGTATTGGCCCTGCTGGGCATTATGATGGCGGTTATTGTATGGATGCTTTCCAAAGGGAAAATCCATTCACCGATCATCCTGGAGGAGGAGCAGAAAAAGGATGAGGGCTATATCAGCTCTATGGATCTGCAGTATCTCCTTGGGAAAAAAGGGATTGCGGAAACGGATTTAAGGCCCACCGGAGTGGGAAATTTTGAAGGTGTCAATTTTGATGTAATATCTGAAGGCAGGTATATATCAAAAGGTGCGGATCTGGAGATAATAAAAGTAAACGGTTCCAAATTAATGGTAAAGGAACGATAATAAAGGGGGCTTTGTAATGGGAAACATACTTGTAATCAGTATCATTGGTATTATCGGACTGCTTATTGTCCTGTTTTTTATTTTTGTACCGATCGGGCTGTGGATTTCCTCCATGGCGGCGAATGTTAAAATCAGCATATTAAACCTGATAGGAATGAAGCTGCGCCGTGTGGTTCCCTCCCGTATTGTGATCCCCCTCATCAAGGCCAGGAAGGCCGGTATGAATCTGGGGGTAAACCAGTTGGAAGCCCATTATCTGGCGGGCGGTAATGTGGATAATGTAATCAATGCCCTGATCGCATCGGAAAGGGCCGGTATCGAGCTTCCTTTTGAAAAAGCGGCAGCGATTGATCTGGCAGGCCGGGATGTGCTGGAAGCGGTAAAAATGAGCGTTAATCCCAAAGTAATTGAAACCACCAATGTATCGGCTGTTGCCAAGGACGGTATTGAGCTGCTGGTAAAAGCCAGAGTGACCGTGAGGGCCGATCTGGAACGCCTTGTAGGCGGTGCCGGGGAAGCGACAATCCTGGCAAGAATCGGTGAAGGTATTGTAACCACCGTAGGTTCGGCGCAATCCCATAAGGAAGTGCTGGAAAACCCGGATGACATCTCCAAGCGCGTATTAAGCAAGGGCCTGGACTCCGGTACGGCTTTTGAAATCCTTTCCATTGATATTGCGGATATCGATGTGGGACGTAACATCGGCGCCCATCTGCAGTCCCTCCAGGCGGAGGCAGATAAGAACATTGCCCAGGCCAAAGCGGAGGAAAGACGTGCCATGGCTGTGGCAAAGGAACAGGAGATGCGCGCATATGTGGTGGAAGCGGAGGCCGAGGTCCCCAAAGCCCTGGCCTATGCCCTCCGGGAAGGGAAAATGGGAGTTATGGATTATTATGAGCTTCAGAACCTGAAAGCGGATACCGATATGCGTTCGTCAATTTCCGGTACGGGATTGACGGATGCGGACTTGACCGGTGACGGAAGGAATGATTAGAAATGAAAAGGAATAGTTTACAGGAAGGGATTGGAAGGCTGGCCGGTGCGATAATGTCCAATAAATATGCAGGCAGCAATGCGGTATGGCATCCCTATCTTCCCCCGGGAGTACTGCTCCCGGAGGGGGAAGTGTCGGAAAGCCTCTTCCTGACAGAAGAAACACAGGAGGCGCCGCCGCAGACAGGGCAGCAGGAAATACAGCTATCCGCCGGACCGGCGACGGCATGTAACGGGGGTGGAAAAAGCCGGGAAAGCAACCGGTTCCCCACCATTACCGTACAACGGAGGGCGGCACTCAGAAGAGCAGTGGTTCTGAGTGAAATTATCGGTGAACCGGTCTGCAGGAAAAGAAAAAGGAAGGCATATGGCGATCAGGGTAATCATAGTAGAGGATGAAAGCGGCATACGTAAGCTGCTGAAAAAAATCATAGAACGGAAGGGCGGCTTTGAGGTGGCGGGGGAATCCGACAATCTGGCGGACGCGGTGAGCCTTTTTGCCAGAATAAAGCCGGAGGTCGTTTTTCTGGATATCGAAATCAACGGGGCAAGCGGCATTGACTGTGCGAAAATCATTGCAGACATGGATCCCAAGACAAAAATCGTTTTTGCCACCGCCCATGCGGAATATATGCCGGAGGCCTTTGAGGTATATGCCTTTGATTATCTGATAAAGCCCTTTGCTATCGAAAGAGTGGAACGCACCCTTGCCCGCATCCTTTCCCTGAAGGAACAGGAGCTGCCGGAGCATGCGGATAAAATCGTGCGCTACGAAAAAGAGCTTGACCGGCTTCTTGTCAAAGGGAAGGAAAGCATGAGCTTTGTGGATATCCAGGATATCATCCTGGTCCAGCGGGAAAATAACAATACCGTTATCTATACCGGACAGGATTCCTTTACCACCTCGGCAGGTCTGGGGGACATTGAAGCCAAACTGGACCCGGAGCTTTTCCTGCGGAGCCATAAATCCTATATCATCAATTTATCTAAAATAAAAAAAATAGAACCATATGGACGCTGGACATATATTGTGGCCTTTAAGGATATTAACAGGGATGCGCTTATTACAGCGGAGAAATACGAAGAAATTAAAAAAAGATTTTCCTGAAACTGAAAATTGCATGCGGATTAATAACGTGGCCACAGGTGGAACAATTGTAAAAGGCCCTGCTGTCTTCAGCAGGGCCTTATATGCGGAATCATAGATTTTTGGATTTCCCTTCCGGGGAGGAGATTACCCAAGCTTCTGCCAGATTTCCTTCACATCCCGGAACAGGAAATCCGGTTTTATGTCACCCTCTTCTATATCCTTGAGGGTAGCTTCGCCGGAAAGTACGCAGATGGCATCCACGCCTGCATTTTTCCCGGTGGCGATGTCGGTATAAAGCCGATCCCCTACAATAACCGCCTCCTCAGCCGGATACCCGGTATTTTTAAGCACGCAGTCCACCATGATGGGCTGAGGCTTGCCGATAAAGAAAGGCTCTTTACCAGTGGCATTTTTCAGCATAATGCTCATGGAGCCGCAGTCAGGAATAAAGCCGAAGCTGACCGGGCAGACCAAATCCGGATTGGTGGCAAGGTAGACCACGTCCCGTCCCAGCATAATGCATGTATTGCGGATTTTTTCCGATGTATTTTCCGTATCAAAGCCGATGAGCACGATAGAAGCCGTTTCCTCCGGTTCCGTTACCACATGCAGCCCGCTTTCCCGAAGCTCCGTTACCAGGGAACGGGTACCCATGCAGTATACGGTCTGGCCGGGGTAATTCTCCCTGATATACATGGCAGTCGCCTGGCTGGAGGTGTAAAAATCTTCATAACCGGCCGGTATCCCCATTCCGGTAACCTTCTGCACATAATCGGCTGCCGATTTGGAGGAATTGTTGGTAATAAAAATATACCGTCCTCCATTATCGCGGATTTGCTGCAGAAAATCCAGGGTCCCTTCAAAGATTTCATTTTCGTTGTATATGGTGCCGTCCATATCCAGCAGCCACAGTTTTTTCTTTTTCAGTATTTCGGCATTCCGGCCATTCCAATCGGTAATCATCGCAGATCCTTTCCTTTATCAAAATTTAAAACGGTTACCCACAACCCACTATATCAAAGCACATCCTTCGTGGCAATGATATTTACGCCCGTACCTGCCGCATTCTTAAGCAGGATATCGCCGATATGGACGGGAGCAGGCACGGTGATATTCTTCAGTTCCTTTACACATGCCTCCATCTTACCCTTGGGAATGTCGGAGGCTGTTTTTACCGAAACAACAGGCAGGTGCCCGCCCTGAACGCGTACGGTGGAGGTGACGATGCGGGTGGGGTTGGTGCATTCTTTCCTGGCATAGGCTTCGCCACGGGGGCAGGTGTTTCCGGCAACCTTCACCACCTCACTGTCCTGCAGACTCACGGTGAGAGGGCAGCCCAAAGGACAATTAATACAGATGAGTTCACGCTGTTCCATTTGCTTCACCTCTTTCTACCTGAATGGTAATTGTTTTAAGATCCGGCTGGGAATGTCCCATTTGGGACAGGATATCCGCTTTTTTTAGGATAACCTGTTCCATCTCACCGGGGGCCAGCTTGTTTTTGTGCAGACGGGCAATCTGGCGTCCGTCCAGATATACACCGATAAAGCAGTTTTTATAAATGGCGCCCACACGGAACCGGACGGTGAGGGTATCTTCCATCTGGGAGGGATACAGGATTTGGGGAACAGTGTAGCGGACGCCGTTTACGGCAAGAAGCTGCACCGGCGGCCCACCGGCGGTGGCGCGCTCCCCCTGAATATAAAGGGCCGCATACTTACCGGCTTTTTCCGCCTCCTGAGAAACGTAATCCACCAAATCATGGACATGAAGGACATTCCCGCAGGCAAAAACCCCTGGTATGCTGGTTTCCAGACTCTCATTCACAGCAGGACCCGAGGTGACGGGGCACATATCCACACCAAGCTTTCCGGACAGTTCGTTTTCCGGGATCAACCCTACGGACAGAAGCAGGGTGTCACAGGGAATATATTCCTCCGTTCCGGGTATGGGTCTGCGGTTCTCATCCACGTTTGCCAGGGTCACACCCTGCACTCTCTCTTTTCCATGAATGGCGACTACGGTGGTACTGAGTTTCAGGGGAATGCCGAAATCATCCAGGCACTGCACAATGTTCCGCTGCAGCCCGCCGGAATAAGGCATGAGTTCTGCCACAACCCTGACCCTGGCACCTTCCAGCGTCATGCGCCGCGCCATGATAAGGCCGATGTCCCCGGATCCCAGGATGACGATTTCTTTTCCCGGCATAAAGCCGTCCATATTCACAAGACGCTGTGCGGTTCCTGCGGAATAGATACCCGCAGGCCGGTAACCGGGTATGTTCAGGGCTCCCCTGGGACGCTCCCGGCAGCCCATGGCCAGGATGACGGCTTTGGCGGAAAGTGTCATCAGCCCATCCGTCCGGTTCATTGCCGTTACGGTTTTTCGGGAAGGATCCCCTGCGGCAGGGCAGATATCCAGTACCATCGTATGTAGCTTATAGGGGATATTCATTTCTTTCACCCGGGAAATAAAACGGGCGGCATATTCCGGACCTGTCAGCTCTTCCCGGAAGGTATGGAGGCCGAAGCCGTTATGGATGCACTGGTTAAGAATACCGCCCAGTTCGTTATCCCGTTCCAGTATCAGTATTTTATCAATTCCGTTTTCGCGGGCGGAAACCGCGGCAGCAAGTCCTGCCGGTCCTCCCCCGATAATAATCAGATCATAATCAGCCATAATAAACCTTTCCGCATGATACATGCATTATAAAATATTTCCGCGGCCAACGAGCCAAACGAACGCGCTTGCGCGTTCGCCTGGCGACCGCCGTGAGGGTCAAAAACCTCGCCGTTCACGGCGGGGGTTTTAACTTCCGCCGGTCATTCCGGTGAGCAGACAGGACTTCCCGCCCGATTTGGTCAGATCCAGAGGGGAGATCTGCAGTTCCCTTGAGAGGATTTCCATCACCCGGGGGGCGCAGAAACCGGACTGGCAGCGGCCCATACCCGCGCGGGTGCGGCGTTTTACGCCATCCAGGGATTTGGCTCCCAGAGGCCGGCGTATGGCATTTATGATCTCACCCTCCGTAACGGTTTCACAGCGGCAGATGACATTGCCGTAAGCGGGATCGGCGGCGATGAGGGCTTCCATTTCCTCCGGTGTGCTTTCGGCAACACAGGGGATATCCTTACGCCGGGAAATAAAATCGGCTTTCTTTCCGGCCTTCAGCCGTGCGGCGATTTCTTCCGCCAGGAAAAGGCCGATGGCCGGAGCGCTGGAAAGGCCGGGGGAATCGATGCCTGCCGCATTGAAGAATCCTTCCGCGTCCTCCGCTTCCCCCAGGACGAAGTCACCCTTTTCTTCACAGGCACGAAGGCCGGCAAAAGAGGTGATGGCCATAGAAAGCGGTATTTTTTCTGCACTCAGCCGTGCTTTTTCCATGACCTGTGCCAGTCCTTCCCCGGTAGTGCTCACTTCTTCTTTATCCGTGATATCCTCCGCGGTGGGGCCGGCCAGAAGGTTCCCGTGTACGGTAGGGGTGATCAGGATGCCCTTGCCAAGCCGTGTGGGCTGTTGGAAAATGGTATGGGATACAAAGCTTCCGGCTTTTTTATCCATCAGGATATATTCGCCCTTACGGGGGGTGATATGCAGCTTATGGGCGCTGACTTTGTTGTTGAACTGATCCGCGTATACACCTGCCGCATTCACCACACAGCGGGCGGTAAAGGTGCCCCGGCTGGTACTGACCAGATATCCGCCGTCTGTCCGGGCAATGTCGGTAACCGCGGTTTGAAAACGGTAATCCACGCCGTTCACATATGAATTCTCCGCCAGAGCGATAGTCATTTTAAACGGACAGACTATGCCGCCGGTAGGTGCAAAAAGCACCGCCTTTACTTCCGGAGACAGATTAGGCTCCAGTTCTTTTATTTCTTTCCCGGTAACGATGCGCACATCCGGCACGCCGTTGGCCTCTGCTCTTTCCCGTAGCTCTTCCAGACCGGGAAGGTTTTCCTCATCAAAGCAAAGCACCAGGGATCCGTTCCTTTGAAAGGGAAAGTCCAGTTCTTCCGCAAGGGCATCCATTCTCTGGTTGCCCAATACATTCATGCGGGCCTTCAGGGTGCCCGGCTCGGCATCATAGCCGGCATGGATAATGGCACTGTTTGCCTTGGAGGTACCGCAGCACACATCCTCTTCCTTCTCCAAAACCGTCACCTTCAAATCATATCGGGACAGTTCCCTTGCCGTGGCACAGCCGGTAACACCTGCGCCGATAACAATTACATCCAGCATAAATTCCTCCTATCTGCCGCGCGGGCGGCACCTGCAAAATAAGGTCTAACGGTCCGGTCCTTTCACAGTTACAATAAAGTTACTGCTTATCAGAACCTGTAATATAAGAAAAAGACAGCCAAAAAACACATACCGTCCGGTACGCCCTTTTTGCTGTCTCCTTTTCTCCTGCAAATACGATATTCGATTTTGTTTATAAAATATATGCCGCAGGCTGTTACATAAACCAGACCCGGCGGTTTGTTGTTGAAATGGATACGGCCCCCGCATTCAGGGCTGCCATAATATCTTCCCGATCCGTAATCAGCCCGCCTGCAATGACCGGGATCCGGCTTTCCGTACAAATACGCCGTATCACCTTGGGCATCAGCCCGGGCAGAACCTCGATGATGTCAGGATGCACCGATTCCGACTGCCTGCGTATATTGTCGAAGGCCATGGAATCTATGACAAAAAAACGCATCACCGTAAACATGCCGCATTCCCTTGCCTGACGGATAAGGGCAGGCTTTGTGGATATAATACCGTCTGCGGCAGTGGTATTGTGGATAAAGGTAACGGCTATTTCCTTACCGGACAGTCCGGAAATCAAATCCAGATGCACGATCACCGTTTTCCCGGCATTCTTCAGACGCCTCACAATTCCTGCAATGCTGCAGATATCTCCATAGAGAACGAACACAATCCGTATTTCGGAATCAATACAGGCTGTCAGCCCTTCTTCATCTTTAACGGCAGCGACTACAGGACAGTCCTCAAACTGTTCCATAAGTAATTTATTCATAGGAACACCTCTGGAACTATATTTTAGCATAGTGAAGTGACGAACGCAAGACGTTCGTCGGAAATGGCCGAAGTATTAATCGATCGGCGCTACCGTTCACGGCTCTTTGTGCCTGCCGCCCTGTGGCTTTGCCTGCCCGCCCAAAGAGCCGTGAACGGTTACCAATCGACACCTTTATTGTCATTTTCAACCGGTATTTATTGACACCGGGATGCTTATGAAATAGGATAAAGAAAATTGGTTTTATTTTGCTCTCAGAATGGAAAGGGATAGGAAAGCGGATGCAGGAACAGTCAGGTAAGCGGGTACACGGGCTGATAAATGTTTTGTGGGTTTTGATGGGTGTGGTGACCATAGCCGTATTTTTTATTGTGGGCAGAAATTCCGGGCTGGAGGATTCCGCTGTGGATTTTGGATGCGTTGAGGATATCAATGAGGGCTGGTATTATGAGGAAGGCGGACAGGTAAAGTATGTGGAGGAGCTGCCTTATATCACGAAAATGGAAAAAGTGACATTTTATCATGTGCTTCCGGATTCCAGCGGGGAACCGGCGGTTCTTACGTTCCGTAACAAACAGCAGAAGGTGACGGTATGGGTGGGGGATGAGTGTGTCTATCAGTACGGAGACGGCGGGCCTCTGCGGGGCAGCCTTCTGCCTTCCATCCAGTGCTTTGTCCCGGTGGGGATTCAGGACGGGACGCAAACGGTACGTATCCAATTGGAAAAGAGTGTGGGAAGAAGAGTGATGTTTCCCGGGGTACAGATGGGAAGCCAGGGAGCGGTACTGATGGAATTTATCAGGGACAGCCGGGGAATTCTGCTTTTCGGTGTGCTCATGATCGTCTTTGCCCTGTTTTTGATAGCGGGAAGCCTTGTTCTCCGGGTTAAGAACAGGGGTTCCGAATACGCTCTGTTTTTTTCGGCGGGGATGTTTGTATTCCTGTCCTCTCTGTGGGTGCTTACGGACTCGCCGGTCATGCAGCTGGCAACAGGGAATTCGGAGGCTGTGTTTATCACATCCTTTTTATGCTTCATGATATTCCCCCTCCCTATGTTTTCCTTTGTGGAAAGCATATGTGAAAAGAAATACCGGGAATTGTTTGTCCTGAAGGTGTTGTTTATTCTTAATTTCTTTCTGCAGGTATTTTTATATGCGGTCCTGCGGATGGAGTTTTACAGGATGCTTCCGGTTACCCATATCCTGATTGCAGCGGCTATTATACTGATTATTTACTGCCTTGGGAAGGAATACAGGAGGAACCGGGCCTTTTATGCAAAGCAGATCCTCATCGCACTTTTTGTTTTTATGGGAACGACTTTTCTGTCCTTTGCCGACTTTTACGGGAAGCAAAAGGATTACAGCGTAATTATGCGGCTGGGAATGCTGGCGTATGCCCTGATCCTGATCGCCATTTCCTTCAGGAAGTTTATTCTGTCGGGAGAGGAAAGGGCAAAGCTTGCCGTTTATAAATCCCTGGCTTATGTGGATATTATGACTGGATGCCATAACAGGGCGGCTTTTGAACAGGTTATGCAAACCCTGAAAGCGGGGGCGGATGAGGCTGAACTGGCAGGAATGGCTATGATCGACCTGGATGGCCTGAAAAAGGTGAATGATACGTATGGACACAGCATGGGGGATGAAGTCATTATCGGTGCGGGAAGATGTATCAGAAAGGCGTTTGATGGCATAGGAGACTGCTTCCGCATCGGCGGAGATGAATTCCTGGTAATCCTGAAAGGGAAAAAACTACAGGAAAAGGAATATAGAAGGCTGCTGGAGGAAATGGTATCGGAATATAATAAGGAGCATGAGATACCGCTCCGGTTTTCCTGCGGCTTTGCTTTGCCCGAACCCGGGCAAAAAGATGCAGATGCCCTTTATAAAGAGGCGGACGGCAATATGTACCTGGAAAAACAAAAAGGATTGGAAAAAAGGTCTTGACTCCGCCCCGCGGGGGAGGGCTTATACTTTCCGTATCAGGAAAGGAGGAGGAATCGCCGTTGTATAAAATAGGTGAATTTTCCAAGATAACCAGCCTGACCGTAAAAGCGCTCCGCTATTATGAGGAGCAGGGGATTTTGTGCCCTTCGGAGCGGGATAAGAACGGCTACAGGCTTTATAACGATTCGGATTATGAAAGGGCAAGACTGATTGTCCTGCTGCGTGAGCTGGACTTTTCCATTATGGAAATCCGGGATGTCATTGCCAATTATGGGGGAGAAGAGGATTTGGCTTACTTCCTGAAGGAAAAACAGGCACAGATATTGCAGCGGATTTCCGGGGAAAAGGCGCTTCTGAAGAAGCTGGAGGAGGCTCTTCCGGGCAGGTTGGCCGGAGGATATGTGAAACAGGAGTATGCTGTCCGGGTGCAGGAGGAGGAGGAAGTGACGGTGGTTTCCATCCGGTTCCGGGGAGCCTATTCCGATGTGGGCAAATATATTGGCCGCCTGTATAAGGCGGCGGGGAATAAGGCATCCGGCTGTCCCTTCAGCCTGTATTATGATGAGGAATACAGAGAGGATGCGGATGTGGAGCTGTGTTTACCGGTGAAAGGCATGGTGCAGGTACCGGGAATCAGCTGCCGTAAGCTGCCGGGCTGCCGGACAATCCGCACGATCCATCAAGGCAGCTATGAGGAACTGGGATATGCATATAAAGCGCTTCTGGACGCCGCCTTTGAAAGGAAGCTGCGGCCGGAAGCGCCTTCAAGAGAGATTTATACAAAAGGGCCGGGACTTATTTTCCGGGGAAATCCCTCCCATTACCTTACGGAGCTGGCTATTCCGGTCAGGGACGGAGGGGTTTTGCCGCAGGGAGAGGAAGATGCGGATCTGGATAAGCGGATGCAGGAAAGGGAAGAGATAGCCGGAAAGGATGACTATGGCAGAATTGAAATTTGACTTTAAAAAAGAATATAAATCCATTTATTTACAGAAAACGGCGCCGGTTCTGGTGGATGTGCCGCCCATGACTTATCTTTGTGTGGACGGAAAAGGGGATCCCAATACCAGCCGGGAATATAAAGACGCGCTGGCTGTGCTGTACGGTCTTTCCTATACCATCAAAATGAGCAAGATGGACGGCTCCCAGCCCCAGGGCTATTTTGATTATGTGGTCCCTCCCCTGGAGGGGCTGTGGTGGATGGAGAAACGGGAGGGGTTCGACGGCATCCATATTACGGATAAATCCTGTTTCTGCTGGACTTCCATGATCGGCCTCCCTTCCTTTGTCAGCAGGCAGGTACTGGAACAGGCCAAAGAAAAGCTGCACAAAAAGAATCCGGATCTGGATCTTTCCCATGCCCGGATGGAAACCCTGACGGAAGGCCTGTGTGCCCAAATCATGCATCTTGGCCCGTATGACGGGGAACCCGGCACCATACGGCAGATGCAGGCGTTTCTGGAAGCCGAAGGATATATAACCGACATAAATGAAACCAGGAAACATCATGAGATCTATTTCAATGATCCCAGAAAGACGGCACCGGAAAAATTAAAGACGATCATACGCCATCCCGTCAAAATCCGTATATAGGGAAAGGTGCAATGAGAAACGCAGAAGCAGGCAGCTGTCTCTGCGTTTCTCATTGCACCTTATTTCCGCGGCAAGGAGCCAAACGAATGCGTTTGCGGCGGGGGGCTTGACTTTAACCGGTTTCGGAGGGAGCCGGCCGCTCACATAAAAACACAAAAAAAAGCACCAACCCCGAAGCTCTGGATGTCTTCAAAATCGGTACTTTCAAAGTGCGCCTTCAGGGGCTCGAACCCTGGACACCCTGATTAAGAGTCAGGTGCTCTACCAACTGAGCTAAAGGCGCATGTTTTCTTCTGCAACGCAGAATTCATTATATTATATAAATTTTTATTTTGCAATACTTTTTTAAAAAAAAATTAAGAATTTTTTACACAAGCTTTATGAATAAGCAAAAGTATGATATGATCCCTATTGTTTTCAGTGAAAACCCGTTTTTTTCAAAGAATTGGTGATAGAAAGGGTTAAGAGGTGTTATAATGTTTTTTGACAGTCATGCCCATTATGATGATAAAGCCTTTGATGCAGATCGGGAGCAGCTTCTGGGCAGTTTCCCGGAAAAGGGTATCGGTTACGTGGTGAATGCAGGGGCCAGCTTCGCTTCCAGTGAACGATCACTGGAGCTGGCGGATAAATACCCGTTTTTATATGCGGCGGTGGGGATCCACCCCGAGCATGCACAGACATTGGACGAAAAGGGACTGGAGTGGCTGCGGAGCCGGCTTTCCGATCCCAAAGTGGCAGCGGTGGGAGAAATCGGCCTGGATTATTATTGGGACGAGCCGGATCCGTTGATACAGATAGAAGCCTTCCGCCTCCAGCTGGATCTGGCTAAGGAGGCAGGAAAGCCTGTAATTATCCATTCCAGGGATGCCGCAAGGGATACGCTGGAGACAATGCGGACAGAATATGGAAAAGACAGGCCTGCGGTGATCCATTGTTTTTCCTATTCCAAAGAAACAGCCAGAGAGTTTCTGGATCTGGGATATCTGATCGGGATCGGCGGTGTGGTTACTTTTAAAAATGCCAGAAAGGTGAAAGAAGCGGTGGAATATATTCCTTTGGACAGGCTGCTTCTGGAGACCGACTGCCCGTATCTGGCGCCGGATCCTTTCCGCGGCCGGAGGAACAGTTCCCTGAACCTTCCGCTGGTGGCGGCCCGGATAGCCGCGCTGAAGGGACTGACCGAGGAAGAGGTGGAGGAAGCAACCTTCCGGAATGCGAAACGTTTTTACGGGATAGATTAGTTTTACGGGATAGATTTAGAAGGCACAGAAGGTAACAGTTCAGGCAGGTGTGCGCATTTACCACGGAGGAATGATATGCCAAAATTAGGTACGCCAACCGGTACGATTGAGGTACTGCAGAAATATAATTTTAACTTCCAGAAGAAATTCGGCCAGAATTTCCTGATAGAACCCCGCGTTCTGGAAACCATTGTGGAGGCGGCAGGAGTCGGAAAGGATGACTGTGTGCTGGAAATCGGGCCAGGGATCGGCACCATGACCCAATACCTTGCCGAAGAGGCCGGGAAAGTGGTGGCTGTGGAAATTGATAAAGCGCTGATTCCTATTCTGAAGGATACCCTGGCCGCATATCCTAATGTTACAGTTATCCATGGGGATATCCTGAAAATGGATGTGAAAGAACTGGTAAGGGAAAGAAATGCAGGAAAACCTGTTAAGGTGGTTGCTAACCTGCCATACTATATAACCACCCCTATCATCATGCAGCTGTTTGAAAGCCATGTCCCCCTGGAAAGCATCACTATCATGGTACAGACCGAGGTGGCGGAGAGGATGCAGGTGGGGCCGGGAACCAAGGATTACGGTGCGCTTTCCCTGGCGGTCCAATATTATTCCAGGCCGGAGATCGTCACCCATGTGCCGCCGTCCTGTTTTATGCCCAAACCGAATGTGGGAAGCACCGTCATCCGGCTTGCCAGGTATGAACAGCCCCCGGTGGTTACGGCGGATGAAGAATTTATGTTTAAGCTGATCCGGGCATCCTTCAACCAGCGCAGGAAAACCCTGGTGAACGGGCTGTGCAATGCATCCGGCCTGAACCTGTCCAAGGCAGAGGTGGCGGAGGCGCTGGAAAAAATGGAACTGCCCCCCGCCGTCCGGGGAGAAACCTTCACCCTGGAGCAGTTTGCCAGGCTGGGCAGCCTTTTATATAAAGGGAGAATACAATGATTGAAGCAATTGTTTTTGATATGGACGGCATTTTGTTTGACACCGAAAGGCTGAGTGTGGAAAGCTGGGTTGAGGTTGCCGGAAAAATGGGGCTTGGTGATATTGATAAAGGGGTCTATGGCTGTATCGGGTTGAACCGCACGGACTGCCGTATTTTTCTGAAGGAAACTTATGGGCAAGATTTTCCCTATGAATATTTCAGGGAGCAGACGGCTGCTGTTTTCCAGAAGAAAGTGGACAAAGACGGCCTCCCTGTCATGAAAGGGGCACAGGAGCTGCTCCTCTGGCTGCAGGAGAAGGGGATAAAGGTGGCTCTGGCATCCTCCACCCATACAAAAAAAGTGGAAAGCCATCTGCGGCTTGCCGGATTTACCGGGTTTTTCCAGGCGGTTATCGGCGGAGATATGGTCGAGCACAGCAAGCCGCTCCCGGATATCTATTGGAAAGCCTGCCAGCTGCTGCAGGCAGATCCTGCCAGGGCTGTGGCTGTGGAGGATTCCCCAAACGGAATCCGTTCCGCTTATGCGGCAGGAATGCTGCCAGTTATGGTTCCGGATCTGGTACAGCCCGATCCGGAGATAGAAGATATGCTCTATCAAAGATGCGACAGTCTTTTTGACGTCCGGGATTTTCTGGAGAATAAGCTTAAAGAAGGTGAAGTACGCGTATATTCTGATATGATTGGAGGTAATACATGAAACAGGCATTGCTATGGGCAGCCGGCGGAACCGGCTTTACCTTTCTGATGACGACGCTGGGAGCCGCTATGGTTTTTTTATTCCGCGGCAAAATAAATATGAAAATCCAGAGGATTTTTCTGGGATTTGCGGCAGGTGTTATGATTGCCGCCTCCGTGTGGTCGCTCCTCATACCTGCGATTGAGGAGGCGGAGGCAGCGGGCAAGGTGGGATGGATACCCGCAGCGGGAGGTTTTGTGCTTGGGATCGTTTTTCTTCTGCTGATGGATCAGCTGCTTCCCCATCTGCATGCGGGATCCAAGGAGCCGGAGGGGCTTTCCTCCTCCTGGAAACGGACCACCCTGCTGGTTATGGCGGTAACCCTTCACAACATTCCTGAGGGAATGGCAGTAGGCCTTGCTTTTGCCATGGCGGCACAGCATATGGGGGCTGAAGCAGGTGTGGCAGCGGCATTTGCACTGGCGCTGGGCATCGGTATTCAGAACTTCCCGGAAGGGGCGGCTATATCCCTGCCGCTGCGTCAGGAAGGGATTCCCGGCTGGAAGGCCTTTCTTTACGGAAGCCTTTCCGGTATTGTAGAACCGATATTTGGTATCCTGGTAGTGCTGATCGCAGGAGGAATCCAGCCTCTCATGCCCTGGCTTCTCAGCTTTGCGGCAGGTGCCATGATGTATGTGGTGGTGGAGGAACTGATTCCGGAGGCGCATTTGGGAGAACATTCCAATATAGGGACGCTTGGGGTGATGGGCGGATTCCTTATTATGATGATATTGGATGTTGCATTAGGCTGATAAAAGGAGGAAAAAGATATGGAAAAATCAAAGGTTTATTTTACCACAATGAAAACTTCATTTTCTGAGAATCTGCCTCAGAAGCTGGAGCGTCTTATCAAAACGGCAGGTATTGGCAAGATTGATTTCACCAACAAATATGCCGCAATTAAAATCCACTTCGGCGAACCGGGCAATCTGGCCTATCTGAGGCCGAACTATGCGGCTGTTGTGGTGAAGGTCATCAGGGAGCTTGGCGGAAAGCCGTTTCTTACGGACTGCAACACGCTGTATGTGGGCGGAAGGAAAAACGCCCTGGATCACATGGATGCAGCATACCAGAACGGTTTTTCACCCTTTTCCACGGGCTGTCATGTGATAATTGCAGACGGGCTGAAGGGGACGGATGAAGAACTGGTCCCCGTGGAAGGCGGCGAATATGTAAAGGAAGCCAAAATAGGACGCGCCATTATGGATGCGGACGTTTTCGTCACCCTGAGCCACTTCAAGGGCCACGAAGCCACCGGTTTTGGAGGGACTCTGAAAAATATCGGAATGGGCTGCGGTTCCCGCGCGGGGAAAATGGAGATGCATAACGCCGGCAAGCCTTATGTGGAGCAGGCAAACTGTATCGGCTGCGGACGCTGTATCAAGATCTGCGCCCATGACGCCCCCTCCATCACGGACGGCAAGGCTTCCATCGATCATAAGAAATGCGTGGGCTGCGGCCGGTGTATCGGGGTGTGCCCTATGGATGCGGTATGTACGCCCGGGGATGAAAGCAATGATATCCTGAACCGCAAGATTGCGGAGTACAGCAAGGCGGTGGTTTCCGGACGGCCCCAGTTCCATATCAGCCTGGTGGTGGATGTTTCCCCTAACTGTGACTGCCATTCGGAAAATGATATTCCTATCGTACCGGATGTGGGAATGTTTGCCTCCTTCGATCCCGTGGCGCTGGATGTGGCCTGTGCGGATGCGGTAAACAGGCAGCCGGTTATCAGCGGAAGCCAGCTGGATCGCATGCCTCATGTGCATCAGGATCATTTCATTGACTCCGCGCCGGATACCAACTGGCATTCCTGCATTGAGCACGGGGTAAAAATCGGGCTGGGCAGCGATCAATATGAATTAATAGAGATCTGAGATTCATACATAGGAATTACAAAAGGTTCCGGTCAGGCATACCATCGTATCGCCTGTCCGGAACCTTTTTTCTGATTCGGAATTGTACCGGGACCTTATGCTATTTGATAACAGCGAACCCGCCCGGCAGAATCCGCCCGTTTTCCGTCTTTCGTGATACAAGGATACTTCCGTCAGGAACGCCTGTCCCGGTATCCCCTGCGTTGATACATACCGTAAGCGACCGGCCGTCAGCCTGCCTGCGATAGGTAACTATCCGGGATCCCGCAGCTTCCCCCGTCGGAAATATAATTTCCGGGCAGCGGCAGAGAGGTTCCTGCTTCCTAAGAGCTATGAGAGCCTTTACCATGGCGGTAGTCTCCCGAAAGGTTCCTCTATCTATATCATCCCAGGGCATGCATCTCCGGCAGTCGGGATCCGGGCCGCCTTCCATGGCAATTTCGGTACCGTAAAAGATACAGGGGCTTCCCGGCATGGTATACAGCACGGCCAATGCCTGGAAAAAAGAATCCGCATCAGGAAGCTTGCTCCGTAAACGCGCCGTATCATGGGAGTCCAGAAGATTGAAAAGCACCCGGTTGGTCTGCTCCATATACATGCTGTAGCATTTATTAATCCGGTACCGGAATGACAGGCTGTCCGCTTCTTTGTTCCGGAAGAAGTCCATCACTGCATTATGGAAGGGATAATTCATGACGGAATCAAACTCGTCACCTCTCAGCCACCGCATGGAATCCTGCCAGATTTCCCCCAGAATATAAAAGTCCGGGCGCAGGGCTTTCAGACGTGCACGTAAGGAACGGCAGAACTTATGGGATATTTCATGGGCCACATCCAGGCGCAGGCCGTCGATTCCGAATTCCCTGACCCAGTATTCACAGGTTTCCGTCAGATATTCTGCCACTTCATCGTTATTGGTATTCAGTTTGGGCATAAATGCGGTGAAATGGAAGGAATAGTATTTTTTGTCATAGGTCCAGGGATCGGCCTTGTCAAAAGGCCATTTATTTACCATAAACCAGTTCCAGTAAGGGGACGCAGGGCCTTTTTCCAGCACATCCTGCCAGTAGGGAAAATGGTAGCCGCAGTGGTTGAACACACCATCCAGCATGATGCGGATACCTGCCTGATGGGCGGTATCCACCAGCGTGCGGAAATCCTCCTCTGTACCGAAGGCAGGGTCGAGCCTCCGGTAATCCGTGGTGTCATATTTGTGGGTGGTGGAAGCCTCAAAAATAGGTGTGAGGTAGATGCCGGTAATACCCAAATCAGCCAGATACCCGATTTTGGAAGTGATCCCGGCAAGATCCCCGCCATAAAATTCGTCATTGGTTACATGGCACCGGCCCCAGGGAAGCAGTTTCTTTTTGGGGAGGGAATCGTCCTTCCTGCAGAAGCGTTCCGGAAAAATCTGATACCATACCGTGTCTGCCACCCAATCCGGCGTTACATTGATATCTGCAGGATTCATCCAGGGAAAAGAAAAATAGGACAGCCTTTTGTTTTCCAGGACAAGGGTATCCTTTGTATAGAACCCATCCTCCAGATAAAAGTAAGTCTCGTCTGCACTTCGCAGCTCAAAAAAATAGGCGCACCGCTTATAAGGAGGGAAAACGGAAAGTGTCCACCACTTGTGGTTTTCCAGTTCCTTTCCGCCGGACATCTCCTCCGGATGCCCCTTCCACCGCCATGGCCCCCCGAACTCCTCCGATTCCATGGGATCCTCATAATGGAGGAAAACCCGTTCCACATCCTTTCCTGTCTGAATCTGAATCACCAGCTCCGCTTCGTTTTTTGCGTAGCACATATTATCCTGGCTTCTGTGATAAATACAACCTAAATCCATGTGCAAACCTCCCTGTACTCCAAGATCTGTAACCGTTCGGACCTGCCTGGACGGTTAGTTTGTTTCGTTATCCTATGTTATCACGAGAGATTTTGCGGCCATACCAAAAATCTTACCATCTGCATATAGAAATCTATACTTTATGAAAAATAATATACAAAGTATATAACAAAAATTTTAAATAAAAAGTAAAATTAGTAATATTGAATATGAAATAAATGTTATATAGAAAGGGAAATACAAAATGTTACTATATAAATGCAGGAAAAAAGAATGAATTAACAAAAGGAGGAAATTGGGTATGAAGAAAAAAGCGATTGTAATTCTGCTTACGCTTTCCATAGCGGCAGCAGGTATTGTGGGCTGCGGGAAGCAGACATCTGCGGAAAATACGGGGGCTGCTGCGCAGGAAACACCGGCTGTGCAGGCTTCCGAGAGCAAGGAGGCTGCAGAAGAAGGAACTTCATCCGGAACCGTGGAAATCGAGTTTGTAAACCAGAAGAGAGAGGCGGCGGATACCTTCCAGGCAGTTATCGATAAGTTCAGTGAACAAAACCCGGATATCAAGGTGACGCTGAATACCACCCCCGACGGAAGCGGCGTGCTGATGACAAGAGCCAGCAGTGATACACTGCCGGACATTCTCATGCACTGGCCTACGGACGCACAGTTTGTACAGTTTGCCAATGAAGGGCTGCTGGCAGACCTGACAGGCAAAGAATATACGGGAAACATCGTGGATTCGTACATTGAAGATCTGAAAATGGAAGACGGAGGTATCTATTGCCTGCCTATTTCCCTGAATTTTATGGGCGTTTACTATAATGTGGACAAATTTACGGAAGCCGGGCTTTCCGTTCCTGCGACATGGGATGAACTGATTGCGCTGTGTGACAAAATCGTGGCAAACGGTGAGGTTCCCTTCCTCCTTCCCAACAAGGACGCATGGACCGTTTCCCAGCTCTGGGATAATATCGGCGGGAAAGACAGGGGCGGTTATGCGGACTTTTATGCAGGCCTTGATGACGGCAGCCAGTCTTATGCGGCGGACGCCATTGCCAACGATTCCATGGAGAAAATGGTTCTTCTGACGGAGAAGTATTCCCAGGGTGATACCCTTTCCCTCGGCTATGATCAGGCCATTAATGATTTTGCCACAGGGGCCTCCTACATGTTTATCCAGGGAAGCTGGGCACTTCCTTCCATCCAGTCCGCCAACCCGGACAGTAACGTGGAAATGTTCCCTATGCCCAACGGAAGCGGTGATATGAAGCAGCCGGTGGGAGTTGACTGTGCAATCTGCGTCAGTGCCAAAGCAGCATCCGATCCCGCCAAATCGGAAGCCGTTGATAAGTTTATGACCTATCTTTTCTCCACCGAAGCCGGGCAGATGTATTCCGACAGGGATCATTCACCGTCCGCAATCAAAGGGGTTACGGCGGATATTCCCCAGGATAAGCTGGTTCTTGACCTGATTGATAAAGCTGGCGTTCTGGATCTGGCAGTGCCTCCTACCGGATTTGAAGATACCAAGCGTTCGGAAATCCAGAATGTATTTATGGGTACTTCCGTTTCCGATTTCCTTACCCAGCTGGATGAAGACTGGAAAACCGCAAGAGAGGCGGAAGCGCAATAGCGTGCACGCAGCGGCTGCCGCGCAGTACGGGCCGGCTATTGTTTAGGTAAAGCGGGCAGGGCCGCATGTCCTGCCCGTTTTCAGGTAAGGAGAAAAGAGTTATGGAGAAAGAAAAAAGTAAGAAAACAAAGAAAATATCCGAAAGAACCAGAACGCTGTTCCTGTTTACAGTGCCGTCCGTGGTGATGTATACTGTATTTTTTACGGTGACTATGGCAATCGGGATTTACTACAGCTTTACGGACTGGAACGGCATAAGCGCATCCTATAAGCTGATCGGCTTTGGAAATTATGTCAAAGCCATGATGGATCGTAAATTTCTGGCTGCCCTGAAATTCAACTTCGTATATACCTTTCTGTTTGTAATCATTCTGATCGTTATTTCCCTGCTGGTGGCGATATGCCTGAATAACCTCACGAAAGCATCCACCTTTTTCCGGTCCATCTATTTCCTTCCGGCGGTGCTTTCCATGGTAACGGTGGGGCTGATCTGGAATGAACTGTTTTACCGCGCACTTCCCGTCATCGGCAAGACACTGAATATCGGCTGGCTTTCCAACAGCCTTCTGGGAAATAAAACAACAGCCATGTTCGGTATTCTGATAGTCAATCTCTGGCAGGGCTGTTCCATTCCTATTGTCCTGTTTCTGGCAGGACTGCAGAGCGTGCCGTCGGAGCTTTATGAAGCGGCTACCATCGACGGGGCCAACCGGTGGGACAAATTCAGGAGCATTACCTTCCCCTTCCTGATTCCGGTTCTGAATATGGTTATCATAACCCAGGTAAAGGCCGGCCTTACCATATTCGATTATATTATGGCGATGACGAACGGCGGGCCGGGAGGGGCCACTCAGGCAGTGGGTATTTTAATTTACAACCAGGCGATGAAGGGGAATGCCTACAGCCAGTCCGTAGCCGAATCCATGATTTTATTTGTAATCGTGGCCGTTGTGGCTGCCGTTACCTTAAAAATGACTAAGAATAAACAGGTAGGTGACTAATATGGGAAAATCGATATCATCCAGAATTGCTAAAGTGGTTACATGGATTGTCCTACTTATAGGGGCGCTTATTATCCTGTTTCCCATGTATATCACCGTGATAACCTCTTTAAAGACACAGCAGGAATCCGCGGCTGATTTTTTCTCACTTCCTGCCTCCTTTTACCTGGGCAATTTTATCAGTGTGTTTGAAAAAAGCGGGTACTGGACTTATGTGTGGAATTCCGCTAAAATCACAATCATTTCGGTGGTGCTGATACTTGTTTTCATTCCCATGTGCGCCTATGCCATTGCACGGAAAATGGAAGAAAACAGATACTTTAAGACCATCTATTTTTATCTTCTTCTTGGGATTTTTGTACCGTTCCAGGTTATCATGGTGCCGCTGGTGCAGTATCTCACCAAAATGAAGCTTTTAAACCAGACAGGACTGATTTGCATGTGCCTTGCCCTGGCGTCATCCCAGGGAGTATTCCTTCTTGCCAACTATGTGAAGAGTGTGCCCAGGGATTTGGAGGAAGCGGCGTCTATCGACGGCTGTACCACCTTTACCGCTTATTGGCGCGTGGTTCTTCCTTTGATAAAACCTATGGTTGCCACTATTTTTGTCATGAACGCTTTATGGGTATGGAACGATTTCCAGATGCCCCTGCTCATCTTAAACCAGCAGCCGGGAATGTGGACGCTGCCCTTGTTCCAATATAACTTTAAATCCCAGTATACGTTTGACTATAACCTGGCATTTGCCTCCTATCTGGTTGCTATGCTGCCGGTGGTAATTGCCTATATCTGCGCCCAGAAATATATCGTTGCCGGACTGACCCAGGGCGCAGTTAAGACATGAGAAGGAAATCCGTCCGCCTGGAAGTACTTACGGTATTTCTGATTTTCACGGTTATCATGATGGGCGTGAGCCTGATGATTTATAACCAGAATATCGGCGAACTGAGGCAGGCCGACATTAATCATCTGATGGAGAGCGGCAAGCAGCTGGCCTATTCCGTGGATTCCATTATCCTGGATGTGGGAAGCCTGTTTAACCTTCATTATCAGGATCAGAGGATGTGCAACATTATCAACCACCGGAAAAGCCAGTATGATGAAGTGACACGGTTCCAGAACACCACTTATGTGGAAGGGACCATCAACCACGTGGTTTCCAACAGCAAATACATAAAACGCTGCTGCATCTTCTCTGCGAACGGGGATGTATACAGCAATATCAGCTCCGTGTTCCAGGACTATAAGGATTACATATGGGAAATCGTGGACAGCGGAAAGATCGGGCACAGTATTTATTATACGGATCCGTCGGTCTGGAGCATCGGCCAGGTGGATTACAAGGTCGTGACCGCTGTAAAAGTATTGTACAGCTATAACGGGACCTCTCCTCTGGCCTATGTAACCCTGGACATCAGCTATGCGGAGCTGGATCGTCTGCTCAATTCCACAGATAACCCCGCAGGCACCCTGCTGTTTTATGAGGATATGCAGATTTACAATAACGGGAAGGGCGGCCTGTACGGAGAACAGCTTACACAAGTGCAGGAAAAAGCAAAGCAGATGGTAGAGGAAGGACGGGAACAGGATATCCTGCGCATCGGCGGGCTGGATTACCTGATGACTGCCATACGCAGCGAGAGTTCGGGCTGGACAGTGGTGCGCTTCATTGCCGAAAAGGAAGCCCTCCGCTCCATATCGGAACGCAAAGTCAGGGATATCACCATCCTGCTTGTTACGGCGGCTGTGGTTTTTATGATCTACTATTACCGGGTTAACCAGCTGATGGATCCATTGACCAAAATGGATGAAGTGATACGGCATAATAAAGGAACCTCCCTCGCAAAGGTATATTTATCGAAGGAGGAGGAATGGCTGCTGGGAAATAATGAAATACGGAATGTGATACAGAATTATAACAGCATGGCGGATCGGATTAATGAATATGCGGAAAAAACACTTCTTTATGAGATCGATCAGAAGGAAGCCCAAATCAAAATGCTGACCTACCAGATCAATCCCCATTTTCTTTATAATACGCTGAATACCATAAGCGCTATCGCAGAAATAGAAAACATGGACAATATCGTAGAAATTACGGACAGCATATCCAATATATTCCGGTATAACCTGAAAGGGGATTCCATTGTCACGCTCCGGGAGGAAATCGATCACGTAAAGGATTATGTACAGATACAGAAATACCGGTTCCCGGATCAGTTTGAGATGATTTATGAAATCCCGGAAGAGATTTATTCCTTTAAGGTCATGAAATTCATCCTCCAGCCCCTTGTGGAGAACAGCATATCCCATGGGCTGTTCGGCACCGCGGAAAAAGGGCGCGTGACGATCAGCGCCTCGCTGGAAGGAGAGGAGGACATGCTCCTGACTGTCACGGATAACGGTGTCGGAATCAATAAAAAAAAGCTGGAGGACATGAATCAGAAGTTGTTCGAATACCGGGTGAATATGAATGCCGGTCAGGATTTCGGAGGAGACGGAATCGGTATTATGAACGTAAATGCCCGCGTATCCGGCTATTATGGCAAAATCTACGGAATCACCCTGTACAGCGAATATGGCCGGTGGACCCGGGCGGTACTGCGGATAAAAGCATTGCGGGACACAAAGCCCGGGTAATCGTTCAGACAGGACGGGTAGGAGAAACGATATGAAAATATTGATTGCCGAGGATGAATATTACGCCAGGCAGAGGCTGATAAAGATTGTCAGGGAATGTAATATGGAGGTGGAGCTGGCAGCCGCTGTGGAAAACGGCAGGGCGGCGGTGGATTTTCTGGAACAGAACACGGATGTGGATGTGGTTCTGACAGATATTATTATGCCGAAGCAAAACGGCCTGGAGCTTGCAGAATATATTCATATGAATATGCCTTATATCCAGGTGGTAATCGTATCCGGCTATGAGGAATTTGATTATGCCAGAAAAGCTATGGAATACGAAGTCAGGCAATACCTGATAAAACCCGTGAAAAAAGAACAGCTGTTAAACGTGTTACGGCAGCTGGAGGAAAAACAGGAAAGCTTCCGCAGAGAGGTGGAGGCCGGTGTCCAGGAACGGCTGAAGAAACTGCCGAATGGATATACCTCTTCCAAACAGGTGCTCACAAATGAGGAGCTGATGAAGCTCCATATGCCCGGAGTGTCGTGGCTGCCCGACGATGTGTCCTGCAGGATATTTGTCCTGCAGTTGGAACGGCCCATGAATGACAAAGACGCCGGCTTTCTGGGCAAAATCTGCAGCCAGAAGCTGGGAAGCAGGCTGGCGGGGAACTTTTTCTGCCAGCAGAACGATGAATATATGGCGGTCGCTGCAGAGGAGGGAAGCCTGCTAAAGGATCTGGAAGGCATCCTGAATTACTGCCGTGTCCAGCTTCAGACCGGGGTGGTGATGGGAACAAGCCGCCCTTTTTCCGGATGTGTCAATAGGTACGACGCCTATAAAGAATGCCTGTATGCCATTAATATCCGGCTTCTGAAGGGCTGGAACCGGATTTTCGAATATCAGCTTCCCCACGGCGGGAATACCTATTTCCTTTCCCAGGATGAAAATGCGCTCGCCGGCTCCCTTCAGCTTTCCGACAGCGGGAAAGCGGCGGCCCTGGTTCACGGGCTGCTTACTAAACCGGATTTGCTGGAAAGCGGAGACGTGAATGCCTATTATGACATGATTTTGAATATTCTGCGGAGCGTTAACCGGTACTACCGTTCCCTGTATAAGGAAAACGAAGCCATGGACTGCAAGGTGGAAATCATGTTTTCCCGCAGGTATGATCTATATAATTTCAAGCACCCCGGCGAGCTGGAAGAATATCTCATGGATATTATCCGGGAAATCTGTGATCAGGGACAGAATTCCCTCAAAAACGGGGGAAATGCCATAATACGCGACATCCTCCATTATGTGGAGCAGAATTACCAGTACGATCTTTCTTTGCAGGAGCTTGCCGAAAAAAAGTATTTTATGAATCCTTCCTACCTGAGCCGGCTGTTTAAAGGCGCTGTGGGGCAGACCTTTTCCCGGTATGTAATCGAACTCAGGATCAAGAAGGCCAGGGAGCTGCTGGAGGATAAAAGTATGAAAATAAATGAAGTTGCCGCGCAGGTGGGGTACAATAATACATCTCATTTTATCCAGTCCTTTAAGAAACTGTGCGGCTGCACGCCGGAGGAATACCGGAATCAATAGAAAAAAGTAGGGGAGGGTTATCTGATGAACAAGAAAACAGAAGTAAGCTATAATCCACAGCTGGGATATCTGAAAACCATATTCAGCCACAATTTCGATTTCCTGACAGGAGTCCTGGGATATACGGACAGGGGAGACGGCGTGGTAATAGAAGCAGGGACATACCGGAATAAAAAAGCCGCAGTGCTTATACAGCCTTTGAGTCCGTCGTCCTACCGTTTCCGGATGTATCCGGAAGGAAAGGAGCCGGATTTTACAAACGAAGTTTTTTCTTTGGAAAAGACAGTGTCCTACCAGGTGGCGGAAGAGAAAGAAACGCTGTCCATACATACTGCCAGGCTGGAAATCCGGATAAGAAAGATACCCTGGGAAGTGAGTACCTACCTGGACGGCAGGCTGCTGACAAAGGAACAGAACCGGGATTCCAACGTGGATAATATGTGCAAATACCTTCCTTTGGGGTTTGACCGGGATGACGAGGGCAGGGTGATCCGGGTCAGGGAGAGTATGTATATGTATGCCGGTGAGGCATTTTACGGCTTCGGTGAGAAATTTACCGAATTTAATAAGAGAGGACAAAAAATCCAATGCTGGCAGAAGGATGCATTGAGCACCAATACCGGGGATTCCTACAAAAACCATCCGTATTTCATGAGCAGCAGAGGGTATTCTATCCTGGTGAACAGCTTTACCAGAATGACCTTTGACATGGGATGCGGCTCCAATGTTACCTATGGGGTGGAGGTGGAGGACAGCTATCTGGATTATATACTGTTTGCCAACCGGGATTATAAGGATCTGCTGGCAGATTATGTGCATATGACAGGCAGTATTCCCATGATACCAAGATGGGCGTTTGGCCTCTGGATGTCAAAATGTGTCTATAAGGATCAGGAAGAAGTGTACCAGGTGATTGCCAAGGCTGAGGAAGAAGGCGTCTCCATAGATGTGATGAATCTGGACGCATGGCAGAAGCAGGAGGACAGCGGGGCATGGGTATGGGATACGCAGCGTTTCCCGGATCCGGAGGAGATGATACGGGTTCTCCGGGAACACAAAATACACCTCTGCCTGTGGATATATCCTTATATTGGAGAAACATCCGTGTATTTCCGGATGGCGGCGGAAAAAGGCTGGCTGGTGAAGGACGGGATCGGGGATCCCTTGACCTTTTGTGCTACCGCAGGCGCCCGGAGGAAGGTGGGATGCTTTGATTTCACCAATCCGGATTTTCTGGAATGGTATGTCCCCAGGGTAAAAGAAGTGATTGCAATGGGAATCGGCGCGGTAAAAACGGATTTTTCCGAAGCGGTCCCCGAAAATGGGGTTTATTATGACGGGTCAAACGGTATACAGGGGCACAATAAGCTGACTTACCTGTATGCAAAAACCATATACGAGGCCATGAGGGAGGTAAAGGCGCCTCTGGGTGAGCGGCCCATGCTCTGGGGCAGGAGCGGTTATGCAGGAAGCCATACGATTCCGGCAGCCTGGGCAGGAGATTCCTCCACACATCGGAATAACCATGCCTGCATCCTTCAGGGCGGCCTCAGTCTTGCCCTGAGCGGTGTTGCTTACTGGGGCTTTGATATGGGCGGCTTTTATAATACCGACCATGAAGGCTATGAATGTATGCCGGAAGAGGAAGAATATATCCGTTCCACACAATTTGGTTTCTTTTCACCCCTGAGCAGATGCCATGGAAAGACACCCAGGGAACCCTGGAATTTCGCGCCGGAAACAAAGAATATATTTTCATATTATAACCAGCTCCGCCACAGGCTGATGCCGTATCTGTATTCTGCCGCATGGCAGGCATCCCTGGAATCCGTTCCGATGATGCGTCCGCTGCTCATGGAATTCCAGGAGGATCGCAATCTCCGCAATATAGGTTCCGAATATATGCTGGGGGACAGCCTTCTGGTAGCGCCGGTATTTGATCAGGATGATTTTGCCCTGTATCTGCCGGAAGGGACATGGGCGGATTTCTTCACCGGTCGCCTGGCGGAGGGCGGAAGATGGATATCCCTGAAGCCGGCCATGGATCAGATTCCCGTATATATCCGGCCCAATACCATAGTGCCCATGCGTTCTGCCCAAGGCGGCGGCGATCCGGAAGAACCCTTTACCGATCTGACCATCTGTATGAACCTGAAAGATCGCCTTTCCTGCGTCTGCTATGACGACAACGGCAAAAACCATTTTACGGCGGAATGGAAAAACGGGGAACTGGCAATCACCACGGGACTGCCTGTGAAGCAGATACTCCTTTATGGGACGGGACAGCTTACGGAAGTAACCTGTAACGGGATGTCCTGTTCCTGGGAAAGAAGGGATGCATATACGTATAGCATAGGGCCGGTTACCTGTTTACCAGGGTAACGATCCAGGCGCTGGCCTTCTGGCCGATCCGATTAACAGCTGCAATATAAGCATAAAAAGAGGGAACCCGGGGCAGCCGGAATTCCCTCTTTACAGTGACGGTAGTTATTCCCTTCCGGCGGCAAAGCGTTCGGCCTGCTCCCGTATCAGGGCATTGTCTTCGAAATAATTAATTTTCATAGCCCTCTTAACATGAGAGAGGGTGTTGGCAGCTTCCGCTTCCGCGATTTCACTGCCTTTCTTCAGGATATTATAGATTTCGGGAATATCCTTTTCAAATTCTTTCCTCCGCTTCCGGATGGGTTCCAGCTCTTCCTGCATAACGTTGTTCAGGAATTTTTTAACCTTTACATCACCAAGGCCGCCTCTTGCATAATGATCTTCCATTTCCTGAATGTTTTTGTATTCGGGAAGATAACGGGCGAACTGATCCTCGTTGGAGAATGCTTCCAGATAAATAAATACCGGATTCCCTTCCACTTTTCCCGGATCCTGGACGCGCAGGTGACCCGGATCGGTAAACATGGACATGATTTTCTGACGTACCTCTTCTTCACTGTCGGATAAATAAATACAATTATTTAAGGATTTGCTCATTTTGGCTTTGCCGTCGATTCCGGGCAGACGCATGCAAACCTTATTATCAGGCAGAAGGATATTCGGATCCGTAAGGGTTTCGCCATAAATGGAGTTGAATTTATGGACAATTTCCTTGGTCTGTTCAATCATGGGAGCCTGATCCTCGCCTACCGGGACGGTGGTGGCATTAAAAGCCGTGATGTCCGCCGCCTGGCTGATAGGATAGGTAAAAAAGCCTACAGGTATGCTTGTTTCAAAGTTGCGCATCTGGATTTCCGATTTCACCGTGGGGTTTCGCTGCAGCCTGGAGACCGTAACCAGGTTCATATAGTAGAAAGAAAGCTCACACAGTTCCGGAATCTGGGACTGGATAAACAGCGTGGACTTTTCCGGATCCAGCCCGCATGCCAGATAGTCAAGCGCTACCTCTATGATATTCTGACGCACCTTTTCCGGATTATCCGCATTATCAGTGAGTGCCTGGGCATCTGCAATCATAATAAATATTTTATCGTATTCTCCGGAGTTCTGCAGCTCCACCCTGCGTTTCAGGGAACCCACATAATGGCCCACGTGAAGCCTTCCGGTAGGGCGGTCGCCCGTCAAGATAACTTTACTCATAATCAATCTCCTGTCGCATAACCAATATATTTTACTGCGTTCTATTTTACTCGTATTCCGGGGTATATGTCCAGCAAATCCGTTCATTTTTATAAAAACAATTTCTATAGGGGTGACAGTTCCGGCGATGATAGCCGAAGATAGCTGGGAGTGATCGGAAAAGGGATACCGCACCATTAAAAAAGGAGTTCATAATTTTTTTATAATTTAATTAGCACTCACCTCTTGACAGTGCTAACAACTAGTGTTATAAATGTTATAGAACAACAAAGGAGCGGCAGATAAGCCGCAGATTTCAATATAATAATGCAGGAGGAATAAACTATGTTAATCAGAAATAATTTTTTCAATGACTTTTTTGGAGATATGTTTGATGACCCGTTTTTCAACAGAGGCTATGCGCCCCAGACACAGCTGATGAAAACGGATATCCGTGAAAAAGACGGCCAGTACCTTCTGGAAATTGAGGTTCCCGGTTTTACCAAGGACGATGTGAAGGCAGAACTGAAGGAAGGCTACCTTACTATTACCGCAGACAGGAAAGAACCTGTTGAGAACGCGGAAGACAGAACCAAATACGTAAGGAAAGAAAGATACTACGGAACCATGAAGAGAACCTTCTATTTGGGAGAGGATATTACAGAGAATGAAATCCATGCGGCATTCAAAGATGGTATCCTGCGGATCATGATCGATAAGCCGCAGCCTAAGAAAATTGAAGAAGAAAAGACAATTATACCTATCGAGGGATGAAAATAATTTTTTTGTAAGCCGTTATATTCTAATATTGCCGGTAAGAAATCGGTTTTATATAGAGGGTAAAAACGTTGTAGGGATTGATTTCATCCCTGACTTTCAATAGAATCTGAGAGCCTATAACAGTATCATATAGAAATGTTACTGTTATAGGCTCTTTTTAATTTATAGAACAGTACGTCTCATATAAATAAAAACCTTCCGAAAGTATAATGTGGCAGCATAAAAGCCAGATAAATTCCTACTTTTACTATGCTTTTGTTTGATTGACTTTGTATAATGAAGACGTTATAATACAATTAAAAGTTGTTATTATTATACAAAATGATGCTTATGAAGGGTGGAGGGAATTATGGCAATCATAAAGTGTCCGGAATGTGGACAAGACATATCTGACAAGGCGATGAAATGTATTCATTGTGGGAAAATATTCAATGAGGAACTGAAGAAAAAAGAGCTAAAATGTACGGAGTGCGGTGAGGTATTATCCGAAACAGACAAGGTGTGTAAAAATTGCGGATGTCCGATTGAAAAAAATGCGGAAGCCGGTGAAATGAAACCACAACAGGTGGAAGTGGCCGGAATTAAGATGGAACAAAGGACCAAGAAAATTATTATAGGTATTATTATTGCACTGGTGTTTTGCATAGGTGGAGGAGCCACCTATAAAGTATACTCAGATAAAAAGGCGGAGAAAGAATACCGGGAATCCTATAATGCTTACATAGATGATCTAAAAAAAGCCCAGTCTCTCATGCTCAACGGAGGAGGGGATGCCGAAACAATAATTAACCTCACATTAAATGTTTGGAGCAATACCATTTATAAAGAACGAGATAGTGAAACAGATAAATATACAATAAGTAATCAAGGTTCCGGCATTTTCTATGATGATTTTAATGAATCACTGGGTCATTTATATGCTGATTCCTCAACACAGTCTGTCCTTTCAAAGATAGAAGCTAATCAGGTGTCGGTAAAAGAAATTATGAAAAAATTACAGATGCCGCCGGAAGGCCTTGATAAATGTTATGATACGATTTCCGATTTATATGAAGCTTATAAATCACTTACAGATATGGCAATAAGTCCGTCTGGGAATTATAACAGTTTCAGCTCCAAAAAAAGTGATACGGTATCGGATTTTATGTCCGCGTATGATAAACTGGACAGCCAGCTGCCCGAAAAAATAAATAAGAAATAAAGGAGAATTCAATTATGGCTCTTATTCAATGTCCGGAATGTGGGGCAGATATCAGTGACAAAGCAACAGAGTGCCCGAAATGCGGCTGCCCTGTGGAATCGTCTGCTAAAACAGGAACAACTAAGAAAAAAGTATTTTCCACAAAAGTAATGATTCTGATCCTTGCATTTCTTTTTATCGTTGTAGCAGGCATTGGGATATATAAACTTATTAACAGACCCGATAATAGCGGCCTTTATAATGGTTTTAATTGGGGAATGACTTATGATGAAGTTATAAAAAAGTTGCCAGAGGAATCAATAGTTACCCAAAAGCAGGATTCAATTACCACTATGATCCTAGATTATGAAGAAAAAGAAGGTATTGATGCCCTAACTTCCTATAATATTGGTGAAGGTTTGTTAAAATCAATAACATTATATATTACAAATGGAGAGGACAGCTCTTACACGGATGAATCTCTGATTGATGAATATACACAGCATTTGGATGAGTTATATGGCAAACATGAGGAAGAACTGATCTCTTCCGTATGGATAACAGAAAAAAGCAGAATAGAATTATCCTATTTATTGGATGGTCTTTTTGCACTTAAGTACGAGGATATAACCAGGATGGAAGAATAGTTAGCAAATAAAGGGGGAACTATAAAAAATGTTCTCCCCTTATAGATGTTTTAAATTGTTGTGTCAGAATTTTTTAAGAAGATCCAGGATATTCTTTGGTTTAAAAAGCCTGTAATCCGCCGTGATTTCTTCGGGGTTTTTACACCCCCACAGAGCCAGTGCCCGCGGAACGCCGGCCCCTTTGGCACACTCCATATCATAGATGCTGTCCCCGATATACACGGCCTGTTCAGGAAGGATTCCTGCCCTTTCCAGATAAAAAAGCATGGGAGCCGGATTGGGTTTATGCTCTGTTGTATCCGTGGAGGTTACAGTGATGGAAAAATAATCTGCCAGCCCCAGCCGGATCATATCATAATCATATTCCTCCTGGTTTTTTGAGGTTATTACACCTAGTGAAATCCCATTTTCCCTCAATTGATCCAGAACCTTCCTGATATCCGGATATACGGTAACATCCCCGCCGTGTTTACAATAATAGGCATCCCACCGCTTGAGTACTGCTGTCAGATCGCCCTCGATCCCCAGTTGCTTAAGTGTGTGAGGACCGGGAATACCCAGACAGAAATAAAGTTGTTCCGGTTCGTAAGCAATGCCCTGAATCTCCATGAGCAGTTCCTGAAGCCCCTTTATTATTGCTTTTTCTGTATTAATCAAGGTTCCGTCGATATCAAAGATAAAATGACGTTTTTCCATCAGGCCTCTCCTTCCGGTATAAAGTTCTCAAAGATAAAAAGAGTAAAATCCTTCCGGCAGAGGTCCATTTCCTCCTGGGAACGTATAGTCCATCCCACCGACAGGGCGTGATAAAGATTGCAGCATATTTTTCTGGATAAATCATTCCGGTATATCCAGTTGTAAGCGATAAAATCCGGTCTTGAGGCAACGTTGGAAAGCATTTTACCCAATAGGAAAAAAGACAGGCTGCAATTTTTATTTTCTTTATTAAAGTTAGTACACAGCTGCCCGCGGAATACATCCGGCCGGTTTTTCTTATACCAGATAAGAGCGGAAGGATGGAAGGATTCTATACAATAAACACCTTTATAATCCTTAAGCAGATGATTAACTGCCTCCGGAATCCGATCATCCCTTTTGTCCATCTTTATTTCTATAATAAGAGGTACCTGTCCTTTTACAAGTTCCAGGAATTCCTGAAAAGTAGGAATCCGTTCCTGGGTGCCTGCCAGAGTCAGTTCCTTTAATTCTTTTAGGGTCAGTGCATCCACCCTTTTTTCCACTCCGCACATCCGCGTCAGAGTAGCATCATGGAAGACGACCGGAAATCCGTCCCGCGATAGCTGCACATCCATTTCCATACCAAAACCGTTGTCAATGGCCCTCTGAAATGCTTTCATAGAATTCTCCGGAATTCCTAAAGCTATATTATGAAGTCCCCTGTGTGCATAATAATGATGAAGAAGTGCCTTATAATCCGGCTTACGGAACCGGGGTATGATTAATACCATATAACATAAGAATAAAAATAACAAAATAAGTAACAGTACCAGCAGTGCTTTCATGGAACGCTCTCCTTTTTCTTTTGCATGAATATTTCATTTATTATAAACCCAGTATACAGCGGTTTGTTCCCGCAGGCAATGCCTACCCTTTTGCCTCCTGTCTGTTCCGTCCCTCACAGTTGTAAAATTAGTTGCATTATATACTCTATACATATAAAATGCACATAACAGTTAACTTTGAATCACAGGAGGTACCTATGAAATTTAAGTTTGCCCATAATAATTTTAATGTAACCAATTTACAGAAATCCCTTCGTTTTTATGAAGAAGCATTGGAGCTGAAACCCATCCGCACCAAAGAAGCCCCGGACGGAAGCTTTATCCTGGCATTCCTTTCCGATGGAACCACACCTCACCAGCTGGAATTAACCTGGCTGAGAGACTGGGAAAAGAATTCCTATGATCTGGGGGATAATGAATTCCACCTGGCCTTTACGGTAGATGATATGGAAGCCTCTCATTCCCGTCATAAGGAAATGGGGTGCATTTGCTTTGAAAATGAAGCGATGGGCATCTATTTTATCCAGGATCCCGACGGCTACTGGATAGAAATCGTCCCTGCTTAAGCGGAAGCTTCCCGGGAGATCCCGAACATGTCCTGGCATATGGCGGTTCCGTTTCCTGTACGGAAGATATGCTGCAGGGCGTGTTCCACAGCCTCCCGGGAAGAATGATCCTCATATAAATTAACTAAGAAATCGGCTTCCACCAGAATCTGATAATCGGATCCGTCAATTTCATTGTACGTATGATGATGGGCGACCAGATAGCATACCCTGTCAATGACAGAATCCGCAAACTCCAGGGTTTCCAGCATGGCCCGTGCGATAATCGGCCCTTCCAGTTCCTGATGCTTCCCGCTGCAGTCTCCGTATTTTTCTTCACTCACCTTAATGCCGATATCATGGACGATAGCGGCGGTTTCCAGGATATCCAGTTCCTCCTCACCCAGATGTTCCAGTCTGCCGATAATACGGGCTAAATCATGAACCTTGATAAAATGCTGGATTCTTTTGGGATCATTGGCGTAATACCGAATCATTTCTTTTATTAAAAGTGCGTTTCTATCCATAAATCAAACCATCCTTTTCCATATGCCTCACAGATGTCCTGCTCTGTCCATTTTAAGATAGGAACAGATTCGGTACAAGAGTAAATTAACAAGATTTTTCCCGGGGCGGCAGATACCGCAGGGCACAAAGGGCCATCCGGACTGTTGCCACAAACCTTTATCCCCGGCCCAAACGCTGGTGACAAAGAATGGAAACTATACTATAATTAAAACAAGCAGAGCAGTACAGCATAGGAAGGGATTGAAAGCATATGAGAACAGTGCAGGTATCCGAAATAACGGAAAATATAAAGGAAATGTGTATTGAAGCCAACCATATATTAACGCCGGATATGGAGCAGGCCCTGAACCATGCGGTGGAGAAGGAGAAGGCTCCGTTGGGGAAGCAGGTTTTGGGACAGCTGCAGGATAACCTGCGGATAGCAAAAGAAGACACTATCCCCATATGTCAGGACACAGGGATGGCAGTTGTTTTCCTGGAAGTGGGGCAGGAAGTCCATTTTGAAGGTGGTGAACTTGAGGATGCCGTAAACGAAGGGATTCGACAGGGCTATACAGAAGGCTATCTGCGGAAATCCGTAGTAGGGGATCCCCTTCTCCGGCGAAATACCGGAGATAACACACCCGGAATCATTCATTACAGCATCGTCCCCGGAGATCAGGTAAAAATAACGGTAGCCCCTAAAGGATTCGGCAGCGAGAATATGAGCCGGATTTTCATGCTTAAGCCGGCGGACGGCATGGAGGGTGTTAAAAATGCAGTGTTGACCGCCGTGCGTGATGCCGGGCCTAATGCATGTCCTCCCATGGTAGTGGGTGTAGGGATTGGGGGAACCTTTGAAAAGTGTGCTATCCTGGCAAAGCAGGCATTAACCAGGCCGCTGGATAGCCGCTCACATATTCCTTATATAAAGGAAATGGAAGAGGAACTGCTGGAAAAGATAAATAAATCAGGTATCGGTCCCGGCGGTCTTGGCGGAACCACGACTGCGCTGGGAGTAAATATCAATACGTATCCTACCCATATAGCAGGACTTCCCGTTGCTGTAAATATCTGCTGTCATGTGAACAGACATTCCGTACGGGTTATATAGACACGGTTAATCCCCTTTATATAGTAGTTCTAACCGTAAGAAACACAATATCTGCAGAATAAGTATTATATAATAAGAAGAAAGTCGTTTGACAATGCAGACAGGTCCGAATGGTTGCAAAGCAATTTGGGCGGAAGGAGAATATAATGGAAAAACACATGAGAGTGCCTTTTACCAGACAGGAAGCGGCCACGCTGAAAGCAGGAGATTATGTCTGGCTGACAGGCACTATATATACAGCCAGGGATGCAGCACATAAACGAATGTATGAAGCCCTATTAAAAGAAGAGACGCTCCCGTTTGATATCCGGGAAAATGTAATATACTATATGGGGCCGTCCCCCGCGAGGGAAGGCAGGCCCATCGGATCGGCCGGACCCACTACAGCCAGCCGTATGGACAAATATACACCGTCGCTTCTGGACTTGGGAATGCAGGGAATGATAGGGAAAGGAAAGCGCACAGAAGAAGTGAGACAGGCTATGATCCGTAACGGCGCCGTATATTTTGCCGCCGTGGGAGGTGCAGGAGCCCTTCTTTCCAAATCCATCCTCAGCTCAGAGGTAATTGCTTATGACGATTTGGGGACGGAAGCGATTAGAAAGCTGGCAGTGAAGGACTTTCCCGTCATTGTGGTGATAGACAGCCAGGGGAATAATCTATATGAAACTGCCATAAAGCAATATTGTTCAGAATAAACAGGAAAAGAGAATCAGAATATGCGTAGAATTGCCTTGATGGTATTCCGGCTTTTCTTTAAAGCCTTTTACTACTTCAGCCACATCTGGTGGTGCAGCATACATGACAATATCAGCTATGAGGAAGGCTTCCGGTGGTGTAAAAAAACAACTCTTGCCGCCAACAGAGCGGGACGCGTCACCATAGAAGCACACGGTGTGGAAAACCTGCCGGAAAAAGACGGCTTTATTATGTTTCCCAACCACCAGGGCCTGTTTGACGGCCTCGTATTCCTGGAATCCTGTCCGAAAGTCTTTTCTTTTGTCATGAAAAAGGAAGCGGCCAACGTTATTCTTCTCAAACAGGTGCGTAAGGCATTGGGCGCCCTTGTTATTGACAGAGAGGATCTGAGACAATCCATGAAGGTGATCCAGACGATGGCGGAGGAAGTGAAAAAAGGGCGTAACTTTTTGATTTTCCCGGAAGGTACCCGGAGCAGGCAGGGAAATCATACCCAGGAATTCAAAGGAGGCAGCTTTAAGGGAGCAATGAAAGCCAGATGTCCTATCGTACCCTGTGCCCTGATAGACTCCTTCATACCCTTTGATGAAAACAGCATCAGGAAGATAACCGTTAAGATATTTTATCTGAAGCCTATGTATTATGAAGAATACAAGGATATGAAAACAACACAAATAGCAGAAGAAGTAAAAAGACGTATAGATGAAACCATTGCGGGATATACTCAGGAATAGTCTCTGCCATAACAAATTCAGGTGAATATGAAAAAACTTGCCAAAAGGAATTGACAAACAGTTATACCTTATGTATAATAACATTTGCGCTACCGATTGGGACGCGCACTTCATATTGGTAGAGGATAGTTCAGTTTTGTGGAGAAATACTCAAGAGGCTGAAGAGGCGCCCCTGCTAAGGGTGTAGGTCGTTTATAGCGGCGCGAGGGTTCAAATCCCTCTTTCTCCGTTCCCTTTACCGATATAAGGGAAGCTTGATTATAGCTTCGCGGGAAAAGAATCTTAAGTGATTGAGATTTCTTTTTTTTCGCACTTTTGCCGGATTGTAAAACACAAATAAAACTTGTTTAAAAAATAAGTTAAAAAAGATGTTGACATTTGGTAAAAAATGGTGCTATAATGAAACTCCACCGCGAATGGCGATGGGACAACAACTTGAAAGAAATAAAAAAAGTTGAAAAAAGTGCTTGACTGGCGAAACAACATGTGATAAGATATCAACTGTTGCGGCTGAGAAAGCAGCACACAGA
>NZ_QUES01000017.1:218-134341 GCF_003478085.1 Eisenbergiella sp. OF01-20 | reverse complement strand
AATGTTGCCAGTTCACCCGGCTTCGGGTTTTCATAATTCACTTGACACTACCTGATTAATTATTTACTATTAACCTGCCTCCGCTGCTCTGTAAAACCGAACAAACATGCAGGATAATTTTATCCCTTCACAGACCCGATCATCATACCCTGTACAAAATACTTTTGGACAAAAGGATAGACACAGATGATAGGCGCTGCGGTCAATACCATACAACAGGAACGCACATTTGCCGATATCTGGCTTGCTTCGTCAGATACCGCACCAATTTCTGCGGTCCCTGTAGCGCCCATAATTATCTGTCTTAAATAAAGGGCTACCGGCCATTTTCCTTTTGTATCCAGGTACAAAAACGGCCCAAACCAGTTATTCCAAATTCCTACGATATAGAAAAGGAACATCGTCGCCATTATCGGCTTGGACAAAGGAAGTATAATTTTCAGAAAAGTTCCATAGGCATTCATTCCGTCAATGGAAGCAGCTTCTTCCAATTCTCCCGGCAGACTGGCAAAAAAGGATTTCATTATCAGAACATTATAGGTGCTTATTGCCCCCGGAATGATTAATGCCCACATGGTATCTCTCATATGAAGCGCCTGAGCAATCAATATATAGTTTGGTATCATACCTCCTGCAAAAAACATGGTAAACACTACAAAAGGGGTGAAAAATTTGTTTAATACCAGGCGTTCCTTCGATAACGGATAAGCGAGCATGGCAGAACCGGCAACGGAAATCAAAGTACCCAGCAGCGAATAGACGATTGTATTTCTGTAATACAGGAAAAAGTCCGGTTTGCTCAAAATGACCTGATAGGTCTTTGCTGTAAATTCCACCGGAAAAAAGCTGACTTTTCCTGCATAAATAGCTCCCTCCGAGCTGAATGACTGTGCAACCAGGTATATAAAAGGATACAGGGTTACAAAAACAACAAACAGCATTATCACAGTATTACATACTTTAAATATCTTATATCCCCCGGATTCTTTTATTTTTACCCCATTGCCACGAATTTCAGTTTTTTTCGTCATAATCTCTCCTTTACCACAGGCTTGATTCGGTTAATTTTTTGGAAACAAAGTTTGCAGTTGTCACAAGAATCAGGCCGATAACACCTTCAAATAATCCAACCGCAGTAGCATAACTAAAATTTCCTCCCGTAATACCCATTCTGTAAACTAATGTGGAAATAACATCTGCTGTTTCATAAGTGGATGGAAGATATAAAAGAATTATTTTCTCAAAATTAGATCCCATAATGCCGCCGATATCAAGAATCAATAAGGTAACAATAGTCGGCATAATTCCCGGGATAGTTACATGCAGCGCCTGTTTAAACCGGTTTGCGCCGTCAACCCGGGCCGCTTCGTACAGTTCGGTATTGATTCCCGTTATAGCTGCAAGATAGAGTATGGTTCCCCATCCAAGTGCCTGCCAGACGCCTGATATGATATAAATCGGAGGAAACCAGGATGCTTCCTGAATAAAAGAAATCTTTTCTCCCCCCATCATCTGGATAAAGGAATTGACAGGCCCGGATAAGGATACTACCTCCTTGATCATCCCCGCAATGATAACCATTGATATAAAATGAGGAAGATAAGACACTGTCTGCACAAACTTTTTCCACTTTATATTCCTGATTTCATTTAACAGCAGAGCAAACAGCAATGTCATCGGAAAACGTACCAGGAGATAACTTATGCTTAAAAAGAGCGTATTACGGAAAGCTCTCCAGAAGGAAGGATCTTTAAGAAACTGCCGGAAATACCTCAGTCCCACCCATTTTTCCCCAAATATATTGACCCCGCCGGAATATTTACGAAATGCAATGACATTTCCAAGCATAGGTATGTACTTAAATATAACAAAGTAAAGCAACGGTATCAGCAGAAGACTATAGAGCTGCCATTCCTTCCGCAGATGTCTGGACATAACAATTTTGCCTGCGTGGTTTTTTTTCTTACTGCCATTTTTCAATATATTTTCCTCCCTTTTTCATCCGCTATAAAAGACTTTCTGTAAAAATACGTATTTACCTGATCTCTCCATTCTTCAGCATGCTCCCGCTGGTGCTTCAGGCGCTCCTTCACCCGGCGGAATATTTCCTCCGGTATTTTCCCCCGGATTCCCTCCCATATGCCTATCATTTTTTCCACATCCTCCACTCCTTCGAAATGAGTGTCATAAATATGTTGTATCAATGTCTTACCGCTTTTCATTTTATAGTCATACGGAATATAATGAAAAAACAGTAAAAGTTCTTCGGGACAGGAAGCTATATTTTCATACATGGCTGCATTTGGTTCCAGGTAAGTTGATGTATAACCGGTTCCTGCCCGTCCCCTTTCCACACCTATTCCCCGGTGGTCCGCCCTGTGGTAAGTTCCCCATCTGTCATACTCATAACCGTCTACATTCGGTCCGTAATGATTGCCCGGATTCACCATCCAGCCGATTCCCAGCGGAGATGTGTACTTTTCATAGGCAGGCCATGACATCATCAGAATCCTTGTGACGGCAGCGGTAGTTTCCCTATCCGGGCCAAAGGTACATTCACACCATTCTTCTGCAATCTCTTCTGCCGTCAGTGATGCCGAGAAGGCAAGCCTTCCGAATCCAAACCAGTTTGCCGCCGCCAGATCATGTCCTGTCCAGTTCCTGTCCGAACCGGTATTGGCCACCGCCGCCATGCCGCATTCCGTCTGCAAAAAGGTGCGCCCGCTTACAATATCGGAAACCTTATCCTTTGTTTTCCGGCAATATGTATGGAAATCAAGGATTTCTTTAAACATCGGGATAAGATAGCAGACATGCTTCTGCTGTCCTGTATATTCCTGGGCAATCTGAACCTCCAATATCTGGTTGGTTTTTTCCAGAGAACCGAAAAGGGGCGACACAGGTTCTCTGACTTGAAAATCCATCGGTCCGTTCTTTATCTGCAGTATGACATTTTCCGCAAACTGCCCATCCAGAGGCATAAAGTTGTCATACGCCGAACGCGCCCTGTCGGTCTTTTTATCCCTCCAGTCCTGCGTACAGTTGTAAACAAAGCATCTCCATATAATCAGTCCGCCGTATGGCTTTATCATATCGGCAAGCATATTGGCTCCCTGGGCATGGGTTCTTCCATATGTAAATGGCCCTGGCCTGCCTTCCGAATCGGCTTTTACCAAAAATCCCCCCAGATTGGGAATCCGTTGGAACAGCCGTGCCATTTTTTCTTTCCACCAGCTTTGTACCGCTTCCGCCTCCGGATCCGCCGTATCCAGATCCCCCAGCTCTATCGGCGCTGCAAAATTCAGGCTCAGATAAAGCGTAATGCCGTACGCTTCCAGCTCAGCCGCCATACGTTTCAGGGAAAGCTCATATTCATCTGTAATTAATCTGGTTGCATCCCCCGACACATTGACATTATTTATAACCACTCCGTTAATTCCCACAGAGGCTGCCAGCCGTATATAATCCCGGGTTCTGTCATTCAGCAATATCTCCCCCTCTTTAAAAAAGAAGGAGCTTCCTGCATACCCCCGCTCAATGCTTCCATCCATATTATCCCAATGATTTAACATCCTCAAAGGCATATCCGGCAGTTCCTGCAGTTTCAGCCCTGTTAAGGGCAGTTCCCTCTGCACCCTCCGCACAAGTGCATAGGTTCCATACAAAATTCCTGAAGCATCCCCGGAAAAAATGGATATTTGTCCGCCGTATTCTTCTATTCTGTATCCGCCTGCGACAGATATACTTGCATCCATGACAAGGCAAATTCTGTTTTTTCCAAGGTTGTCTTTCCTTTCCTGCCTGTCCGTAATTTCCGGCTGCATTCCGAACATCTCTTCAGCAGCCCTGCACAGTTCAGCGACGGCTGTTTTAATTACCACATGTTTTTCCCGGGTAACTATTGTTTGAAAAAATTTTCTGTCCTCATACCAAGGTATGTTACGGTAGGACAGCCAAGCAAGATTATAATCCATCATTACCTCCGTGCCGCAGTCCGCAGCTTCTGTTTTTTATCCGATTCTCATCCGGAACGGGGAGGCCGGATATCCCCGGAGGTTACACAGCAAACCTCCCTCAGGCGCATTGCTCCAGGCATATCTGAACTCTTTTGCATCCATATGTGCAGGGCACTCCACAATCATTCTGTTTTCTTCCGTCCAGGCCTGTACTTTATAAAAAATCCCGTTTTCCCCTGCAAGCTCCGCCGCCTCCAGCCGTCCTCCCTGTACCAGCAGCTTTTCTGCCGGTTCAAAGGTCACAATAACCCTTCCCTCTTCCTTGCGTATGCCTGCAGGCACAGGCCCCTGCTCCGTTTTTCCATCCCCTGCGTCAAATTCCAAAGCAGCCGCAGCCGCCCTTTCCCCAGCCTCCTTTTTCCGAAGAGGATGTAAATCGTTCCACTCACCCAAATCCAGGTTTACGGTCAGCTTCACCTTTTCCAATTCATGGGATATTTTCCTTTGCGCTTCCCTGATTTCCGGCCATCCGCTGTTTTGCTCGGGAAGATCAATTGCGAAAGAGGGTAACTGCACCAGGATAAAAGGAAGCATTTTTTCTCCCCATCCTTCCCTCCAGGAAGTAACCAGCCGCCGCAGGTATTCTTCATATTCTTCCGGATTTTTATCATTCGACTCCCCCTGATACCACACTACTCCTTTTATTGTCATATTCATGCAGGGCGCCAGCATCCCGTTAAAAAGCCCTGTGGGTTTACGGATAATAAAATCCATCATGGGTGCGGGAGAACATCTGCATCCTATCCTGTACTCCCATTTCCTTTCCGCTGTCCCCCTTAAATCCACTCTTCCTTCTTGGGAAAACAGGCAATATTCCTTACCCGGCGTCAGCCTTCCGCCGCCTCTTTCGCATAATACCCTGATTGTAAGTACGTTCCCGTATTCCTTAAGAATCCCTTCCGGCACTTTGTATTTTCTTGGAGGATACTGATATCCGGTTTCTCCCACCAGACAGCCGTTTACATAAGCTTCATCGCTGTCTGTTATTGTGCCGAGCCATAAATCCGCCGGCTTGCCGGCCATTTGTGAGGGCACATCGAATCGTTTTCTCAGCCAGATTACTCCGCTGAAATTATGCAGCCGATCTCCGGAAAACCATCCCGGCAGTTCCATCGGTTCCCATCCTTCATCGTGCCAGTCCTGATACCAGGGTACGGATGCCAGTCCTGCATCCCTCGCTTTCAGCAGCTTCTGCCAGTCGCTCTGCTGCCTTTCATTCTTTTCTATAAATTCTGCAGCATAGCGATCATCCCGGAATAAGGCAAGCGTTTTCCCAAGTACGGGCCGGTCAGCAACGGAAGCATTAGACAGCCAGGCTTCTATCGGGGAACCACCCTTGCTGACATTGATAATACCAATTGGTATTTTTGACTCACTGTTTACATATTTCGCAAAAAAATAACTGAATGCTGAAAAACCAGCAAGCGTATCCGAATCCGCTTCCAGCCACTCCCCTGATTCCAATTCCTGCTCCGGGCCGTGAAAATTAAAATGCTCCTTCACATGGAAGAGCCTGATATACGGGTTATGGCAATTTTGGAATACATACGGATACGCATCTTTCACTCTGCTTATCGGCAGTTCCATATTGGACTGTCCCGAACATAACCATACATCTCCCACATAAACCCGCTCCAGGGATATCCTGCATTCCCTACTTCTGATTTCCATAGGAAACGGCCCTCCCGTCTGAAGGGTATCCGTAAGAAGCTGCCACCTGCTGTCTTTTCCCACGACGGTTTCCCGTTTACTTCCCTGGAAATTAATTTCCACCCGGCTTCCCGGAAGACCTTCCCCCCATAAAGTAACCGGCTTTCCCCTTTGAAGCACCATCCCCTCCTGCAACAGCCGGGGCAGTTTCAGTTGTAACGCTTTTTTTTTCATAGATACCTCTTTATCTTCAGGTTTTATCAGGAAGAAACCGGAACCATTTCATATCAAATCTGCTGCCCGGCAAGAATATAAAATATACATTCTGCCGCCCCTTTACACGATCCAGCCGGTAAGTTCTTACATCCATTCCGCTGCTTTGTCCGAATTCCACAATCTGCTGTATTTCCTCACCGGTTTCCTGATTTTCAAAACGTATATGTATGGTATTTTTTTCTATCGGGGAGCTACCGCAAATGGCAATTCCCTGCAGCCCGTCCTCCCCAAAATCCATTTGAGGAAATTCCAATGTCACATTGTTCCCTATATCATAGATTCCGTCACGTTCCACTTTAAAATGATCGCCATATACATGTTTACAATGCGCTGCGCAGATACAATCATATGCCGGGTTCTGTCTTGTAAAAATAAATCCTTTTATATGAATTTTTTTGTCAACCACAAAACATATACTCGTAATACCTTTCAGCTTTTTGTCCAAATGATATGTTTCTTCCTGATACACATTCCACCGTGACGGTTTCTGGTAAAGCACGTCCCCAATCTGTATACTTCCCTCTTCCCCCGGCATTCCTTCCCAGATACGGATTCGATACGGCTCATCACTCAGGGCAAAAACAGGAAGTGTTATTTCATCTGAACCAACTGGTCCAAAGTCTAATTCACGATAGCCCACCTGCGTTTCTCCATCCCTGGCTGTCGCAACTCCATATTCATTTCCGTTTCCGACTTCCCCTTTTGAATATTGATAAAGTCCTCCGCAAACAAATTCATAAGGATTAAGATACGCCGTTCCTATTCCGGTTACTTCAAAATCAAGCTGCGAAATCAACCGGATTTTTTCCGTCCCGTTTCTGCTCATACACCGGACTCTGAAGCATCCGTCCCCTTTCGCTTTCACAACGGCATGCTTTCCGTTGACGCTGATTTGGGCTAAATTCGATGGAATTCCCGCATCATCTACAACACTCCAGAACAGCACGGTATCAACTGCATTTTCAGGATATAGCTTCGCCGTTATCTCCGCCTGGGGACAAGCTTTGTCCAACTTCCGGCTGCCATTCATGAGTAATTCAATTTTACGCACCGGCACATCCGTTTTATCCGTCCGCTTACCTTCTCCAGTCGGTAAGTCAGACTCGATTACCTCAAATTTCTCCCTGCATTCTCTTGCCCAAAGGATCAGCTCCTGATCCGGCAATCCATAGGAACTGACGGTTACCGTAATTTTCCCGGGTACCGTTTTGGTCTGTATAACAGCAAGCAGCTTTCCGCCAAACAGCCTTCTGTCATTCCCTTTATACGAATCAAAATCCGTACTGTCCCCATTATCCAGCCCGGCAAGCCTCCCGCTGCCGCTCACATCAACACGGACCCGGTTATTGGCATTCTCTACCGCATGGCCGTCTTTATCAACCATGGAAATTTCAACAAAAAGTAAATCCCTTCCATCTGCCAGAGCGCTTTCCCGATCTGCCGAGCACCGGATTTCTGCCGCATCCTGAAAGCTTTTGTGGAATGCTTCCGCCACAAGAGTCTTTTTATCATCATAAGCTTTCACGCGTATTTCACCGGGTTCATAGGTTACGCTCCAGTCTCCAGTTAAAATAGTACCGTGGACATGGTCGATTTTTCTGATTCCCTGGCTTTTTCCATTTATAAACAGTTCCAGCCAGCCGGCATTCGAAGCCGCCCTCACATCCACGGTCTGCCCTTCATTAAAATCCCAGTATGGAAACAGATGCAGAACGTCCTTCTTCGCTTCCTGCCATTCCGCCTGATAAATATAGTAGGAGTCTTTAGGAAAGCCTGCCGTATCTATCTGTCCAAAATAGGAATTTTTCGTGTGGTAAGGGGTAGGCTCTCCGATATAATCAAAACCGGTCCATATAAACTGACCGCAGGAAAAATGGTTATCACGCTCCCCCGCTATGCACATTTCCGTTGAGACCGCCCCCCAACTCGTTCTGGAATTCCCAAGAGAAGAACACTGCTCATCTTCGTCCGCCAAAATCGATTTTGAGTAAGGAAAATGATAAATTCCCCGGCTCTGTACAATAGACGCCGTCTCACTCCCATAAATAATCCAGTCCGGATGTTCTTTGTGATGTGCATCATAATATTTTTCCGAATAATTATATCCGGCAAGTTTAACAATATCCGCACATTTCTGCGCATTTTCCCACGGCATATAATTGGAACCGATTGTAACGGGGGCATTGCCGGCAGGATCGTGTTTTCTCACTTCATCGGACAACTCTTTTGTGATCTGCAGCCCTCTTTCTCCTTCATGGGTATCATATATTTCATTTCCTATACTCCACATAATCACACTGGGGTGATTTCTGTCTCTCCGTATCCAGCTTGCGATATCTCTGCAATGCCATTCCGTAAAAAAGCGCGCATAATCATAGGTGGTTTTTGGTTTTTCCCACATATCAAAGCCTTCGGAATCGATCAATATTCCCATCTCATCCGCTAAGTCCATCCATTCTGCCGCCGGCATATTGTGCGCAGTCCGGACTGCATTGACTCCCATTTCCTTTAGTATTTTTAACTTTCGGCGCATAGCCGTCTGATTATATGCTGCTCCCAGACAACCCAGGTCATGATGCTCACATACCCCTTTGATTTTGATGTTCCTGCCATTCAGCCAAAATCCGGAATCCGGTTTATACGCGAAGGTCCGGAAACCAAACCGGGTATATTCTGTCTGTACAATTTTTCCTCCCTTATGCAGTTCCGTCTTTACAATATACAGGCAGGGATGATCCGGACTCCAAAGGTCAGGACTGTCAATCATCAGCTGTGCCGTTCCATAAAATAACCCGTTATCCGATCCTCCCTTTTTCTCCTGAATCACTGCTGCACCCGCCAGACATTCGGCAATGGGTTCCTGCCCGTCAGTAATATCTTCCTCATAATTACTGAACTGGCTGGAAGAATATACGGTATCCATACCTGCCGTATTCTTATTTGTATTGCCTCTCCTTTTAAACACCTGAAAACGTAAGGTAATATCCCGCGGATCCGTCTGCTGCTTTACCCCAATCTCTGCAGAAACCGTAACCCTCCAGTTTCCGTTTTGTTCTTCCCTTTCGGATATATAGATGCCATCCTGGATAAGCCATACCGGATCAACTTCCTGAAACCATATATTGCGGTAAATTCCTGCCCCTGAATACCATCTGGAATTGGGACTGTGATATACGGCTTTCACCAGAATCTCATTTACCCCTTCTTTTAAAAATCCGGTTACATCCAAAACAAAAGAGGAATAACCGTATTTCCATTCGCAAGCCGTATTTCCGTTTATGTAAATCGTGCTATCCATATAGATACCGTCAAACCTGAGAAAATATTGTTTGCCTGGTTTTTTCTCATGCATAAAAGACTTCCTGTACCAACCTATACTGTCCTGATACAGGTTGTAAGAATCATAAATCAGCCAGTCATGCGGAATCTCTACCGGTACAAAAACACTCGGAACTTCTTCGTTCTTTGTTTCCGTAAGAACCTGTTTTGCAAATTCCCATCCGTCGTTAAACAGCTTTCCCCATCTCATAAGCTCTCCTTTTCCTGAAAGGAACCTTTTTTTTGTTAAAATGTAATGGTGCCGTAAATGCACAGGCCTGCTGAACAGTTACGTTAAAATAACTATAGTAGTAATTCCAAGTGCTTAATATGTATATAAATCATATTTTTATGGTTTAAAATGACTTTTTCAGAACAATTCATATAATATATTACTTGTTTTTCAATAACTAATAACCGCTCCTTAAAAATATGCATAAATATAGCACGGTCATTTTATTTATAACCAGCGTTTTTTCCGCTGAATCCTTAAATAAAATTACCGTGCCGACTTTTTTAACCGTTTATTCCCGCGGGCAGCGAACCAAACAGATGCGCCCGCTGCGGGGTTTTTGGCTTAATCCAGTACTCTTTTCTGGTATTGTTTGGGGGATACCCCAACGTTTTTCTTAAAGATTTTAGAGAAATTCGAATAGTCTCCGAAACCGGAAAGCATGCCGCTTTCAGTAACCGACTTTCCCTCACTTAAATAGTTTTGTGCAAGATATATCCGTTTGCGCAGGATATACTGTTGGATTGACAGACCGGTTATTGCCTTGAATTTACGGCTTATGTAGGTCCCGTTGTAATACAGTTTCTCCGACAGTTCATCCAGTGAAAATGTATCTAACAGATGTTCATTAATATATTCTATTGTTTTGTCAACAAGAGGAGGCATCACATTAGGCATCGGCGGATTATCTTTATTGTTAAAAAACAACAGATTCACTTTTACCAAAAGAAGCATCACATAAGAAGAAGTGGCAACATCCTGTCCATATTCGGAAGAATTTTTTAAATCCAGCAGAGAATTATAAAGCACCAGCAGCTCTTCTGCCTGTTCTTTGGATAACACCACTACAGGAGGCTTATCTTCAAATCGTTTTTGAAAACAATCTTTTAAATTAGTGCGGGCTGTTGAATGGGCTTCGAGATAGCGGTTACTTATATTGATAACAAAGCGTTTATAAATACTTTCATCAAGCATTTCCACTCTGTGATATTCTCCCGGCTTCATGGCTATGATTGTCCCGGGATCAATTCGGTAACATCTCTGATCAATATAATAATTAACAATGCCGTTAACAAGAAAATATAGTTCATATCCGTTATGAGTATGGTAAAAGGGCTGGCCCTCCAATTTATCAGAATAACGGACAAATAAATCCTCCGGTATGGGATTATATATACGTTCAAAATATTCTTCCTTGATCATATACATCCTCCTTACCGATTGTTACATACGGAATACGATATTTTTTAGCCGGATCTGGTTCCGATTGGTGTTGTACCGGTTATTTCACGGCAGTTCCTTCGTATGTATTATTATACAATCACTTCTTGCCAATATCAAGTTAGTTATTGGCAACTACCGGACAGAATAGTAAATGAGGGTGAAAGAACACTCAGCTGATAGTAAAGATAATTTTTTGTGAACAGCAGCTTCCGCCCCGCAGAAACGTCTCCACCAGCTCTACCGTAACCGGTCTTTCAAGAATCGTACTCCAGACTTTCTGATGAAATCCCTGCGTACAGCTGCAGAATACCGGCGAATGTACATATCCCGCTTTTACAATCGAACAATCGCAGCCTTTTCCCCGGTTATAGGTTAACAGAAAACCGTCCTTCTCCGGCACACATTCCGCACCCGTATGGCGGCTGATAATCCGTGCCATTTCTTCCATGCTGTCCACTCCGGACAATTCCTCTTTCAGTCCGCCCATCCCGGGCAGTGCATTTCTTTCCGCACAACGCCCGCCGCATTTTTTCAGCAGTTCCTGGCAGACCTCCTGGTTTTTCTCACAGCCTAATTCTTCCAGCAAATCTCCCATCCAGTAACCCATTTCTTCCATATATCCTTTTCCTCCTTCGTTTATTCTCATGAGCAACGAGCCAAGCAGCCATGCGGACATGGATATTCGGCGACTGCCGCGCGAGTCAAATACCTTTCCCATAGACCCCGTTTAAACAATAACCAATTGCCTCAAAAGTACTTATTATATTCCCCCTGGGGAATGCGTCCTTCCAGCCCTACAACTCTCGGCCATAATCCGGTTTCCGCCACAATAAATCCCATAATCATTCCCATATGGGTATGCAGATGACGATGCTGTGCCATAAGTAAAGTGAATTTCGTATATTCACATCCTTCCGGCCTTTCCAACAAAAAGGCGTCCTCCAGGGAAGCGATATAATTCTGCGTTTTTTCCTTTATACAGGTAAAATAGGCATCGATCTCTTCTCGTTCCAGATGCCTGTGCGAAACAACATCCAGATTGTTCAGATTCTCTTCATGGACAGGCGGTTCCTTATAATGCGGATCCCTTGGATTAATAAACCACAAATCAAGAGAATGGAGCATATGATAAATATGTTTCCAGAGCGGCATCCCGCAATATTCCTTATTCCAATATTCATCCGGGACACAGGAAATTACATTTTTCACTTCCCACAGTGCCCGCTCCGTCTGATCGGCTATGATATCCGTCAATGCTTCCTGTTTCAAGCTGCTGCCCCTCCTTTTTCCGGTATGGTAACATACTAAATTTCAATGGTTCTTCCGCACGCCAGATACTTCATTTCAGGCAGCCGGCGGGACAAAAACTGATATGCCCGCATCCCTGTGCAGTGGCAGGTATAAAACTGAGTCCCCACATATTTCTGCAATTCCTGTGCGATACTGCTTAATAAAGAAACCGGCACTGTTTTCTTCGTCAGCGGATTACATAAATGAAATCCGCCTATACATACCTGCGGCTTATATGCCGAGGCTCTTTCCATAATGTTTACAATTCCGGTATGTCCGCATCCTGTTATAATTACCGTTTTGTTTTCCTGAATCCGTAAATTCTGCTCATGGAGAAAATCATCTTTCCCGTCCTTATTATACAATGCATCATTCGCTTCGGAATAACATTTATCCCGCCTCCCGACAAGAAACAGACTCAGTTCCTCATCGATTTCATAATCCCCGTCAATTACTTTTATCTGCGGATTGTTTTTCAGCTTGTCATCGAGGCCAACGTTGGCTTTCAGGAAAAGGAATTTACTGTAATGCGGTTCAAATGCCGACCGCTGCACATAAATCCGTGCCTTCGTATTCACCTGCAGAAACCGCTTCAGCGCCCCGCCATGATCCATATGGCCATGGGAAATGATAACCGTATCCACCTGCGTCAGATCAATGTTCATTGCTGACGCATTGTTAAACAATGTATTATCCGGACCCAAATCGAATAATAGTTTATGCTTCTGCGTTTCTATATAAAGGGATAAGCCATGCTTGGGAATGACCTGTCCTTCGCTCTTGTTTTCGACCAATGCTGTAATTTTCATTTCTGCTCCTGTCTGCTTACATTAAATGACAAAGATGATATCTATTTGTATAAGATACCTCACCGTTACCGCCGGTAAATACCCTACCGCTTCTCTCTTTCAAAGGACACATATGCTTTCGCAATTTCCATCGCGTCTATCATCCGGCCAAACCGGATAAAATGGGAGGATCCTTCCTCAAATTTTCCCTGCGCTTTTTCACATTTCCTGATGATGGAGGTTATAGGGGCAATCGCCTGTGCCAATTCGCTTTTCGTATATACCTCATTCCTGCCTTCTCCGGCAATTAATGCTTTTGCTATATACAAAGCTTTTATCCTGTTTTTAAGCAAGGTATGCTGTGACGCCCCTTCTTCAAATTTAGGCCATATCTTTTCGCATCTTCCGACAGCGGAAGCAATCACTTCCAGTGCCTGCTCTTTTTCCTCTTTGCTATACATATCCATTCCGTTACCCTTTATTTCTTTTCTTTGGGTTTCTTTCGCAGTTTCAACACCAGGCCTTTTTTATCCGCCGCTTCCTGGAAATACGCCGCTGCCGCAGACGCTTTCTCCTTCATCGTAAATTCCGGCTTTATTTCCGTCCTGATATGGCGCATCGCTTCTTTGCTATCCGGTAAATCCAGCAGATTTACCGCGATACAGTAAAAGTTTTTCCTGCGTCCGTCATTATAATTATCCAGAAGTTCTTTCAGTATTCCCGCCTTTTCCTCCTGCTCCTCCCGATAGGCCTCAATCCCTGTCTGCCTGGCTTTCAGGCCGTCGGTTACCATATTTTGGTGGGTGATAAAGGAATCGAATTCCATTACTTTTTCATATTTTTCGCAGGGATAGTTCCCGCACATATAACAGAATTCCAAGGATCCATGCTCTCTTGCACACCGAAAAAAAGAGCATGGCTGGTTGCCCTCTCCACCGCCGCATCCGGGACAATACTGGTTTAAGTGCATGGGACACAGACTGCAGTTCAACCCGCAAAGGGAGAGACAGGGATACGATCTTTCATAATTTTTCATTCATCTACTCCTTCAAAGCAATCCTCATTATGTATTCTTCTTCGTTTTCATCCACGATTGTAAAACCTGCCTTTTGATACATTCCAAGCGCGTAATTGTCCTTTTGCACAGCCAGGGAAGCCTTTTCGTATCCTTCCTGCTCCAGATACTCCAGCATTTTTTTCATCAATGCCATCCCGATTCCTTTTCCCCGGTATTCCGGGTAAAGGGAAATGGCAAATTCCGGGGTGTTGTCATCCAGACTCCCGTATCCCTTAATAATTCTTGTCCACACAGCCCCCACGATCCGGTTATCCGTTACCGCACACAAACAACGGTCATCCTTCATATTTCCGAAGTCCTCTATGTATATCCTCAGCGCCGGCTCCTGAATGACGGATCTGGGCAAACGGTTATTGTCATCTCTCTGAAAAATGGCTTCATAAAGGAAATTGGAAAGCACACCGTATTCCGAAGGATCCATTTCTCTTATTTCATATGCCATTTTCACTCCTCCATTCCATAAGGAACTCTTTTTCACCGGTTTCTTCTTCATCCTGTTCCTTTACGATATGAAATCCTTCTCTTTCATAAAACCGGATCGCACGCCCGTTTTTTTCATAGACCTGTAAGGTAATGATATCACGCCCAACCTTCACATGATCCAGCATTTTTTTACCAATTCCCTGGCCCTGGCTGTCTTTATTTATAAAAAGCCCGGCGATATAATTTCCTGATAATCCGATGAATCCGACAATTCTCCGCTCATGTCCACAGACATAAATTTCCGCCTGAGGCAGCATCTCACTGACTTTTCGGAAATTTTCCTTCCAATAATCGCTTCGGATAAAATCATGGGCTTGTAGATTTGTTGTAAGCCACAGGTCCATGACTGCCTCCAAATCCGTATTTCTAAAATTTCTTATCATGGTTACTCCTGTATTATATTGTTTATCTTCTCATAAAGCGGATACATCTCGTATAGGCGGCGCAGATTTGTTACCTATTTCCCTGTGCTTTTCGTTATACCGGAAGGTAACTGTTCAGCGCAGTAAATGCGCCGACCTGCCTGACAATGATTCCGGAAGTTTCATTTCGTCCTCCATGCTTACAAATCCGAATTTCTCATATAAATATCTTCCGGCCTTTGTAGCTTCCAGAGTAATATAGCCGACGCCTCTTTCCTCTGCATCTTCTGTCAATAGCTGTAGGACACGATACGCAATTCCTTTCCGGCGGTACTCCGGGTGCGTATACATATTCATAATATATGCTTTTTTTCCCGTTACATTATGAAATGTAGGCATGACACGGTAATAGCTGATCCCCCCTGCACCAATAAAATTTTTTCCGTCAAAAACCAGGTAAGCCGTATGACTGCCGTCCTGCAGGGCTTTCAAATAATAATCCGCAGATTCTTTTTCCACCTCGGACATATCCGTATCTTCATGCAAACCGTTTGCTGCCCGCAGTACCTGGATTCTGGTTTCCGTTAGTATGGCAATATCCTCCGGTGCCGCTTTTCTGTAGATAAGATTCATTTTTCTGCTCCTGTCATCTGAGTTATAAAAGAAAAATTGTAACTGTCCAGTACCCTCACAGTTACTCTGCAAAAATCCATCCTAAATCGCCTTCGGCGATGGATTTTTGCACTCCTGAATCACTTTCTTACGGTCAGCGCAGTAAATGCGCTGACCTGCTGAACAGTTACGAAAAATTTCCATATCGGTTTCGTACCTTCCCGGTTACGGATTTTGAGCAAACGTAATTCCTGTTTTTTCCGCATGTGCCAAAAATAAGTGTTAATCCACAACAATTCCCTGTCTGCCCGCCGCCCAGTCACCGATTCATTTACCATCATATGGATTTATGTTATCGGGCACGTCAGCAAGGTAAGCGATATAGCCTCCGTACATCTGTATCCTACTTCCCCCTTCTTTATATGTATGACTTTAAATAGTCATCATTCCAAAGCTGTACCTCAATGTAACCTCCGGGGTTCCCATAAAATCCAGGAAGATTACAGATAAATTCACCCACTTTTTTACCGGATTTCCGGATCATATCCAGGAATTCCGTCTTATTCCACACAGTTCCTTCCGTCATCCCCATATCTTTTAAATGCATGCTGTCCCTTGGAGTAAAACTGATTTCATCCGCCGGAATGCCGCTTAACGGAATACGGATACAGTCCGCAGTGCCATAAAATTCCTGGAACTCCCGGTTTTCCCCCAGCACAAAATATATGGGATGCCTGACTGCAGGTTTTCCTCCGCACATACTGAACTTTTCATATAACCAGGCTTCCGCCGCCTTTCGTTTCTGATAATAACGTATGAAATAATCCCCATACCGGTCATTTTTTGATGTTGTTTCTTCCGATAAATGACGGGCAAAAGAAAAGGCTTCCTCCTCTGGCAGCCGCATAATATTCTTTAGCGGCAATCCGCCCGCTTCTCTGTAATTGGTAATATACAGGCTGTCTATATCCAGCTTTTCCATGGATTTCAAACGGTAATAATCCGATTTCAGAAAACCGTAGCATAACAAGTCCGTTATCCCTTTCTTCCCGTTACAGGCACGTCTCAGCGTACCCTCCGCCTGAAAGCCGCTTCGCAACAGCACCTTGCCCGCTATACGGTTATACCCTTCACAGAAGGCGGCAATCCGTTCTGTCTGTACTTCCTCAAATAGAAAATGAACCACAGCTTTGATGGCTTCCTTCATATATCCGTTATTCCACCACTGCCTGCCCAGAGAGAAACACAATTGTGCGCTGTCTGTAACATAGCTGATTTCAGCCCTTATAGAACCTATCACCTGACCAGTATTTTTTAAAACAATTGCCCACTTATAGTTATCTGAATTCTGACAGGTTTGGCAAATCTGTGATAGATCTGTTTCCGTTACTTCCATATCATCGAAAGTAAAGCAGCGCAGATAAAGCCTGTCTGTCTCAATTTTTTGGGTTCCTAATTTTCTCATCATTTACCTCCGGAGGATTCGCTACCCCAATACGAATTCATACTCCCTGTAAATCAAGCCGTCCCGGAATTCAAAAATATCACAGGACCGTTCCCCCGCTTCATTTTTAAGCACGGTAACAATCCGCTCCCCTCCCGCACTTATATCCATCCGTTCCCATTGAAAAACGGAGTCAGACTTTCCATAGGCCCTCTTTATCCGTTCCAGATAAACTTCTTTTCCGCATACCCGCTCCGTTTTCGTAGAATGAAGCTCCCACTGTATTTCCGGGTGGAGAAAAGCTTCATAGCTTATCCAGTCCCTTGCATTTTCCGCCTGGAAAAATAAAAGCAGCTTCTGTCCGTTATCCATGGTTTTTTCTCCCAAAAACATCCTTTTTAGCGCAGTTCCTTTACATAATAATACCGCTTACCGGTAACAGGGTAATCTTCCCGCACAAATACCTCTTTGTAACCCATCTTTTTATAAAAATCAGGAGCCTGAAAACTGAAGTTTTCCTCTTTTATTTCTTTTCCTAATAATCCGCCTGACAAATAAGCCGTCCTTTTCCCTCATTCCCCGCCCGGATAAATTTCTTTCGCATCCCCCGGCAGCTTCCTTACATGTTCCAGATAGGCCCTGCTGTTTTCCGCCTCGGAATAATCATAGGCACATTCCATTTCCCTGGAAAGCTGTACCGCTGTTTCATGAAACAAACCGCACATTACAAATACCGCATCCCACACCGCTTCCGGCTCCGCCGCCGAATACGTGGCAAGATACCGCGTATAGGTGTCCTCTGAAACAAACCGTTTCATATATTTCGCACATTTTCCGGCACTGACGTTAAAATGATTGTCCGCCCCTATTTTCCATTCCAGAATTCTTGTAAGCATAGGACGGATATAGAGATTTATCATGTCCATAACATAGGGAATTTCGTCTCTCCACAGGCCTTTTGCCACATTATTCAGACACCACCAGAATTCATTGCAGGTGTCATGAAACTGCTGGGGAGTCGGCTTTTGTATCCAGTATATTTCATCGGAACGCACTTCATCCGCCGGCAACAGGTTATCCTTATCCACCAGGACCCGGAACAGTTCCAGATCCTTCCTTACCGCTTCCATCGTGCACACATGCAAATCCAGACGGTTCCCGTCTGCAAACTGCATCAGCCACCCATAACAATTCTCTGCATCCGAAGGGAAATAAACACTGTCCTCCGGGTACTGCATGTATAAACGCTTTCCAAACCGATCAATCCAGGAAGCGTCCTCCCGGAAGGATTTTGTTTCCCTGACCACATAAACCACATCAAAATCCTGGAAAATATCAGCCGGAACATTCGGGTTCACACGGGAACCTTCCAGATACGCCGCACGTATTCTGGGATCCTCTTCCGCCGTTTTTGTTATTAAATCGAGCATTTCTTTTTCTGAACGCATAGCCAACCTCCGCTGCCTGGTAACAGTTAATTACCCTGCAAAACTCTTTTAGCATACTCCCGTATTTTAGTTTCAAGCACATTCCAATCATATTCCTGAACAGGAAATATGCTGTCTGTTTCCACCACTTTTTTGACAGGCATGGATATCCCTGTATTCCATGTATCATCATAAGGGATTACCTTTATCTGAATCGTATCCAACGCATTGGCTATCGTATCATTCACCATTTCTTTATAAGAAGGCAGCGCCCATTCACCCGCTCCTCCATGAGAAATAATTCCTGCCGGAATACCGTACAGCTCCGATTGATAATGGTTATCCTTCCACCAGTGCAAAAATGTTATTTGTTCCATCTTCTCAAGCAGTACAGCTAATTTTGACGGTATAGGGGCATAATGAGGGGATACAAAAAATAAATAATCAGCCCTGGTGAAGCTGTCATAAATTTCATTGAACCGGGGATCACAGCAGCATCTTCTGCTTTCATAGCATTCACCGCACCCAACGCAGGGGAACAATTCATACTTCCGTAAATCCACAATATGGCTTTCGATATTGTGCCCTGACAGCTGCTTTGCAAGTATTTCACATAGTTTTATGGATATACTGTTCTCTTGACTGCCTGTCATATTGGAGCAAGAAACGCAGACTGCCCTTCTGCCTTCTCCGGTTTCCGTATGCGGTTCCTTCATGTTTATCCCTCCAGCGCACATTCATCTATCCTGCGCACAACACTCTTGGTGTACGGTTCAAAATATTTCGGCCAGAACCTGTTTGCTGTGGGATTGAAGCTCTCATAATCCACGCCCAGCCGGCAGAATCCTTCTTTTTTCAGCATGAGAATCACATAATCCAGAAGCCCCTGATAGATATTCCTTCCCCGATATTCCGGCAAACAATATGCCCCGCATATATTACGCATATCCCCTGCCAGCGTGGCAAAATTCTCTCCACCGTCCGTCACTTCCATAAAAGCAGCCACCTTTTTCCCATCTTCCGCGGCAAAAATACGGCAATCCTGCGTTGCCTCCCGCTCCTGTTCCCGGCATTCCTCAGGTTCCCCTACAGGGGTCCTCATAAAACAGGGACTGTTCCCCATATGTTCCTTCAGCATCCTGCGCAGTTCCCGCACCCGTCCCGCTTCCTGCCAGTCCAACTCCCGGAAGGCAATACCGTCCGGTGGGAAACAGTTCTCCAGCGGTTCCATGCTACGGATCGCGTCCACACAGCGGCGACCGAAGCCATAGTCAAAAAAAGCGGAAAGAGCCGTTTCCTCATGTGCATACAAAGCGATGGAATGATATGTAATCCCCTTTTTCACCCATTTTTCTGCGGCTGCCTGATACATCCTCTGATAGACCTTTCCTCTCCCCTCTTTCCGTGCTCCATGGGCGTGCATAGGGGAAAATGTCCCTTTCGCCGCGGTTTGAAATGCATGCTCCCACGGTTCCAGACAGCATAAAAACCCCAGCATCTTATCCCCTTCAAAAGCCGCCACCCCCAGATGGTTGTCCGCAAAAGGACGCAGATCCGGGAGTGCCTTCATTACCGGCAGAGCCGGTACCCTTTCTCTTTCTTCCTCATAATCTGCCATAGCGAGTTCTGCGGCCACTGCCGCATGTGCGCTATCAAATTCCACAATTTTCATAAATGCAGTTTCTATCCTTCCTCACTCTTCTACCGGGACTCGTTCCAGCACAAATATAACGGGACGCACCCCATCCGTACAGCATTCTATCGATTTATTTTCATGCTTATACCAGTATTCCTTCCCCGGCTCCCTCGCCACCCTGTCAATCGACATTCTGCTGATCGCGGGATATAAATCCACCCAGGCCCAAGGACAGAAACCATCCGGCATAATAGCTTCTTTCGACGACTTGTAAAGAAAAGAATCCCCCTCCTTCAAAATAGGACACGGGCCTGCGGCCCTTCCCTCCGATAAATATTCATCCGCGATATCCTCATATAACTCGGTCTTTAATACGGTAATCCTGACGTCCATTTCCATCCCCCTCTTTATACAATTCCCGTTGTCCCCAGTACGACCCCAATTACAAAAAACAAACTGCCGAGTCCGATAAAAATACCACAGCACAGTTTTTTCATCCCTTCATCCCGTTCCACCCATATCTGTTCCGGCTTCTCCGCATTGTAATGGATTTCCACCTCTTCCCCCACATGATAACGGCAGGGACTGCTGCCGAAGGAGGAAGTCACACGCCTCATAATCCCATCCGCATAATACGCAAAAACCGGATAATAACAGCTTCTTCCATCACTCCCGCTCCTTCTTTCCACGTCTGCCACTGTGGCTGCGGCTATTGCTGAAGCCTTTTCCCTTCTTTTCCGAAAAAAAACGGCCAATAAAACTCCGATAAGTACAAACAGGAAACCCAGTCCTGCAAAAACCACTGCGATAAATATCTTTACATTCATCCCCTTATATCCCTCCTGTCTCGTTTTCCTTCCGGACAGCTTCCTTAAAAAGTCAGTCCCACCCTCCGGGAATCCCGCAGACCCGTATTTCACTATTCCGTTTCTTCATCTCCCTGACAAAGCCGGCCTTATCCTGCAGCGCAACCACCATTTCCAGCCTTTTCCCTTTTATTACCAGCCGATCCAGAGAGGCGGCGCTGGATGATATGGGGCAATGGGAACCGCGGATTTCTTCTATGGCATCAATGGAAATGGAATCCTTAAAAAACCCAAAATACAGCTGCAGCCTATCCCCGTCTATTAACACATAATTACGGATAATTATCGGCAGAAAAATAGAATTGCAAAGCACAAGGGAAAGCAAAAGGATAACAAGATTATCCCTGCTGAAAACCAGTTCATATACAAGCAGGACATTAATCCCCGATGTAATAAGCCAGTACCAGAATGCAACTTTCCCTTTGAATTTCATTCCTTCTTTATTTTCCATATACCGGATCCCCATAATCCTTTCTTTTGCGGCAGCTATCCTTGCCTTGTAACGGTTCAGACCACCCGGAACAGGTATCTTGTCTTTCCAGTATACCAAATGTTCACAGTCAATACTATGGGCTTTGCATAAAAAGAGCAGGTAAATAATTCACCTGCTCCCATCGTCTTTCTTATTTTCCGGTACTGGATATCCATTTCCCTGGGCATCCGTAGTGAGGGCGTCCGCCTCCCTGCTCTTATTTTTTCTCAGCTCCCGGTTTATAATCCCCGCTTCATACACTCCTTCCGGAATCGTCTGCAGCCTTTTATCATCCTTTGCTTTTTTCATCAGCGCCTCCTAACACATTTTTCTGTCGTTAGTATTCCCGTTTTGCGCAAATTAATCAGTGATTGCACGGGAATATAAGAGGTACTGTTTATCTGTTTTCTTCAATTGCATCGATAGCGTCAATAACCGTTCCGCGGAACCCTCTTTTCTCCAGGGCACTCACACCGCGTATAGTTGTCCCGCCGGGGGAACAAACCATATCCTTCATGGCCCCCGGATGCGTTTGCGTAGTTAAGTAAAGGGTTCCTGTCCCCACTATCATCTGTGCCGCCAGCCGGTATGACGCCTCTCTGGAAAGGCCGTATTTGACACCGGCATCCCCCAGCGCCTCCAGATACATGGCTGTGAGTGCGGGTGTGCAGCCGCTAAGTGTACCGGCAGGGGAAAGATGTGCGGAATCCACGAATTCCAACAGGGATATATTCTGAAACAGGGATACAAAGCTGTCCAGCTCCTCCTGAGAAAGGGAGTGCCTGTTTTCACATATGAATATCCCTTCGCATACCGAGACTGGTGTGTTGGGTATGGTGCTGATATGGTGGGTTCCCGGCTCCAGAATCGCCTCACAGCGCTCGAAATCATATCCGGCAGCTACCGAAATGACCGCTTTTCCTTTCAGCAGTTCCTTAACCGGTGAAACCACGGCCTCCATCATATATGGTTTTACCGCAAGGATTATAAAATCACTGTTTCCGATCACTTCAGCCGCTGACCGGCAGGGTACGATTCCGCTCTTTTTTGCATTTTCGCACAGCTTATCATAATTTCCGGCACAGGCAAATATTTGTTTTTCTGAAACGGCCTTTGAAAGAAGCAGCCCGGCTGTTATCGCCTGCGCCATATTCCCATATCCAATCATACCAAGGCTGATTTCGTTCATAGTTGTCGTCCTCCATTCCCCATCATTCTACCCTATACGCATCATTCTGCCCGCTGCAATAATTTTTCCAGTTCTCCATTCAGCTTCTGCTTCCTTTCTTCCAATTCCTCATCCGACGGTAAATACGCCTCCCCGTAAAGCTCTTCCCGCGGCAATTGCCAGACAGGCCCCGGCCCTGGGGTATCCCCTGCCCTTCTGGGAAAAATGTGCCAGTGCATATGCACCCCATCCCCCTGCCCCAATAATTCGTAATTTAATTTATCCGGGCCAAATGCATGATATACCGCTTCTGCAACCAATGCCATTTCATTTAAAAATTTCTCCCGGAACGGCTTTTCAAGAAAATGGAGTTCGGTGGCATGCACCTTACATAAAAACAGGGTGTAGCCCTTTATTCTCTGATAATCCCCGATTACCACATAGCCGGTTTCCAGTTCCCTTACAAAATACCGGTTTCTGCCCTCTTTCGTTTCCCGGATCCGTTTGCATACCCCGCACATAAAAGTCCCCCTCATCCCCTTATTTTATATTTGGCAAATGCCTTTTCTGCATCCAGATGCACCTCTTTAAAAAACAAAACGAGCCAGATAATATAAGCCCCCGCTGCAAAAAGACCGGACAGAAACCAGGAACCAACTGCTCCGGCCAGCATAATGACGGACCAAAGGGCAAACTGATTCCGGCAGTCCTTTGCCATTCTCTTTTTATCATATTTTTCCTGTTCATGCCTGGGAAGGGTATTAAAACCACTTACCAGCCTGGCGGATTTCTCCTTTAACATGCCAAATACCAGAGATAACACGGCAAAACAGGGCACTAAGACAATACACATATAAAATCCGATACGCATTCGTTTCCTCCTTATCATGAACTTCATCCGTTCGTTTTAAAATTAACCACCTCAGCTTTCCCATAAGCATCAAATATCTTTTCAAATTGGGAAGCATCCGTTGCTACCTGTTCTCTATCCTCCGCATCCAAATACATATAGGAAGCATTTCCGTCCTCATCAAAGTTTTCATTTACAGACTCCACAGCGATCAGCTGTTTCCGATTCTCATCCATGGAATACCGAGCCACAAAATGACCTCCCGCGGCATACAGCCCATTGTCATCATAGCGTACAGGATATGCCGTTCCCAGTGATTCCAGAGTCCCGATTTCCTGTATCTTTCCATCCCACGCATAATAAACTCTGCAGGTTAACGCCGCCTCCGTCTCCTCATCATAGCTATACGTTCCTTCAGCTACCAGCAAAAGGGGCAGTCCGCCCTCCGGCCTCTCCACATAAGCACAGGACTCGCCTTCCGCCATTCCTTCTATAACAGAAGAATAAACCTTCTCCGGCTTTTCTTTTCCACAGCCCGCCAAACCCAGCATACCAAACACCAAAATACTAATTACCATCATTTTATATCGCCCCAACACACCGTTCCTCCTTTTGCACGCTTCCAAATCTTCTGTTTCTTCATCCTGCGGCTGCTATTTTCTACCCAAAGCACATATCGTATCTTCTTTGCCGGTGTATTCTTTTCCTGCCGCATCATCATAAAAATCCGGTTTCGGAAAACCGGCTTCTTTTAATTCCTCTTCCAGCATTTCTCTGGAATACACCTGGTTCCATACATTATAGCACTGACAATCCTGCCCGGTAACCACCACGTATTGCTCCAGCGTGTTACGCGTAGCCGGGTAAATGCGATTTCTCTGAATAACCGCATACGGTTCTCCGGCCCAAAATCCGCCGTCCTCATAACCGACGCTATCCTTTTCCTCAAACGCACGCAGAAATCCATCCGCCCATCCGTCCAGAATCAAAATACCGCCTGCTTTCAGGGCCTGCCTGCATTTCTTTAATAATACTGCCCTGTCCTCCGGCGCAAGCACACCATAATCACAATAAATCAAAATAATGACATCGAATTCCTCCCGGAAATCCATTTCCAGATAATTCTGGTAAAGGTACCGGATATTCAGCCGTTTCTCCGCCGCCTGTTCCTGCGCATATCGTATGGAGCGCCTGGAAAAATCAATTCCGGTCACGTCAAATCCCTTTTCCGCAAGCTGCTGCGCATAAATGCCGGGGCCGCAGCCCAAATCCAGCAGTGTTTTCCCTTCCCCGCCGTTACAGCAGGCCGTTATCCAGTCCACAGATTTCCTGACAAAATCCATTTTTCTGGTTGCACCATCCTCATTCGGATTTATATGTGCCTCCAGCATATACTTTGATATATGTTCGTCATCCCAGAAAGCGGATGTGCTTTTTTCGTATACCTTCGGTGTTTCTTTTATAAAATGGAGAAAAATTTCATTTGTATTATTCATTCCCATACTCCTTATTCTTCAGGCGCGGGTTATCCGGGCATCTTACCGCCTTTTTCCGGACAGCAGGCCAGATGTTTTGCCAGGAAAAGACAGGGGTTTGCCTCATCCCACAGAAGGGGAAAAACCTCCAGGGGGATAAATCCCATTTTTCCGTAGAACCTCCTGGTCCGTTCATAGGGTTCAAAATTTACGGAACCATCCAGTGTTTTTACAGTCAGATACACCATCCCCTCCTGACGGCAGAACTGTACCGCACGTTCTATCAATGCCGTACCGATACCCATTCTGTGGTATTCGCCCAGAACTCCCATAACACATACCTCTGCCGTGAATGGATTGTGCACCTTGACTGCCAGAAAACCAACCGGATTTTCGTCCGCATATGCGGCATAAAAGGGCAATTCCCCAACCATGCCGATGTACTCTGCCGTGGAAGATTCGATACCGAACCAGTCCGGCAGTTTATGTAAAATCCTATCGCAGATCTTCGATTTTATCTCTCGCTCCGTTACTTCCCTTATCTCCATAACATGATCCCTCTCTGCCAAGCTCCCTTTCTCCTGCTTTCTGTAACTTTTCGTAACTGTGAAAGGGCTGAACCGTTGCAGCTTTTCATAATTATACTATTTCCCTCTGCTAATCACAATCAATTTCTTCAGACAGCACCCTTCTCCTTCCCAACGCAAACAAATAATGTAATAGCAGTATCTTCACTATCCGTGCAGTGAATGCACCGACCTGCTGAACATCTGTCAAATAATTACAACAAAAAGTGCCCGGCATCGGCCAACAAAACCAATCCCGGACACTTCTTTTTTCTTCTCAACTTTTCTTATCACAACCCATGCAACTACCGGGAATCTTTCCCCTAACCTTCATTCATCTTCGCCAGCTTCGCTGCCTGGTCTGCCGCAATCAGGCTGTCGAGGAGTTCATCAATATCACCGTTCATAATATCGTCAATCTTATAAAGCGTGAGCTTAATCCGGTGATCCGTAACACGCCCCTGGGGAAAATTGTAGGTACGGATTTTCTCCGAACGATCTCCGGTGCCGATCTGGCTCCTTCTCAGTTCGGCTTCCGCATCGTGGGCCTTCTGCTGTTCGATATCGTACAGCTTGGCACGGAGCAGGGCAAACGCCTTCGCCTTGTTCTGCAGCTGGGATTTTTCCGTCTGGCTGTAAACGACAATCCCTGTGGGGTAATGGGTCAGACGAACCGCGGAGTCCGTGGTGTTAACGCACTGGCCGCCGTTTCCGGAAGCACGCATAACGTCAATCCGGATGTCCTTATCATCGATAACCACGTCCACATCCTCTACCTCGGGCATAACCGCCACGGTAATGGTAGAGGTATGGATACGGCCGCCGGATTCGGTTTCCGGCACACGCTGTACCCGGTGAACCCCGCTTTCATATTTCAGCCGGGAATATGCGCCTTTCCCATTTATCATGAAGCTTACTTCCTTCATGCCGCCGATGCCGATTTCGTCTACGCCCACCAGCTCCACCTTCCAACGATTACGCTCCGCATACTTCACATACAGACGGTACATTTCCGCCGCAAACAGAGCCGCCTCATCCCCGCCTGCCCCCGCACGGATTTCCACAACAACGTTTTTTTCATCATTGGGATCCTGGGGAAGCAGCAGGATTTTCATTTCCTGCTCCAGCTCCTGGATACGTTTCTTTGCCTCTGCATGCTCTTCCTTGAGCAGCTCTCGCATTTCCTCATCGGATTCGGATTCCAGCATCATCAGGCTGTCCTCCGCATCCTGTTTCACTTTTCTGTATTCTTTATAAGCCTCCACAAGAGGGGTCAGATCGCTTTGTTCCTTCATAAGGGAACGGAAACGTTCCTGGTTCGTCGTTACAGAAGGCTCATTCAGTTCATTCATAATTTCTTCATAGCGCCGAAGCAAGTCTTCCAGCCTGTCAAACATAATTTATCATTCCTTCCTTAATATGGCTGCCCCGATCACAGCCGGTGTTATTCATACCTCAATCCGGAAACCACACGATCCAGCCCGGCAAAATCCTTTACCACCCTTACCTGGGAAAACCCGTATTTTTCCATCAATCCCTTTACGGCCTCCCCCTGATCATACCCTATTTCAAAATACAGGCTGCCTCCCCTTACCAGGTGCTTTCCGCAGCCCTCCAGTATTTTCCGGTAAAAAACCAGGCCGTCCTCTCCGCCGTCCAGTGCGGAAAGCGGCTCATGCAGCCGTACCTCATCCATCAGGCCGCCGATAACCCCTGTCTGTATATAAGGCGGATTGGATACTATAATATCATATTTATCCTCTATTTTATCAAATAAATCACTGCATAGAAAACAGGCCTGTATTCCCAGCCTGCGCGCATTCTCTCGGGCAACAGCCAGCGCTTCCCGTGAAAGGTCGGCCCCTGTCCCCAGACAATCATTGGAATAATGAAGGAGACTGAGCAAAATGCAGCCGGAACCGGTGCACATATCCAGAATCCTGCTCCCGTCCGTCATCTCTCGCATTACTTCTTCCACAAGGATTTCCGTGTCCTGTCTTGGTATCAGCACATGTTCGTTTACCAGAAAGGTAAGGCCCATAAATTCCTGCTCACCGGTAAGATGCTGCAGAGGAATGTGCTGTGCACGTTTTTGGATCCAGTCCTGATATTTGCTTTCCTCTTCCCGGGAAAGCGGTCTTTCTCCATGAACCAGCAGGGTATTCCTGTCTGTACCGCATATCGTTTCCAATAAAAGCCTGGCATCCCAATCGGCTTCCTGTATCCCTGCCGCCTCCAGAATCCGCCTTCCCCAATCATAGCTGTCTTTGTAATTCATTGCAGCACAGGCTCCCCTGCTTCCGCTTCCGTACCTGCAGCACCGGGTTCTGCCGGGTTTTCTTCCTGATCCCTTTCTTCCTGTCCGTCATCCTCCAGCCAGGAATCATCAACCTCATATCCGAATTCTTCTTTCAGGTAAGCTTTCCAGTCGAAAACCGCCTCCACAGAAGCAATCGCCACCTCTACCATGCTTTCGTCCGGTTCCCTGGTTGTCAGCTTCTGAAGCCACATGCCCGGCTTGGAAATCAGATTGATAAACAGATTGTCGCTTCTTCCCGCAAGCCGGATGATTTCATAAGAAATTCCTGCAATAACCGGAATCAAAAGAATACGTACCACCAGCCTGAGCGCCGGATTTTCCACCCGGATAAACATAAACAGAATGATACTGATCAGCATTACAAATAACAGGAAGCTCGTTCCGCATCGTTTATGGAGGCGGGAGCTTCTCATGGCGTCTTTCACCGTCAGAGGCCGCCCCTTTTCCAGGCAGTTGATGCATTTATGCTCCGCGCCGTGGTATTGGTACACACGCCTGATATCCTTCATAGAAGCAATAAGGGCCACATATGCCAGAAAAATAGCCAGACGGACAATACCCTCCAGAATAGCCAGAAGGGAGGCATTTCTGATATAGGAGTGGAACAGAAGGCTGATTCCGTAAGGAAGAGCAATAAAAATAGCCACCGCAAGGACAATGGAGAAGGCTACCGTAAGGCCCATCAAAAGCTTTTCTCCGTTTCCTTTGGACACTTTATCCAGCACCTTATCCGTTTTCGTCTCCTGCGCATCCTCCTCTTCATAGAAGCTGGCGGAATAAGTCAGCGTCTGCATTCCCAGGACAAGGGAATCTATAAAGTTAAAAACCCCTCTGATAAAAGGCAGCTTTGTCAGCCTGCTGCCGGACAGAGCTCCGGTATATTTTTCTTTTTTGACTTCTATATTTCCGTCCGGCTTTCTTACTGATACGGCATACTCGTCTTTGTTTTTCATCATGACACCTTCCAGTACGGCCTGTCCGCCGATTCCGGAATAATGTCCGCCGTTCTTTTTACTCATATATGACCCTCCTGTCTGCGGTCTGAAGTATGAAAAAGAAGGTTGAGATTAATTAACCTCAACCTTTCTTGCAGCTCTTATTAGTTTTCCACACCATACTTCTTATTGAACTTATCAATACGTCCGCGAGCCTGAGCAGCCTTCTGCTGGCCTGTGTAGAATGAATGGCACTTGGAGCATACTTCCACGTGAATTTCGGGTTTCGTGGAACCTGTTACGAATGTGTTTCCGCAGTTGCAGGTTACAGTTGCCTGGTAAAACGCAGGATGGAGTCCTTCTTTCATGATTTTCACCTCTTCTATTTTCTTGTTCCCATTATTATTTCGTTCTCATCCACTTGCCTTTCGGCTGCCGGTTACAGTTATATCTATAAACAGCTTTTTAATTGTAGCATAGCTTTTCCTTCAATGCAAGTGGTAAATCCGCTTATTTATCAAGATTTTACGGTTTATAACAGGGAATCAGATAAATTTCATTTTTTTGACAAGATTCACGAAATCGACGTTATTTTTTGTCCGTGCGAACATATCCAGTATCTTATCCACCGCGTCCTCCGGCCTCAGGCTGTTAAGCGCTTTACGCAGAATACCGATAGCCTCCAGCTCCTCCGGCGTAAGAAGAAGATCTTCCCTTCTGGTGCCCGATTTGGGAATATCGATGGCAGGGAACACTCTTCTTTCGGAAAGCTTCCTGTCCAGCACGATTTCCATATTTCCGGTTCCTTTGAATTCTTCGTAAATAACATCGTCCATCTTGCTTCCGGTATCCACAAGAGCCGTGGCAAGTATGGTAAGGCTGCCGCCTTCCCGCATATTTCTTGCCGCACCGAAAAAGCGCTTAGGCATATGCAGCGCCGCCGGATCCAGACCGCCGGACAACGTTCTTCCGCTGGGCGGGATTACCAGGTTATAAGCTCTTGTCAGACGGGTGATGCTGTCAAGCAGGATGATGACGTCCTTCTTGTGCTCTACCAGTCGCTTTGCCCTTTCAATAACCATTTCGGATACTCTCTTATGATGCTCTGGCAATTCGTCAAAGGTGGAATATATAACCTCAACATTAGGCCCTTCTATGGCTTCCCTGAAATCGGTCACTTCTTCCGGCCGTTCGTCAATCAGAAGGATAATCAGATGCATGTCCGGATTATTTACTTTAACGGACTGCGCCACCTGCTTTAACAGAGTCGTCTTTCCTGCCTTGGGGGGAGATACAATCATACCTCTCTGTCCCTTGCCGACAGGGCTCATGAGATCCATAATGCGCATTGCCACGGAAGAACGGGACATTTCAAGACGCACCCTTTCTTCCGGGAAAATAGGGGTCATGTCCTCGAAATTTTGTCTCCTGGCCGCCACATCAGGGGCATAGCCGTTAATGGATTTCACATACAGAAGAGCGCTGAATTTCTCATTCTGTGTCTTTATCCGGGTATTTCCTACTACAATATCTCCTGTTTTCAGTCCAAATCTGCGGATCTGGCTGGGTGCCACATAAACATCGTTTTCACCCGGAAGATAATTGGCGCAGCGGATAAATCCGTATCCGTCGGGCATAACCTCCAGGATTCCGTTCGCGGCGATCCCGCTGTCCAGATCCGAAGGAAACTTTTCATCCTCCGTTATGGACGGAACCGGGATTTCTGCCTGGCTGTTATCCGTTCTTTCCGCCGCTGTATTCCGGTTTTCCGTCCTGGCAGCATTCGCGGGACGCTCTGTAAAGGAAGGCCGCTCCCCGCCCTGGACTGCCGGTGTATTCTGTCTGCCGTCACTATTGATGATAATGCTTCTCTGGTTCCCGCCAGGCCTGTTATCCCCGTTTTTACGGTTTCCGTTGTCCCTGCGTACCGGCTTCCGATCCATATTATTGCGGTTCTGGGGAACAGACTGCGTCGCGGTCTGGGAAACCGATGATGCGGAACCCTGGGACTCCGCCCTGGGGGCTGTCCGGGGTGCTGCTGCAGGCTGAGACGGCACGGGTGATTTTTCCACAGCCGGCTGTTCCTGTGCTTTCGCATTCTCAGCAGGTTCCGCTTTCTTTCCCTCCGCAGCCTTTGTGTCCGCAGTCTTTACGTCCGCGGCCTTTCCTCTGGTGCTTTTTTTCGATTCATTGGCGGTCTTGGGCTTTACCGCCGTTTCTTCCTTTGTCTCTGCACCGGGCGCAGCCGCCTGGTCCTTTCCTTCCTTTTCATCCAGAGCTACCATAGCTTCTATAATATCCGCTTTTTTCATTCCGGATGTTCCTTTAATTCCGCGCGTTTTGGCAATCTCCTTCAAATCTGCCAAAGCCAGAGACTGATACTTTTCTCTCATACCCATACCTTTCCTCCGTACCAAACGTACATAAAGTTACTAAAATACATACAATAATGCAAACAACAAATCTGCTACAATACCGCCCATATAAACAGGTAGGCTTCCTGCCGCTATCTTCTGTCTGTTATTCATTTCTTGTTATCAGGGAAAAATTAAATGACACCAGGCTGTTCCGCCGTTGTTCCGGCACGAAAGCCAGCTCTCCATGTCTGTCTACTGGCTCCGCCATCCAACAGGATACGTAACGCCAACAAGATATGTATTGGATACGATACTACAAAATTGTTATCTTTATGTGACCACATTATACAACACTATAGAAAAAATAGGAAGCCTTTTTTTTAAAAAGCTTCCTTCTTCAAACATTTTTACGTTGTGATATAACATAAAACAAGAGTTCTCTATTCTTATCCCCTTTTTCTTATTACCAAAAATGATTGTCTGGTGCAAAGCCGCTGTTTACTCCGATAAAATCCCCCACTCCACCTGTTCTTTACCCATATCATACTTATAATTATACAGAGTTTTTTTATCATACTGATAATTGAAGGTGATAACCGGATGAAGTCTGTCAGTACAGGATATGAGAATAGCTGTTATTTTATCAAACATTTCCGGTTCCATGTAACGCTCAAGCACCGTCTTATAATTGGTATCCACCTCTTCCTGCCCCCAGCCAAGACGCTGTGAATAAACGATCTGGCCCTGTTTTATTTCATAATTCGCATAAAGTTCTATGTATGCGCTCGTGAGGGCGGTTGCGGCAGAACGTAAATCAAGTTCCGCCTGCCTGCTTTTGGCCCTGTTTATGTACTTAAATAAGCTGGGAAGTACAATAGCTACCAAAATGCCCACAATTACAAGGACAACAATCATCTCAACCAGGGTAACCCCTTCCTTCCCTTTTCTTTTATCCTTTCTCATCGCTCAGACCCCTCCCCGTTTTTGTCGTGTTCCCGACACCGGCAATTTGGTTTCCCCATATCTGCCATGCAGCCGGAACAAAACCTGTTCACCTCCTATATCGTCAACATCCGGGAAAAAGTTAACTCCCCTTTCCTTTCCATGGATCCCTATATTCTTCTTACCTATGCCGCAGCAAAAAAACTCAGGTATTTCCGGGCCGTACCAGCCCGAAAACACCTGAGTTTCTATCTTGCCTGCCGCCGGCAGACAGTATTCCTGATTTATTATTTTAATGAAAATACCATACGTACCGGATCATGGTCCGAATAAAGATAACCGGTATGGATATTCTCGTATTCCTTCATCTCTATATTGTCCGAGATGAGAAATCCGTCCAGCGTCACCGTATAGGTAACTCCTTCTTCATAAGGGATATCCGCATTTCGCGCGCTGTCGGGCAGTGCGGAACGTTCTTCCTCCCCCAGCAGGTCAATGCTGAAAGCAAACCCTTCCGGCAGACTGGATCTGGGGAAAGGATACGCCCAGGACTCCCGTTCCTCCGAAGCATCCTCCGGCGCTTTCAGATCATGGTTAAAATCCCCGCCGCAGATGACATAATTCCCCTTATCATATTCCGCCTGCATATCCGCGCACAGCTTTCCTATCTGCGCTTCCCGGATCGCATCGCTGTTGCCATAAGCCGACATGTGCTGGGAAAAAATAACCAGCTCTTTTCCGTTATCCACCGGTATACGGCTGATGGAATAACACCGGTCCAAATCCAGGAACTTGCTGAAGGAGGTGGAAATGGGAAAGCTTTTCCGCAGGGCCGAGGAAACAGGGTACCTGGAATAAAAGGCGATTCCCGCCAGGCTCTTCCCATGAGGTTCCCAGGGCGGAACCATCAGAAATGCAGAGTCATAATTGACAGCGAAATCGGAATAGTAACTGCCAAAATAGGTATCCAGCAGCTCATACTGGTTTACATGATAGCTTCTGGTGGCATCCAAATCCACCTCCTGGAAAATCATAAAATCCGGATTGTATCCGGCAGCCAGGCTTCCTGCGCCGGAAATGGTCTCCAACACGCTCTCCCTGCTTTCTGCCACGGAGGATTTCCCTCCATCCATAAAAAAGCTGTATTCGGGTGTATAAGCACCGAAACCAATATTATAAGTCATGATTTCATAGTCCGTCCCGGGGGATACGGCAGTTCCCCCTTCGCCGGATTCCGCCGGCCGGCGGATCTCCAGTTCCAAATCATCAGGCAGCCTGTGATAACTGAGCATCACATACAACACATAACCAATGACCGCCAGGAGCAGGACAGCAGCAAGCCCCAGCAGAACACGAAGCCATATCCGTTTCTTTTTCTTCCCTTTCGCCATATTCGTCCCTCCCGTAACATGTCTTTTATGCTAATCATACTCTATTATGAAAAAAAACACAATCATGCATGTCCAGCCCGCAGTTCTGACGAGTAAAAACGGTAACCATGGCTTTTATATGTGATATAACTTTGGTACCTCGGATCCTTGCCCTGCTTTAGCAGGGGCAGGAGAACCGGAAAAATGGCGGATATCCTGAACCAGCCCGCACGTCAGATAACGCTCTGCCAGCGGGCGGAAGGCCATTTTGCTCCTGCGAAGTCTGCGTAATTTACTTATCGTCTGAGCTGACCATTCCTCATGCTTAACCATCAAAGGGGCTTTGGAATCGATTATCTCTTTTCAATAATTTCTTTAGCCTCATGGAATGCGGCTAACTCCTGTATTGCGAGTTTGATTCTCTTGTGATTTTCAAAAGCGGAATCAACTATGTTTTTTTCTTTTATTATGAAACGTTTTGTCTGCCATTCCATTTTGCAGTCCAAATAACCGACAAAACTATTTCCCACAAGTATTGAGAGAGGCCATTTCATCCCCTTTTTCTTGATATATTCAAATTTAAAAGAATAATCAAAAAATGTTTTAAGCCATGTTTGGTCTCTGAAAAGCATATCCATCGGAGAGATAAGGCGCACTTCTTCGCTGTTTTGCATCTGACTTCTGTTACATTCATCAAGGGAATTTATCTTTGAAGAATGGATATAAAACACCTTTTTTGCCGTTTTAAATTGAAAGGGTAATATTGTTTTTTTCTGCTCTAATTGAGAAAAAACAGGCATAACTTCGGCTGTCGGAATCCCTGTTACATGCGATATATGCAGCGGATAAGTTACCCCAAAAGAAGATATCAGTTTTTCTATGATATAGGCTCTGGCGTTATCTTTGCTGATCCCTTGGTTTGGCCATTCTTTTATGCCTATATTTTCTTTTAAGATATAAAGGGGTTCCTTTAGTTCAAAAGCAGCCTCCATGTCCTGCCGTTGTCAGTGGTTTCTGTTAAAGCTTTGAACTTATCCTCTGAAATTCCATTAAACTGGTTACTTGTTCCCGTCCCCCGCAGGGTATGCATGGCCGCCAGGTAATCCTTCAGGCTTATCCGGGCTGCTGCTTACCTGTCTCTTATCAACACGCTTCAGCAAGTTTCGCTATTGCGCATCGATTCCAAATATTATATGATATTTTTGTAGCTGTCCGGAAGGCCGGCAGTCTGCAGCCACAGCCAAATCCCATAATACAGGCGGAACGGACAGACGTTCGTGGCATTTGACACCACGGCAGCCGCCAGGGCCAAGAGAACCTCCGGCTACAAGAGAACTTCCGGTTCTCTGCAAGCGTGGTTCTGCCCGCTGCCTGCGGGAATAAAGAAAGCGGAGGAATACGTATGACTACGAATGAAAAAGCACTGCAATTACATAAAGAGTGGAACGGTAAAATAGAAACCGTTTCCAAGACACCGGTAAAATCAAGAGAAGATCTTTCCCTGGCCTACACTCCGGGCGTAGCGGAGCCTTGCAAGGTTATTGCACAGGATAAGGAAGCGGCTTACACCTATACCATGAAAGCCAATACCATCGCGGTGGTATCCGACGGTTCCGCCGTACTCGGTCTGGGAAATATCGGCCCCCATGCCGCCATGCCCGTCATGGAGGGAAAAGCGGTTCTTTTTAAGGAATTCGGGGGTGTCAATGCCGTTCCCATCTGCCTGGATACCCAGGACACGGAGGAAATCATCAAAGCGGTTACCTGGATGGCCCCGGGCTTCGGCGGCATCAATCTGGAGGATATCAGCGCTCCCCGCTGTTTTGAAATCGAAGAACGTCTGAAGGAGACTCTGGATATTCCTGTATTCCATGATGACCAGCATGGCACCGCTATCGTTGTCCTCGCGGGCGTTATCAATGCCCTGAAGGTCACGGGTAAGAAGAAAGAGGACTGCCGCGTGGTTGTGAACGGGGCAGGAAGCGCCGGCATAGCCATCACCCGGCTGCTCCTTACCTATGGTTTTCCGCATATCACCATGTGTGACAAATCCGGTATTCTTTCCCGCAGCAGCGCAGATTTGAACTGGATGCAGGAAAAAATGATGGATCTTACCAATCGGGAAGGAAAAACCGGTTCCCTGGCGGATGCCATGAAAGGGGCCGACATTTTCGTAGGGGTATCCGCTCCCGGTATCGTATCTGCGGACATGGTTTCTTCCATGAATAAGGATGCCATCCTGTTTGCCATGGCGAATCCGGTGCCGGAAATCATGCCCGACATTGCCAAAGCCGCCGGCGCAAGGGTGGTCGGCACCGGACGCAGCGATTTCCCCAATCAGGTGAACAACGTGGTGGCTTTTCCCGGTATTTTTAGAGGGGCACTGGAAGGCCGTGCCACACAGATTACGGAAGAAATGAAGCTGGCGGCCGCTTTAGCTATCGCTTCCCTTGTTCCGGAGGATGAATTAAACGAAGACAACATCATGCCTGAAGCCTTCAACCCCAGGGTTTCGGAAGTGGTGGCACAGGCGGTCAAGTCCCATATTGTCCGCTGACTCCATGGATTACCGCGGAAAACCCTACTATTCCCTGGATGCCTGGTGCAAAAACACTTATGGGGAAAAGCTGTATAAAATTGCGCTGGATGCCGGCTTAACCTGCCCGAACCGGGATGGCACACTGGACAGCCGGGGATGCATCTTCTGCAGTGCAGGCGGCAGCGGGGAATTCGCCGCAGGGAACAGGCCCGGATCCGGTAAGCCGGCAGCGCCCCTGTCCATCCGGGAGCAGCTGGAAGCCGGCAAAAAGCTCCTGGAGGGAAAAAGAACAGGCAGCCGTTATATCGCTTATTTTCAGGCGTATACGAATACCTACGGCCCACCGGAATATCTGGCTTCTATTTTCCGCCAGGCTCTCGCAGAACCGGATATCGCCGGTATCTCCATCGCCACCCGTCCCGACTGCCTGGGCGCCGGGGTTATGCAGCTGCTCCTTTCCCTGAAGCAGGATTTTCCCGGAAAATTTATCTGGGTGGAGCTGGGCCTCCAGACCATACACGAGGAAACAGCCCTGTTTATCCGCAGAGGATATTCCCTTTCCTGTTTCACCCGGGCTATGGAAAGCCTTCATAAGGCGGGTATTCCAGTGATCGTCCATGTTATTCTGGGCCTTCCCGGAGAAACGGAGGAAATGGTTCTTGACACCATCCGTTTTCTGAACCGCTGCGGGATATTCGGTATTAAGCTGCAGCTGCTGCACATACTGGAGCATACCGATCTAGCGGCACTTTACCGGGAAGGAAAAGTGTCCGTGCTTTCCCTGGATGCCTATCTGTCTCTGCTGCTAAAATGCATTGCCGCCCTTTCGCCCGACATCGTCATTCACAGGCTTACCGGCGACGGACCGAAACGTATCTTAATCGCTCCGTCCTGGAGCGGCAACAAACGTAACGTATTGAATACGCTTCATCAACGCATGAAGCTTTCCTCTATCAGACAAGGACAATGCTATGAATCAGGAACCTTTGACTCTCTACAAATTGATTGTGCTGTATATGTTGGACAGGGTCACCTTCCCCCTGACCACAGCCCAGATCAGTGAATTTATCCTGGACAAGGAATATACCAATTTCCTGACCCTGCAGACAGCCATTTCCGAATTGACGGAAACCGGTCTGGCAGAATCCCGGACCATTTTAAACCGGACCCAGCTGCAGATTACGGAGGAAGGACGAAGTACCCTCCATTTTTTTGAAAACCGAATCAGTGATGCCATTAAATGTGACATCATCGATTATTTCAAAAACCATAAACTGGAGCTGCGTAACGAATCTTCCATTCAGAGCAATTTTTACAAGCTGGTAAACGGGGAATTTGAAGCGCAGCTGGTAGCCAAGGATAAGGATGTGGATCTGGTAAATATCCGGATTTCCGTCCCTACCCAGGAGCTGGCGGCATCCATCTGCGACAACTGGCAGAAAAAAAACAAAGAGATATACCAGTACCTTACGGAACAGCTCTTTTAATCCGCGTATATGCCGGCCGGGCGCATACGCTTACCTTAAAAAAACAGCCCCGCCCCCGAAAGGCTTTCCTTCCGGGGCGCAGGGCTGTTTCCATCCGCAGCTGTCATACGCGTTCTCAACTGCTTTCCTTCTTCTTTTCTCAGTCTTTAGCTACAGGATATTCATTGCACAGAAGCCTGTAAGGCGGTTCATCCTCTTCGATTTCAGGGAAACGGCCGATGGGTTCATAAAAACGGTTATCCGTATTATCATCGTTGCACATGGAAACCTCTCCCAGCAGTACCGGGCCTGTACCGGGTTCCAGTTCAAAATCATGATACATATAAGGATAAATAGTGATGGATTCGCCGGGTCTTAACTTCACCTGGGTTCCTGCAGGAACGGTAAACTCCCGTCCATCACAGTTAACCGTAACATCCGTGTCGGCGAACTGCTCGTCCTCTGTGGAATTATACACACGGATCAGTACGTTTCCGCCGCCTCTGTTGATGATATCTTCCATCTTATTCCAGTGGAAATGCATGGGGGCCATCTGTCCCTCTTTTATGTAGAGAAGCTTTTCCGCATAGGTTTTGGTATATTTGGGATTCTTCAGGTTCCCGTTCCGCAGCGTAATCAGGGAGAAGCCCACCTCGTCAAATTTTCCCAGGCCGTAATCCGTGATGTCCCAGCCCAGCATGTTATCCCTGATTTCATCATACTCATGATTCTTATCCTGCCAGTCCTCCGGTGTAAAACCGCAGAAGGGCGGCAGCTCAAAGCGATGCTCTTTAATCATAGCTTCCATGTCTTTTAATGCCGCATTGATTTCTGATCGTTTCATTTATTTATGTACCCCCGTTTCCTGTATTTGCCCGGGATTATTCTCCCGGTGCCACACGGCGTATTTACGCCGGGCGGAATTAGTATCAGTGGTATTATACCCTGTCCCGCGTCTCGATACAAGTATACTTTTTTTACTTTTTCTATATAAATGATTAGAAATTTTTATTTTTCTTCCTCTTCCGTCCCGGCGGCCTCCTGCCGGATCCGCTTCATATGCTCCCGGATTTTTACCTCATAGCCGTTTCCGGAAGGCTTATAGAATTCCCTTCCGCTCAGTTCATAGGGCAGATACTGCTGCCTTACATAATTGTTCGGATAGTTATGGGCATATTTATAATCCAGTCCGTGTCCCAATTTTGCCGCTCCTTTATAATGGGCATCCTGCAAATGGGAAGGCACCGGCAGGTTTCCTGTATCCCGGACGCACCGCATAGCCTCATCGATAGCGCAGACGGCAGCATTACTCTTAGGTGCGCAGGCCACATAGGTCACTGCGTTAGCCAGAATAATCTGGGCCTCCGGCATCCCCACCCGCTCCACGGCAAGGGAAGCCGTAACCGCCACCTGCAGTGCCTGGGGATCCGCATTTCCCACATCCTCCGAAGCACATATCATAATCCTGCGCGCAATAAAAGTAACACTCTCCCCCGCATACAGCATTTTCGCCAGATAATAAACGGCGGCATCCGGGTCGGATCCCCTCATGCTTTTAATAAAAGCAGATATCGTATCGTAGTGGTTATCCCCCGTCTTATCATACTTCACCACACGCTTCTGGATACATTCCCCGGCAACCTCCAGAGTGATATGTATTTTTCCGTCCGCCCCCCGCGGGGTTGTCATAATCCCAAGCTCTACCGCATTCAAAGCATGTCTGGCGTCACCCCCTGCCATATCCGCAAGAAAATCCATGGCGTCCTCTTCCATCACCGCCTCATAAGCGCCCATCCCCTTCTGCCTGTCATACACGGCACGATGGATAAGCTCCTTCACATCCTCCCTGGACAAAGGCTTCAGTTCAAATATTATGGAACGGGAAATCAAAGCGCCGTTCACCTCAAAATAAGGATTCTCCGTAGTTGCGCCGATAAGAACGACAGTGCCGTCCTCCACAAAAGGCAGAAGATAATCCTGCTGGCTTTTGTTAAAGCGGTGGATCTCATCAATAAAGAGGATCGTTTTCTTCCCATACATCCCCAGGGTATCCTTGGCCTTCGCCACCACTTCCTCCATATCCTTTTTCCCGGAAACTGTGGCATTTATCTGGGTAAACTCCGCACTTGTGGAATTGGCGATCACCTTGGCAAGTGTCGTCTTTCCGGTTCCCGGCGGTCCGTAAAAAATGATCGAGCTGATTTTATCCGCCTGTATCGCCCGGTAAAGCAGCTTGTCCTTGCCGATAATATGCTGCTGCCCCACCACCTCATCAAGCGTTGCGGGACGAAGCCTGGCTGCCAGCGGGGCTTCCTTCTCCATACTGTTTTCTCTCATATAATCAAATAAATCCATCATTCCTTCTCCTGCAGCCGCCTTTTTTGCAGCGGTTTTTTTTATTATATCGGACCCTGCTGTACAAGTCAAACCTTCTGCAGGGAAGATATCGGTTCCTGCCTGTCGGAACCGTTCCCGGAGAAAACCTCGGGCAGGCACATCTGCAGCACCGTATATTTTACGTCCACATCCATATACTAAAGGGTAAAAAGGAGGAGAAACAGAATGAAAGATGAAGATTACAATATTCCTGCGGATCAGGATTATACCAGCGCCGTTTCCGCCTATGACTGTACCGGCCTGATTCCCGCCGGCACCGTTCACGAAAAGACCCTGGAAGCTTACAAGGAGCTGTATCCGTTCGGCGCCCCGGATATGAGTGAGGAGGAAATCGCCCGGATGAGGGAAAAAAACAAGAAGGATTCCTCCGAATCAGAGAAACAATAGCCTTTGGCAGAAAGACACAAAAGCCCGGAAAGCATATGCCTTTCGGGCTTTACAGCGGCTTCAGTCAAATAATATCTCATCCACCGTCACGAATTCGTACCCTTCCGCCTTCAGGATATCCACAATCTGCAGAGCTGCCGTCACCGTGGAATCATAGGAATCGTGCATGAGGATGATGCTGTTTTCCTTCGTATGGGATAACACGTTTCTGACCACCTTATCCACATTCGTGGAACACCAGTCCAGCGGATCCACATCCCACAGTACGGGAAACATATTCAGTTCTTTTTCATATTTTTTATCCCAGGAACCATAGGGAGGGCGGATAAAAGAAGTTTCCTTTCCCGTCACTTCCTGGATGATGTCGTTGGTGGAGATAATTTCCTTTTTAAATTCGTCGGAATTGGCGGCGGTCAGCTGTACATGATGGAAGGTATGGTTTCCGATCAGATGTCCTTCCTCGCTTGCCCTTTTCACAATATCCGGATAGCTTTCCACATTCTGCCCGGTGACAAAAAAAGTTACCTGTACATCTCTTTTTTTCAGGCCGTCCAGAAGCTGGGGCGTACACACCGGATGAGGGCCGTCGTCAAAGGTAAGGGCAATTTTCCCCTTATAAGGTTCCTCATCCTCATAACCGGAATCCGCCACCGTCCGTGACCAGGCCTCCTGCCTTTTTGCGTTTTCATTCTCCCGGGCCAGGAACGTAAGTGCCACTGCAAAAAGAAGCATAGTCAGAACCGCTATCCATTTTTTTCCCTTCAGCATGACGCTGCCTCTTTGATTCTGTTCTCTTAGCTACTATATGCAGCTTTCCGGGAAATTATCAATCCACTTTTACATGACGTTCTGCGGCCTTCCATCCAGATACCCCGCAATATTGTCAAACACAATAACCGCCCGCTTATACAGTGCCTCCCTGGTGGCAAAGGCCACATGGGGCGTGGCAAGCAGATTGGGCGCCTGTAACAGCGGATGCTCCCGGCTGATGGGAGGCTCCTTTTCAAATACATCCACAGCAGCACCGGCAAGCCGGCCTTCTTCCAGCGCATCCGCCAGTGCCCGGCTGTCCACTACCGGCCCTCTTGCGGTGTTTATCAATATCGCTTCCGGCTTCATAAGGCGGAGCTGTTCCTCCCCTATCAGGCCTCTTGTCTGTTCCGTAAGAGGGACATGGAGGGATACCACATCACATTCCCGCAGCAAGGTTTCCATATCCGTCATGCGAACGCCTTCCGCTTCTTTCGGGCTGCGGTTATAGCCATATACCTGGCAGCCGAAAGCGCGGGCCAGCTGCGCGGTACGCGTCCCGATAGCACCCATACCGATTACACCGAATTTCTTTCCCTCCAGTTCCAGCCCGACAAGCCCGGTTTTATCTTTTTCTTCCCGAACAGCCTGGTTACAGGCAACGATATTACGGTACAGGCTCAATACCATGCCAAAAACCAGTTCCGGTACCGCCGTATTGGAGTAGCCTGCACAATTGCTCACCAGGATCCCTCTTTCCCGGCAGTAATCCATCGCCACATGATCCACACCGGTAAAAGCAACGGAAATCATTTTCAGCTTATGACAGTTTTCCAGAACCTCTTTTTGAAAGGGCAGATTGGAAAAAGCGAGAATATCCGCGTCTTTTGCCCGCTCCACCAGAGCCTGGGTATCCGTGACACGTGTGTCATAATAAACAATTTCCACCTTTTCCCCCAGCTTTTTCCCGGCAAGACCAAGAAGTTTCTCTTTTTCCACACCAAGCGGCTCAATAATCACTAATTTCATCATTTTTTGTCTCCTTTTTAAAATGAATACGGCTCAGATACCGGGCCTCAAAGCCCGGCTGCTCCGCCAGATTCAGTACCTCAGCCCTTCGGCACAGGGCTTGCGTTATCTCCCGCAGGGAGGGATCCCCTCCATACAGGCAGGCTCCGAGAAGGGAGGTATTGCCAACCGCCGTCACTTTTCCGGCAAGGCCGGCCGGAAAAAGCCCTATCCTTGCGGCTTTTTCCACATCCAGGTAATACCCGAAGCCACCGGCAAGACAGACCTGAACCACATCGTCCTCCTGCGCTCCCAAAGCCTCCATCAGAAGCTCCACACCGGCACATACGGCTGCTTTTGCCATCTGCAGCGCCCGGATATCCTGCTGGGTTATCCGGATACGCCCTTTCTGCCAGCCATGTTCAAAATACGCGTCCTCCAGAAGGCCTGTTTCATCGATAATACCCTGATCCAGCATTTCTGCCAGCAGGGCAAGCATATCCGTTCCCGGCACATTGGCCGCCGCCCCTCCTTCAAAAGCCGGCCCCGCTGCCGCGGCAGTACATAGCAGACGGCCTTTCCCGGCAATTGCCATTTCCCCGTTGGTACCCAAATCGATAAACAGCCGGCAGCCCTCCTCTGTCCCTTTTCCCAACCCGCAGGCAAGCAGACCTGCGGCAATATCCGCTCCTACAAACGCCGATATACCGGGAAGCAGACCTATACGCAGCTGCGTTCCTCCCGTAAGCAGCTTCAGCTCCATTTCCTCCAGGCTGACCGGTGTGAACGGGTATCTCCCCAGAGCGGCGGTATCCAGCCCCATCAGCAGATGCTCCATCGCCGTATTCCCCGCCAGCCATATGCAGGCGGGCGCTCTTCCCCTTTCCCGGACAAGACGGCCGATGCCTTCCGCGATCCCTTCTCTTACCGACTCCGTAAGCGCGCCGGCCTGCCCCTGTGCTGCCGCCTGGATCCGGGAGAGCACATCGCTTCCCCATTCCCTCTGGGGGTTCATACAGCTGTATTCGCCCCGGATCAAAAGTTCCCCTCCCTGCTGCCATTCCTTTACGGAAGGCAGCTCCACCGCCTGCATGGCGATGGTAGTGGTTCCCAAATCAACTGCGATAAGATAGGGGGCGGGCCTGTCCGTAACCGGACATTCCTCCTGCAGCCCCCGGCCATTAATATTCCCCGTGGCTCCTTTGTGGGCGGTTACCGCTTCCACCGGCCTGCTTTCCACAAATTCCACCTGCAGGCAGCAATCCTGACGCACCCGGTGCATACATGCCAGCCGGAGCCCGCCGCGAAGCTCCTCCGGCGTAAAAGCTATCCGGTCTGCAGGTGCCGGAAGGGGCGCGCCTTTTTGGCCAAACCGAATCCTGCACCGTCCGCAGGTCCCTTTTCCGCTGCAGCATACCAGAGGATATCCGTTCCTTTTAAGCAGCTGCAGAAAAACAGCCCCTTCCGGGGCATCCAGTACCTTGTCCTCTTTTCCTTCCTGCCTTACCGTTATTTTCTTCTCAGACAAACTGATTCTTCTCCTCGCTGTATATATAGTCTATGCCTTTCAGCTTTTCCTCAAGCATGACCCTGTCCGCCCCGCAGTCGTCGCAGAACGCATCCAGGCTTGGATAAAAATCCCTCAGCTTCATATTTACATAACTCAGCAGCATTACCGGATCTTCAGGTATCATGAAACAGCCTCCTGTCATTTATCGCCCCTGGCGATGGATTCTTCTTTACCATTTGATCCCTATTATAGAGAATGGTTACCTTTCTGGCAACTGCCCTCTGCTAGTTTTTTGCTAATTTTCCTCTCTAATTGAGAAATACTCTTGACAGGCCTTCTTTAGAAATGCTATTCTGAGTCTAAGTTAAAGGGGAGTAGTATCCATGTACAATCAACATACCCTGATCTGTCTGCCGCTTGCAGAATGCAGCATTTCTTTCAGCCTTCTGCCCGGATAACGTGATCATGGTTGTACACTTTCTCTATGGGAAAGAACGAGACTTTTGGCGTCAAGCCGGAAGTCTCTTTTTTATTACACAAACTTCGTACATGCCGGTTTCCCCCCTTTTTTTACCAACAAATTCAGAAAGGATGAAAAAGTATGGAATTCATTTATGAAGGATTACTGTCCATCACCCCCCAGCAGGCCATCATGTATGTGGTAGGCCTCCTGCTCATTTATCTTGCAATCAAAAAAGAGTATGAACCTGCGCTGCTCCTTCCCATGGGCTTCGGCGCCATTCTCGTCAATCTTCCTCTGTCAGGTGTCATCAATCAGACAATGACGGGTATCGGGGAAGTAAACGGTATCATTGAATGGCTGTTTGAAGTGGGAATTGAAGCCTCCGAGGCGCTGCCTATCCTGTTGTTCATCGGTATCGGCGCCATGATCGATTTCGGGCCGCTTCTCTCCCAGCCCATTATGTTCCTCTTCGGAGCGGCCGCACAGTTCGGTATTTTCTTTGCCATCTGCGCCGCGGCACTGATGGGCTTTGACTTAAAGGACGCGGCTTCCATCGGTATTATCGGTGCCGCCGACGGCCCTACCTCCATTCTGGTATCCCAGGTGCTGGGTTCCCGCTATGTAGGCCCGATTGCGGTGGCCGCTTATTCCTACATGGCGCTTGTGCCTATTGTACAGCCTTTCGCCATCCGCCTGGTTACCACGAAAAAGGAACGTCTGATCCGTATGCCCGCCAAGTCTTCCAGGCCGGTAACCAAGACAACCCGTATCCTGTTCCCCATTATCGTTACCTTCCTTGTAGGCCTGATTTCTCCCGCATCCGTTTCCCTGGTGGGATTTCTGATGTTCGGCAACCTGCTCCGGGAATGCGGCGTACTGGGCAACCTTTCCGATACGGCACAGACCTCCCTTGCCAACCTCATCACACTGCTGCTGGGCATCACCATTTCCTTCAGCATGCGCGCAGATGCTTTTGTACGGTTTGACACCCTGCTCATCATGATTATCGGCCTTCTGGCTTTCGTGTTTGATACCATCGGAGGGGTTGTCTTTGCCAAGGTACTGAATCTGTTCCGCAAGGAAAAAATCAATCCCATGATCGGGGCTGCCGGCATTTCGGCCTTCCCCATGTCGGCGCGTGTGGTTCAGAAAATGGCTATGAAGGAGGATCCGGGCAATATCCTCATCATGCAGGCGACAGGAGTAAACGTATCCGGACAGATTGCTTCCGTTATTGCGGGAGGTCTGGTTATCAGCCTTGTTTCCGCCTATCTGTAAGATTCTTGTTCTTTTATTTATAGAAACCGATTTTCCGGGAAAGGAGAATTTATATGTGGGATAATTTTTTAATCACCCTTTCTATTATGGGGAAAGGTATGGTGGGAATTTTCACCGTAATCATCATTATCAGCCTGGTTGTGGCACTGATGGGCCGCTTTGGGTCCGGGAAAAAACCGGATGAGAAAAATACCGGGAAATAAGAATACGCTGAAAGCGCCGGGACGATTGTTTGCTGCTTGCGGACCGTCCCGGCGCTTTCTATTTTTACTCTTATGCCATAGCAGGAACTTCCTTCCTGTGGGCTTCCAGCCTGCCGTCTTTCACATCAATGAGTATCGTATCCCCTTCTCCTACAGCATCCTGCAGGATCAGCTTTGCGGAAAGAGTCTCCACATGCTTCTGGATATATCTCTTTAACGGCCTTGCTCCATAGGCCGGATCATAGGCATTTTCCACCACAAATTCTTCCGCGGCGGGTGTGAGTTCAATCGTCAGCTCCCTGTCGGAAAGACGCCGGTTCAGATCGCCTATAATCAGCTTGATAATGCCGGCAATGTTGTCCTTGTCAAGCGGCTTGAAGAGGATGATTTCATCGAGACGGTTCAGGAACTCCGGTCTGAAATGGCCCCGCAGATCCGTCATTACCAGCCTTTCTGTATCCTCTGAAATCCGTCCGTCCTGGCTGATTCCTTCCAGCAGGTAATTGGCGCCGATATTGGAGGTCATAATCAATATGGTGTTTTTAAAGTCTACCGTGCGCCCCTGGGAGTCCGTAATACGCCCGTCATCCAGCACCTGCAGAAGCACATTGAATACATCCGGATGTGCCTTTTCGATCTCATCAAACAGAACCACGGAATAGGGTTTTCTCCTTACGGCCTCGGTCAGCTGTCCCCCTTCCTCATAGCCTACATAACCCGGAGGCGCCCCGATCAGCCTGGACACGGAATATTTCTCCATGTATTCGCTCATATCTATACGGACCATGTTGTTCTCATCATCAAATAAGGATGCGGCCAGTGCTTTGGCCAGCTCCGTCTTACCTACGCCGGTAGGCCCCAGGAACAGGAAGGAACCAATGGGCTTGGTGGGATCCTTGATCCCGGCTTTGGAACGGATGATGGCTTCCGTCACTTTGGTAACGCCCTCATCCTGTCCGACCACCCTTTTATGGAGTTCTTCATCCAGATGCAGGGTTTTGTTCCTTTCACTTTCCGTCAGCTTGGAAATCGGGATTCCGGTCCATCTGGACACAATCTTTGCGATTTCATCCTCGCTCACACTCTCATGGACAAGGGAAAGATCCTCGCTCCTGACCTTTTCTTCTTCAACCTCCAGCTGCTTGCGCAGTTCAGGCAGCTGTCCGTAGCTTAACTGGGCGGCCTTTTCCAGATCGCCTTCCCGCTGGGCGATTTCTATCTGGCTGTGCACGGCATCAATCTGCTCCCTGAGCCTGGAAAGCTTATCCACACTGGCTTTTTCGTTGTCCCACTGTGCCTTGCGGTTCTGGAATTCTTCCTTCAGTTCCGCCAGCTCCCTCTGCAGATCGGCCAGACGCTCCTGGCTTAACCGGTCCTCTTCCTTCTTCAGGGCGGCTTCTTCTATTTCCATCTGCATGATTTTACGCTGCAGTTCATCCAGCTCGGTAGGCATGGAATCCAGTTCCGTTTTAATCAGGGCGCAGGCTTCATCCACCAGATCAATGGCCTTATCCGGCAGGAACCGGTCGGATATATAGCGGTTGGACAAAACGGCGGCGCTCACCAGCGCGTTGTCCATGATTTTCACGCCGTGGTATACTTCATAACGCTCCTTCAGCCCCCGGAGGATAGAAATGGTATCCTCCACCGTAGGCTCCTCCACCATGACCGGCTGGAACCGTCTTTCCAGGGCGGCATCCTTCTCAATATACTGCCTGTATTCGTCCAGTGTGGTGGCGCCGATACAGTGCAGCTCACCTCTTGCCAGCATAGGCTTGAGCATATTGCCCGCATCCATGCTGCCCTCGGTCTTGCCTGCGCCGACAATGGTATGCAGTTCGTCAATGAACAGGATAATCTGTCCTTCACTGTTCTTCACATCCTCCAGCACCGCCTTCAGACGTTCCTCAAATTCTCCCCGGTATTTGGCGCCGGCAACCAGCGCCCCCATATCCAGGGCAAATATTTTCTTATCCTTCAGCCCCTGGGGAACATCCCCCCGCACAATCCTCTGTGCCAGGCCTTCCACAACCGCCGTCTTGCCGACACCGGGTTCCCCGATAAGCACCGGATTATTTTTCGTCTTTCTGGAGAGGATACGGATGACATTACGGATCTCCGCGTCTCTGCCAATCACCGGATCCAGCTTCTGGTTTCTGGCCTTCTCCACCAGATCCTCGCCGTATTTTTCCAGCGTATCGTAGGTGGCCTCCGGGTTATCACTGGTCACCCTCTGATTGCCTCTCACTGTGGAAAGCGCCTGGAGAAAACGTTCTCTGGTAATGCCGTATTCCGTCCAGATGGCTTTGATTTCCTTATTGGGATGCTTAATCATGCTCAGGAACAGATGCTCCACCGAAACATATTCGTCTCCCATCTGTCTGGCTTCATCCTCTGCGGATGTCAGAACCTGATTCAGCTCTCTTCCCACATAGACCTGGCCGCCCTGTACTTTCACACGCTTGCTCACCGCATTCTCCGCCCGGTTCACAAAGTGTTCCTTCTGGATTCCCATTTTCTCAATCAGCTTCAGTATCAGGCTGTCTTCTATGGTAAGCAGGCTGTAGAGCAGATGTTCTTCTTCAATTTCCTGGTTGCCGTATTCATACGCCAGCTTCTGGCAGCGCTCTACGGCCTCCATGGATTTTTGTGTAAATTTGGAAATATTCATACACATGCCCTCCTGTTGTTTCTGTTGTTTCTGTTGTTTTATTTGTTCTATTACCACTATAACAATATCATATCGTATTGTCAACTTTTTTTTCCGTTATTTTTTAACTCCCAAATCCTCCGGCAGAAAGACTTGTGCTTCCGTCAAAACGGAGGTACAATTTATAAAGAAGGGTTTCCATATTCCGGAAATCCGGAAAAATTTATAAATTTTTCTCAGCACACATAAAAAAAGGATACTCCACATATCATGAAGACAAAATCATATGAAATTGACATGTGTAACGGCCCACTCACCGGAAAGCTTTTAAAATTTGCGGTGCCGCTCATGCTTTCCGGAATCCTGCAGCTTCTTTTCAATGCCGCCGATATCGTAGTGGTCGGACGGTTCGCAGGCCATCAGGCGCTTGCGGCGGTGGGAAGCACCGGTTCCCTAATCAATCTGCTGGTAAATGTTTTTATCGGCCTTTCCATCGGCACCAACGTCCTGGTCGCCAATTATATGGGAGCACGCCAGGAAAAAGCGGTGAGTGAAACGGTTCACACCTCTATTTTATTAAGCCTTTTGTGCGGGACCTTTCTGATTTTCTTCGGAATCGTACTGGCGAAGCCGCTGCTGACCCTGATGGGGACTCCTGACGATGTATTAAGCCAGGCCACTCTTTATATGCGTATTTTTTTTGTCGGCATGCCTGCCACCATGCTGTACAATTTCGGCGCGGCTGTCCTGCGGGCGACCGGGGATACCCAGAGGCCCTTGTATTTCCTTTTTGCCGCCGGCATTATCAATGTGGTCCTGAATCTGGTCTTTGTCATCTGCTTTGATATGGGGGTGGCAGGTGTAGCCACAGCAACCGTCATATCCCAATGTGTTTCCGCCTTGCTTGTATTGCGCTGCCTGCTCCATGAAACCGGCTGTTTTAAGCTGTATTTAAACCGGCTGCATATCCATAAGGATAAGCTGATCCAAATGATCCGCATCGGGCTGCCTGCAGGGATGCAGGGCGCAATATTTTCCATATCCAACGTTTTAATCCAGTCCTCCATCAACTCCTTTGGTTCCGTTGCCATGGCGGGAAGCACCGCTTCCAGCAATCTGGAGGGTTTTGTATATACCTCCATGAACGCCTTTTACCAGGCATGTTTAAGCTTTACCAGCCAGAATCTGGGAGCGGATAAAAAGGAACGGATCAACAAAATCCTGATTACCTGCGAAGCGCTTGTCTTTACCGTCGGGCTGGTCCTGGGGAATCTGGCCTTTTTTTTCGGCGATAAGCTGCTGCAGATCTATTCTTCCGATCCTGAAGTTATCCGGTACGGCCTGATGCGTATGCAGGTCATCTGCACGGTTTATTTTCTCTGCGGCCTGATGGACGTACTGGTGGGAAGCATGAGAGGCCTGAATTATTCCATTATCCCCATGATCGTCTCCCTTGCCGGAGCCTGCGGGCTGCGTATACTGTGGATATTTACCGTATTCCAATGGCACCGCAGCCTTTTTGTCCTCTACCTGTCTTATCCGGTCACCTGGCTGGTTACGGCAGTCGCCCATTTGATATGCTTCCTCATTATAAGGAAAAAACTAGACGAAAGGAAACACTATGAGCTGGGAAATTGAATTTTTAAACGCCATACAGCACCTGTTCCGTAATGAATTCCTGGATATTGTCATGCCCTTTATCTCTGCTTTGGGAAATGCCGGCATATTCTGGATTCTGCTCACCGTTGTCCTTCTTATTATACCCAAAACAAGAAAAACAGGCATTGCTTCGGCAATTGCCCTGCTCATTATGGTGGTGACGGGAAATATGATTTTAAAGCCGCTGATAGCGAGGCTGAGGCCCTTTACCGTTAATACGGCCATTGAACTTCTCATTGCCGCTCCCACGGATTTTTCCTTTCCGTCCGGCCATACCTATGCATCCTTTGCATCCGCAACGGCAATTTTGAAAAACAACAGACGGCTGGGGATCCCTGCCATGATTCTGGCGGCGCTCATTGCTTTTTCCCGCCTTTACCTCTATGTCCACTATCCTACGGATGTGCTCTGCGGGATCCTGTTCGGTGTCCTGGCCGGGCTGGCCGGAAATTTCCTTGCAGGGAAGCTTGCCTCCAGGCTCCGCCTTTTGTCCTGAAACAGGATGGAAAGTCTCGTAGCTGTTCCGATCTTTGCTCTTATCCTCCTACAATGCGCAAACAATGTCTGACTCGCTGCGCGGGCCATCCGTTGTTCAAAAAAAAGCAGGTTTCCCATCGGAAAACCTGCTTTCTCTTTACGTTATTCTATTTCTGTTTGTGTTCTGCAATACTGCAGAATATTTAAAAGCAGACGACTGAATTATTCAGCTGCTTCGGTGGAAGCTGTCTCAGTTGCTTCGGTAGAAGCGGTTTCTGTAGCTTCGGTGGAACCTGTCTCAGTCTCGGTAGCTGCTTCTGTTGTAGGCTCTACGGATTCGGTAGCTGCTTCGGTAGAAGCTTCTACGGAAGATTCTGCTTCGCTGGACTCTGCTACGCTGGATTCTACAGTAGCTTCAACGGAAGATTCTACTGCGCTGGATTCAACCGGTGCTGCTGCATCGCTGGAACCACATGCTACCATAAGTGCGGATGTCATAACTGCTGCTGTTAAAACTGCTACTAATTTTTTCTTCATAATTAATTCTCCTCCTAATCGAAACATACAGCCTTACATGCGGCTGCATCTGTATTACGAAAATGAGAATAACACTTTTCTCTAAACTTGTAAATAGTTTTTATAAACTTTTTTAACAAATTATGAATTTCATAAGATTTTGTTCACAGTTTGTACACATTCATCGCTGAAAACAACAAAAACATCCTTTTATGGTTTTTCCTTTCTCCCTGTGATACACTGGATACAGGACAGGTCCGGCCGGGAGTATGGCCCGCGGACCGGAAATATATAACAGGAGGTTCTGCCATGTCTTCTTATTTATTAGAATGCTGTGTTGACTCCGTGGAATCCGCTCTTATTGCCGAAAAGGGCGGGGCTGACAGGCTGGAGCTGTGTTCCAATCTGATCATCGGAGGAACCACCCCCACACTTTCCCTTTTCCGCCGTATCCGCATGCTTTCGGATATCCGGATCCATGCTCTGATAAGGCCCCGTTTCGGCGATTTCCTATATTCCGGGGAAGAATTCCAGGTTATTGCGGAGGAAGTGCGCCAATTTCGTCAGGCGGGCGCAGAAGGGGTGGTCATCGGCTGCCTGACCCCTGCCGGTTCCCTGCATATGGAATATATGAAGCAGCTGATGGAAGCGGCGGACGGGATGTCCGTTACCCTGCACCGTGCCTTTGATATGTGCCGGGATCCTTTTGAGGCGCTGGAGCAGTCCAGGGAGCTGGGTATCGATACCATCCTCACTTCCGGCCAGGCCCCTTCCTGCCTGGAAGGTATCGCACTTTTACAGGAGCTTCAGGAAAAAGCGGGAACGGATCTGACCATACTGGCGGGCGCAGGTGTAAATGCCGGCGCTGTACGCACCCTGCTTGCGGAAACCTCTCTAACAGCCTTCCATATGTCCGGCAAACGGATACTGGAAAGCGGCATGCAGTTCCGCAGATCTCATGTCTCCATGGGCATACCCGGAATGAGCGAATATGAAATCTGGCAGACCGACGGGGATGCCGTCCGTGCCGTCCGCAGCCTTCTGGATGCCCCCGCATAAAACCAGGATAACGACAGGTGATCCCGTCCCCGCCTTTCAGGGCTTTAAGACGGAACCGTTTGGACAGACTGCACAGGAAATACGCAGGCCCGCCTGAACGGTTCCCCGGATCATCTCCTTACGCTTCACATTTCCAGTAAAAAGCGCTGTAGGGGGGCAGCGTGCTCCCTCCGCCGAAATCATGGCTTTCACCGCTAATCAAATCAACCGCCGTTCCGCAGCCTGCATCAAAGTGCGCCGTATATGGCTCGCCATCCGCATTTATTGCTACAAGCACCCGTTCTCCCTGCGCCGCCCGTTCAAAGATACACTGCCTGTTCGTCAGGACAACAGAACTGAAATTTCCATAATTGAGCGCATGTGACGCCTTTTTAGCCTTTGCCAGCTTTCCGATAAACGCTGTCAATTCATTCTCCTGCGGCTCCGCAAAACATGCGCGCAGAGCCTGATCGCCGTCACTCTTATTTCCCATGGCTCCCCACTCGCTTCCATAATATACACAGGGAATCCCCGGCATTCCGAACATCATGGCATAGATCAGAGGCAGATGCTTTTCATTTCCCAGAAGGCTGGCTATCCTGGTCACATCATGGTTATCCACAAAAGAAAACAGATGCAGCCCTTTATACAGCGTCCAGTTTTCCGCTCCGAACTGTCTTAACAGGGAATGGTTAATTTCAAACATATTCATGCTGTTAAAGCTGGAATGCAGTCCCTTATAGCATTCATAATTGGTAGCGGAATGCAGCATCCCCTCATTCACCAGAACCTTATAGTCCCCGTGCAGCATCTCTCCCACAAGGAAAAAGTCCGGCTTCAGCCCGTCACAAAGGCTGCGGAGCCGTCTGACAAAGTTGTGATCCAGGCAATAGGCCACATCCAGCCGCAGGCCGTCTATGTCAAATTCATCCACCCAGAATCTCACACTGTCAAAAATATGGGTAATTACTTCCTCATTCTGCAGATTAAGCTTCACAAGGTCATAATTGCCTTCCCAGCCTTCGTACCATAAGCCGTCATTATAATTGGAGTTTCCTCCCAAATCAATATGGAACCAATGTAAATAGGGAGAATTCTCCCTGTTTTTCACCACATCCTGAAATGCCCAGAAGCCTCTTCCCACATGGTTGAACACACCGTCCAGTACCACGCGGATCCCTTCTTCATGAAGGGTTTCACAAACCTTTTTGAAATCTTCGTTTGTGCCAAGACGGCAGTCCACCTTTCTGAAGTCCCTGGTATTATAGCCATGGGTATCCGATTCAAACAACGGAGAAAAATAGATGGCATTGGCACCCAGCTTCTTTATATGCCCAATCCAGCCGTTAACCTTTTGTATTCCGGCCTGTTCCGATGCAGGAGTGCTTCCGTCATTTTCAAACGGCGCCCCGCAGAACCCCAGAGGATATATCTGATAAAATACACTTTCGTAAGCCCACATACTTGTGTCCTCCTAACTAAATTTGCTTTCGCCCCGTAACAGTTCGGAGCATACGGAACTGTTACGCCGCCTCTCCTTTTGATGAGGCGCATGTGCACGCTATAGTATACCATATCCCATTTTCGCTTTCCACTTTTTATTTGCATCGTTTTCCACTTATCCATATGTGTGGATAAGCGTAATTCACACCTTTTTTTCTATTAGTTTTTTCCCTGTTTCTGTGGATAAGCCTTTTAAATTATCCACATTGATTTACATAATAAAATTGACTGCTGCAGTTTTTTTACTTTATATCGACCATGATGTGAAAATGTGTATAACCGACTCCAAACGTGTCAATTCGACAATATCTGCAAAAGAAATCCCCACTTTCCACATAGTTATCCACAATTCCGACTGTCATAAACATGTTTTCCACATGTCATTCCAGGAAAACTGCGTGTCATTTTCTGATAATCCGCACATTCCACAATTTTTTCCACATAACCACTATCCCGCCTGCCCGGGGGGAACGAGGGAACCATGGCGGCACCGGCTTTTTTATCTGCCCCCGTGACGAAACATACCATGGACATCCGGCAGAACCTGTGATATACTAACTTGCTGTCTGAAAAGGCGGCGCTAAATACAGGAAACAGGAATTTTGACAGTGCATGTGAAGGGACTGAACAGTTATAACCGTTCACACAAATCTGCATTACTATGGAGTTTTCATATATGATAAAAATAGGATCACATGTAAAAATGGGCGGAAAGGATATGCTGCTTGGTTCTGCCAAAGAAGCGGTTTCCTATGGAGCCAATACCTTTATGGTCTACACCGGCGCCCCCCAGAATACCAAACGGAAGGCGATTGGAGAACTGAATATCGATGCCGCCCGGGATTATATGGCGGAAAACGGGATAGAGGACTTTGTTATCCACGCCCCTTATATCATTAATCTGGGCAATTCGGTAAACCCGGATACCTATACACTGGCTGTGGATTTCCTCGCCCTGGAGCTGGAACGCACCATTGCTATGGGCAGCAAGATCCTTATCCTCCATCCGGGTGCCCATGTGGGCGCCGGGACCGAAACCGGTATCCGCCGGATCGTCCAGGGGCTGAACGCGGTGCTGACGCCGGATACCCCCTGCTGTATTGCCCTGGAAACCATGGCCGGCAAGGGTTCGGAAATCGGCCGGAGCTTTGAAGAACTTGCCGCCATCTATGATGGGGTAGTCTGTAATGAGAAATTACGGATATGCTTTGATACCTGTCACGTGAATGACGCAGGTTACGATATCGTAACGGATTTTGAAGGCGTTATGGAACAGTTTGACAAACGGCTGGGAAAGGACCAGATCGCGGTCTTTCATATCAATGACAGCAAGAACGTCCTGGGAGCCGGCAAAGACCGCCATGCCAACATCGGAGAAGGTACCATCGGCTACGATGCCTTAAGGTATATCGTCCATCATCCCGATTTTCCGGGTATTCCCAGAATCCTGGAAACGCCGTACCGTCCGGATCCGGAAAACCCGGAAAAGACGCTTCCCCCCTATAAGGAAGAAATTGAATTATTGCTGTAACTGTTCAGCAGGTAAGCGCATTTACTGGGCTTGCCGTAAGAAAATGCGGCGGCAACAGACATCCGGGCAATCACACATAAGGCAAATCCCCCGCCGGCAAAAAGGAATAACCTTGCGTTGGCGGGGGATTTCCCTCAGCTTTTTTCTTTTGTGAACAGCCATTCATCCCAGAACCGTTCCACCCGGCGTGCCACTCTGTCTGCCGTGACCACTTCGTATTCCTCCCATTCTCTGGGGAAGAGCTGCTGATAAGCACCGTTCAGGAACCTGTCATCCAGAAGGGCCACGATACCCACATCCTCCGCGGTACGTATTACCCTTCCTGCGGCCTGAAGAACCTTATTCATACCCGGGTAACGGTAAGCATAATCAAATCCGTTTTTACCGGCGGCATCGAAGTAGCATTTCAGAATTTCCCGCTCATTGCATACCTGGGGAAGGCCGGTTCCCACGATGATTGCCCCTATGAGGCTGTCATTCTTCAGATCGATACCTTCACTGAATATACCTCCCATAACACAAAACCCCAGAAGGCTCTTTTCCTCTTCCACCTCAATGTCCATGTGAATCACATCGCCCAGCTCACAATTCCGGTTTCCTTCAAAGCGGCCCAAAAATTCTTCCCTTTCCGCTTCACTCATGATATCCTCCTGAATCATGCACTCTTCCGTTTCCGTATCCAGGAAGTGTTCCTCGTAGACTTCAAACACGCTCTGAAGGAAGGAATGAGAGGGGAAAAAGATCAAATAATTCCCATGGCGCATCCTGGTAATCTCATGAAGATAGCTGGCGATATTATAATATTCCCTGGGTGACCTTCTTGTGTACTTGCTGGTGACATCACTTCCTATATAAAGTGCCTTTTTCTTGGGATTGAAGGTGGATTTGGCATATACCTCAAAATCTTCCTTGTCTCCCCCCAAAAGGCTCTTATAATACTGGATGGGCAGAAGTGTCGCTGAAAAAAGTACGGTGCTCCTCGCCCGTTCCATGCATTCCTTCAGATTCACCGAAGGATTTACGCAAAACAGCTTCACAAGGAAACGGTCATCCTCCTCCAGCTCCGTATAAATCACATAGTTGTCGTCCAGCTTGTCATAGATCAGGAGGAAATGGGACACCTCAAAAAAGAAGTCCAGCACCTCATCCCTGACAGGGCTATCGTCATGCTCCTCCAGATATTTTTCCATGGTTTCATACAGCCGCTCCACAGCCTGTACAAAAGGCTCGATGGAACCTACAATACGGCAGTCCTCACATTCCCGTTTCAGAGGAAGAAGCTCCCTGCTGCACCGGTCCAGCTGGTTTTCCATCTTGCCGTCATATTCCCGCACTATCTTTTTTAAAGCCAGGAAATCTTCCTTCACCAGTACCGCACTGTACATTTCCCTTCCCCTGTCCACCAGGTTATGGGCTTCGTCGATGAGGAAAATATACTGCCCCTGTACACCCTCCGCAAAAAAACGCTTCAAATATACATGGGGATCGAAAACATAGTTATAATCACAGATAATCCCGTCGGAAAAAAGGCTCATGTCCAGGCTCATTTCAAATGGGCACACCTTATATTTCCGGGCATATTCCTCCACCTTTTCCCGGTTGTAATGATCCTCATGAATCAGCAGATCGTAGATCGCCTCGTTAATCCGGTCATAGTGGCCGTCAGCATAAGGGCAGGCTCCGGGATTGCATTCCGTTTCTTCCATAAAACAGATTTTATCCTTCGCGGTCAGAATAACCGTCTTAAACCGCAGCTGTCTCTCCCTAAGCAGCTGGAAGGTATTATCCGCCACCGTACGTGTGATGGTTTTAGCCGTCAGGTAAAAAATCCGTTCCGCCTTGCCTTCCCCAAGAGCCTTAACAGCGGGGAACACCGTGGAAATTGTTTTTCCCACCCCGGTGGGGGCTTCTATAAACAGCTTCCGCTTATGCACAATACTGCGGTATACATAGGTAGCCAGTTCCTTCTGCCCTTCCCTGTAGGGAAATGGAAAATCCAGCTGGCGGATGGAAGCCGTCCTTGTCTTTTGCCACTCGTTGGAGAAATCCGCCCATTTTTTATATTCCTGCAGCAGGGCATCAAACCATTCATCCAGTTCGGCACGCTGGTAGGTATTCACAAAATACCGCAGCTCTTCTGTTTCTATATTACAGTAGGTCATCCGTACCTTCATCTGCATGCTTTCATGCTCTCTGGCATACATACAGGCATAGCATTTGGCCTGGGCCAGATGGACATCCACCGGCTCTTTCATTTTGTCCAAATCACGGTAGGTTCCTTTAATCTCATCTATGGTAACAACGTCTCCGCTGATAACTCCGTCGGCCCTGCCTTCCACCACCAAATCGTAAGCAGAAGTGCTCCATCTGTAGCGCATCACTACCTCCGCCTGGTAATCGGATCCCATTCTCCGCTGAATCATGCGGTGGATCCGTCCGCCCTCCGCCATAGCATTATCAGGTGCCGCGCCCTTCCGGTTGTCTATACTGCCGCTGCGCAGGATAAATTCCACCAGGCTGCGCACGGATATTCTGATTTCCACGTTACACATTCCTCCTTATTAAGAAAACATTCTGCCGCATCAAAACCCGGGAAAAATTCCAGTCCAAAGGAGAGCCCTTCTTTACGAACAGACAAAAACTCCCTATAAAGATAGTACACACTTCTTTACAGGGAGTCAAACTTTATATGGGTCTAAAACAATTTATACCGTACAATCGTTCTTATTCACGCCATTCATTCAGCAGGCAATTGCAAATTTTCTGAGGTAATTGTCAAATTCTTTGCTGTATCCATGACAGGTTACTGTCAATACACGGGTAAGGTCCAGTCCATACACACCAAGAATAGATTTAGCGTCTACCACATAGCTGTTATACGCTATGTCAATATCGAAATCACACCTGGAGGCCGCGTTTACAAAATCCTGTACCTCGTCCGGTCTCAGCACAATTTTATACTGATTGATTCCATTCATACTTACCACTCACTTTCATCCTTTCCTTAAATATACCGTAACTGTTCAGTGACTTCCCGGATATATACAAAAACCCATGATATACCGCCCGGGGCGTTTGTGTTTTTGCACTCCTGTCTCACTTTCTTACTTGGATTTATCATATTATACAGCATTGGGTAGAAATGTAAACCCCCATTTTTCGACGTAAAATGACAGGTAAAAAAGCCATACTGCATTATGTCCCGGCATGGAGCCAAACCCGCTCCTTTCTTTGTCTAAAAGTGTGATTTCCGGTGTTTGCCCGCATTTTCACCGTCCCGTTTTCTGCTCATTCTTTACAAATTCTATCATATATTCTTGGAACCTGTAAGGGAGGTTCTGTCTCTGCAATTTCTTATTCTCCCGTTCCTTTATCATTATCTTACGGCAGAAATACCGGAAAAGTTCCTGGATATTTCTTTCCTCCTCTGAAAATTCCAAATCCCGCTTTTCCGGGCCATGCTCCATTTGAGCCATAAACCAGGGGTTTCCGGCCTGGTGGATGCCGTAAAGCTTCCGTCCCTTATCATAAATAATAAAATTTTCTTTCGGAAACCGGTCCGCAAAATGAGGCATCATAAAGGGAACTACATTATTCTTTGGTCCGATTTCCCCAAAAAGGACACCCCCTGCGGTCTCCTCAAAGCGCAGGAAACCCAGAAGATGATGCGCCTCGTTTCCGGCAGACCTGCTCAGTTCAAAAACACGGCGTACATCGGCATTTCCCAAATGATCCTGCAGCTTCCCGCGAAACTGCCCCTTAAGCCCTTCCGCAACAGCCCTGTAGACGGCCTGCCCCTTATCCGTTTCCCAGGAGGATAACGCATAACAGAACTGCTCGTAGCATTCCTCCCCGAATCGGGAAAGAATGGTCCGCCTCACCTTATCCGCCTTCTGCACGTCCGGTGTAATCTCCCTGTATTCAGCAAACAGACGGAGGTTTCCGTCCTCCCCAATCTGTATATAGGTATTGTCATGATCACACTTTAAAGCATATGCGTCATAAATCCCGGTAAACACGCCTTCCTGGGAATCTTCACAAATAAATATCTGTTCCATCCTTACACCCTCCGTATATAAACGGTTATCCCAGCTGCCTGATTTCCTGCTGTTTTGCCGTAAAACGGACATCATCAAACAGCGACAGCTGCCGGAAAGACATCCCTCCGGCTTCCGCCGGCAGCTTTTCCTTCACCGACAGCAGGTTACGGGTTATATAGTCTTCCTCCATCCTGGTATTATACATCATACGCCCCTGGCAGGTTATGAAATAAAGCGCCCTCTTCAGGACCACTCCTATCTTCTTTAAATCCTCAAAACGCAGGCAGGCACTCCGCCGGGCCTTTACTATCCGCTGGGCGCTTTTCACACCGATTCCGGGCACACGCAGCAGCGTGTGGTAATCGGCGCGGTTTACCTCCACCGGAAAACATTCCAGATGCCGCAGCGCCCAATCCTCCTTGGGATCCAGCAGTACATTGAAGTTGGGCCGGCTCTCATCCAGCAGCTCCTCCGCCTGAAATCCATAAAACCGCAGAAGCCAGTCCGCCTGATACAGTCTGTGCTCCCGAAGCAGCGGAGGGCCTCCCGGCAGCGCCGGAAGCTCCTTGTCCTCATTTACCTGCACAAAGGCTGAATAAAATACCCGTTTCAGGCTGAATTTATCATATAGATTCTGGGCCACCATCATCAGCTGGAAATCGCTCTCGCCGGTAGCACCGATAATCATCTGTGTGGATTGTCCCGCCGGTACAAATACCGGCGCATGGCGGTAAACCGCCACCTCATTTTTGTTCTCGGTTATTCCGTTCTGTATCAGCCGCATGGGCGTGAGAATATTCTTCCTGTGCTTATTGGGGGCCAGCTTCTTCAGTCCCTCCGCGGTAGGCAGCTCCAGATTCACGCTCATCCTGTCCGCCAGGAATCCCGTAAGGCGCACCAGCTCCGGATTGGCCCCCGGGATAGCCTTTACATGAATATAACCCTGGAAGTGATACTCCCTGCGCAGCTTAAAAAGCGTCCGGTATAAAAGCTCCATGGTATAATCCGGGCTGTACAGAATCCCCGAACTCAAAAACAGCCCTTCTATGTAATTCCTTCTGTAAAATTCAATGGTAAGCCTGCATACCTCCTCCGGCGTAAAAGAAGCCCGGGGAACATCGTTGGAGCAGCGGTTGATGCAGTACTTACAGTCATATATGCATTCATTGGTAAATAGAATCTTAAGCAGGCTGATACAGCGGCCGTCTCCGGAAAAGCTGTGGCAGATCCCCGCCTTAATCGCATTCCCCATACCCGTCCCGTCTCCGCTGCGATCCGTCCCGCTGCTGGTACAGGCCACATCATACTTCGCCGCATCTGTCAGGATCCCCAGCTTATCCATAATGCTCATCTGTCTGTCGGTTATTCCGTAATCCATTCTGCCCCTGCCTTTTCCTGCGCTTCCATCCCTTCTTACGCATGCGGAAACGCGGAGTTAAATCGAACATACGTTCTTTTCCATATTATAGTACATATGTTCGGTTTATGCAAGTCCAAAAAAGGTAAAAATTCCTGCCGACATAAAAACCCACGGAGGAGAATCCATGGGTTTAGTCCGTGAGTATTTGCTTTCCGCTTATCCTTAGGAAGCCGCCGCCCCTTTAAAGCCTATGCGTATCCGGCTGCGTCTTCCCGCAAGCGCGGCCTGATACACGCCGCACACCTTTTCCCCAAACTGTCTGGCACCGAACTGCAGCCCTGTCTGTACCGCCCCCGCGGACAGGAAATTCTTCCAGTCCACATCCCCGGTAATTTTCAGGCATTCATCCCGGAATTCTTCAAAGGTTTCGTATTGGTAGCCGTTTTCCTTATGCTTTACAATCCCTTCCACACAAGGATCTTTTCTGCATACTACCGGCAGTCCGCTGGAAAGGGCCTCCAGATAAGTAATTCCCTGGGTTTCGCTTTGTGAAGCGCTGACAAAGAGGTCTGCCGCCCGGTAATAGGCAGCGGTTTCCTCCGGTGTGGCCATCCCCGTAAAATGAATGCGGCTGCTGTTCTTCTGCTCATCCGCCAGAAGTTCCAGTTCCTTTCTGTACGGACCGTCCCCGACGATCAGAAGCTCCAGTTCCTCCCGGTTCATCTTCCCGAAATAGGAGATGATTTCTTCTATATTTTTTTCCTTGGCAAGGCGGCCCAGAACAAGCAGCACCTTTTTTTCTTCTCCGATTCCGCAGCTTTCCCGTACTTCTCTTCTGTCCCGATCCACCGTTTCCCAGCAAACCGGCAGAAAGCGTTCCAACCGGATACCCGTGGGAATCACCGCAACAGGGCGATCCACGCCATAGGAATCAAGAAGCCCTTTCACCTTCTGGGTAGGAGCAATGACAAAATCCGTTTTTTCCAGGATAAACCGGGAAAACCACGCGGCCGCCTGTCTGCCCCAGGGCCTTCCGGCGCTGAAATAGTGGGTGTAGTCCTCATATACCGTGTGATAGGTATGAACGACCGGTATTCCCAGCTCTGCCGCTATTTTGCGGGCGATCAGGAAGCTGCTGAACTCGCATTGGGAATGGACGATATCCGGCTGCCAGCCAAGCAGTTCCTCGTACAGCCTGTTTCCCGGAAAGCATACAGCCCTTGCGCCGGGATAAATCCTGCTGATATCCACGGAACGCATGTAATAGACATCTCCTTCTTTATAAGAGTGTCCCGTATCCGATAGGGTAGCCACCTTCACCTCATGCCCTCTGCGGATAAGTTCTTTTTTTAATGTCAGGACAGACGTAACGACACCGTTAATCACCGGTTCATACCAATCTGTTGTAATTAGTATTTTCATAGGTCCCCTCCTCTAATAAGCCGGCATAAATTTCAGCAAGAACCGTTCCTATTTTACTGATACTGTTATCCCCCACCAGCCGGTAGGCTTCCTCCGTCAAATCCGGAAGCTGTTTTTCCAGGATCGCCGGTATAAGCTTTTCGAAATCATCCTGCTTCTTCCCTTTATAAACGGTCTTTCCATGTGTAAGCCAGCCTTCATATACAGGGATATCCCTCACGAGCACCGGCGTATGCATCGCCATGGCTTCCAGCATGACAATCCCTTCCGTCTCTTCCAACGTGGGAAAGAAGAATAAATCGCTTCCGCTGTAGGCGTCCATCAGCTTTTCTTTGCTGATATAGCCCGGGAACTGCAGATTGGGAAGCTGCGTCCTGACCGCCCTCCTGATCCGCGGGGGAATCAGGGCGGTGGGTGTGGAGCCAAACCAGATAAATTCATATTGGGGATACCGTTTTGCCATTTCCACGAAATCAAGGATCCCTTTTCTTTCTATATAATGTCCCACCCCCAGCACAACCTTCCGGGAAGCGGGAATGCAATAGGTTTCCCGGAATCTCTTGGCTCCCTCTTCGCTCTTTTTATAAACGGCCAGATCAATACCGTTGGAAAGGGGCACTATGGGTTTGTTTAATCCATAAGTCCCAAGAAGCCGTGCGGAATAAGGTGTGGGTGTAATTATCACATCCCCGCTTCTATAGCACCGGCTGATCCATCTCCGGAACAGTCCTGCGGCCATATTCGATCCCACAAAAGAATTCCTGAAATCCTCCATGGTGGAATGCCCATAATAAACCACCGCTTTTCCCTGCATACGGGCTTTTACGCTCATCCACAGCGAATCCGGGAACACGGTATTCAGATGGACCACCGTATAATCATCTTTTGTATCAAATGTATAAGGGATCCCCGCATTTTCCAGCGCCCGCGCCTGGTGCTCCATGGCCCGCCCCACACCGCTTTTACCTGCCACCTTCATACCGCCGTTATAAAGCAATACTTTTTGCATTTTCCACTCCCTCTTTCTTTCCTGCCTGAACGAACATGCCTACCGGATCATCTGGAGAACCTGGGTAAATAGCAACTGCAGCCCCAGAGAATATGCCGCAATGGATAACGGCTTGCCAAGCAGAATAATTATCATAAATTTTTTAAATGACATGGATGTTACGCCGGCCAGAAAGCAAAGCAGATCATCGGGCGCCGCAGGGAAAAATATAGCCAGTGCAAACCATTTATCAAAGGTGCCGTTTTCCATCCACTTCAGATATTTTCCATATTTCTGACCGTCAGCCGCTTTTTCCACAGCCTGCATTCCCAGCCTTCTGGATATCTGGAAGGCACAGGCCGATCCGATACAGATACCTACGTAATTATATACAAAACCCCACAACGGCCCGAAAAGCAGCACGCCGCCCAAACAGGAAACCCCGCCCGGTATAATAGGAACCACTACCTGAACTACCTGGATTAAAATAAAGATGAGAGGCCCCCATATCCCAAAAGGCTTCAGGAACTGCTCCATAGCCTCCTGAGAGGTAAACAGCCCTTTCTGCATACCGTATATAGTAAACGCCGCACAAAACGTAATTCCCAGCGCCGTTATTACGTAAGAAGGCTTTATGAGCCTTTTCCCTTCCGTTCTTCCCCTATATTCCATATTCGGTTTCAATTCTGCCTTTTTCATTCCCGCCGTATATTCCATACCCTGCTCCTGTTCTCCTTATACATCCGCTTCCTGTCTGTTATTCATTGTCTATATCCTACCAGGCAAAGCTTAAAGAACAGCACGGTAATTTCTAAATATTTCTTTAACAAAACTGATATTTTCACTTAAAAAAGCGTCGCCTGATGGCAACGCTTCCTGTTTTAAATGGTTTCCTTTTATTCCTCTTCCCATAAGATCCTTATTTTATCAAATTCATTTTCTATAGTCCCGGATATCATATGAGTCACTGCTAATGTATAATCCTCCGTTTGAAAATCTTTTTTTTCCAGACACACCACTAGATAATCCAATTCATAATATTGGACAAAGAATTCCGCTGCATGATAAAACAATTTATAATCAGGAAACCATATAGATTCTTTCTCAACCGGATTTCTTCCTATTTCAACCATAATGCTGTAATATTCATTCTTTTTCATAAAACTTATGAATTCTTTGCCGACCTTGATTCTTTTCTTCGATTCATCACATATAAACAGGATAGGAACCGATACCTTTACCGGTTGCATACCATGTAATCTATTTACATAATTTTCTTTTTCGATCCTTGACCAGACAATATCTCTGTAATATCCATAAAAATTCTTACCGCGGTTATACAATAATATAGAACTGCATTCCACTCCGGATAGTATATGAAATACATCTAAGCCAGATTTCTTCATCAGTATCTTGTAAACCATGGCGGTAACCACGGGAACCGCGAAACTGTTTTCCCCACAAATTAAATTTATCTTACCGGTCGTATACATTAGTTCATGCTTACCCGCTGCCAAAAAATCGGGTTCAAAAAGCCCTTTCTTCCCCAACACACATTGAGCCCCCCATAAATTATCGCATACCCGTACTCTGATAACTCCAATAAGATCAGCAGGAACAACAGAACGGTTATTATTCCCCATTGCAGCTACAATGATATGTCCTTTTGTAACCATTCCGGCTATCTGGTTTCTTAAAGTATTTTGATTAATATGACCAATTACTCCTAAACTAAGACTGCATATTTTAATTTTATGCGATTCGCACCATCTTAAGGCAAGTAACAGCCTGTCGACACTTCCGGTATGTGACATCTCGTCCAGGACCTGAATACATATTATTTTATTACAACCCGTATATTTTTCAAAAATTGCTGCGCAAATTGTTCCGTGGGTTTCCTTTCCATGTTGCTCCCCGCCTTTGGATATTTGATTATTATCAGCAAAATAAAAATCAATTTTATTTTTTTCAATTCCTTTAAAAACATCCAAATTAACACAATCATCTATAATAGCCACAGATATATTATGCATTTATTTTTTTATCATCCTCCGGATTCAACCACTTTATAGTTTCACCATCCGTTAACACAGCGCTGGATTTTATAACTATATTATCCAGATGTTCAAGTCCAATTACCTGTATCCTTACATATCCCTTCTCATTCCTTACCTCCCCTGTCCCCTCTCCCTGATAAATTTCAACAGGAACTGCTTTTACATAATACTCTTCCCGAAATCTTCCAGGCCTTTTCAGTACTTTAAATATATATTTCCCATTCTCATTTCCTGTTATTGTTTCTTCTGGGACAAAAAATGTTAATCTCTCTTCCTCAAAGGAAAAACTTCCCTCATAACAAATGGAGGACACCTCCGGTACAGTATTTCGGTAAATCACATCGCTGATAACCGTAAATACAGCCAAAATCATGCAGCATATTCCCGAAATAATCAAAATTATTTTTTTCCTTTTCATACCCTGCAAAACCCTATCCCATCCATAAGATCATCTTCACTATAGAAGAACAACAGTAACGTTGGTAATGATGCAAGAATACCGCATACACACAACACAGCCCTATTACTTTCTTCTATCTGTGCTAAAAAAACAGATAAAGGGTATCTGTATGCATTCCTGATGAAAATTAAAGGCTGTTCCACCATATTCCATGAGTCAATAAAACATAACAAAACTAATGTTACAATTGACGCCTTACATTCGGGCAGCATGATTTTAATTAATATTGGAAAGGGATCTCCTCCATCCAGCATAGCGGCTTCCACATGTTCCTTCGGGCAGGCATCGAATGACTGCCTCATTAAAAATACCCCAAAAGGAGAAAAGATGGCAGGAAGAATAATAGCTAAGTATGAATCGAGCAAATGTAGTTTATCTATAACAATAAAATTAGATACTAAAGTAACCTGATAAGGCATCATCATTATAATGATTAACAGATAGAAATATATATTCTTTCCAGGTATAGGAAAACGGGAAAGTCCATATCCTGCCAGACAAGACAAAATGACATGCCCCGTCACAATAACTGCAGACAGCAGCAGTGAATTCCAGAACTTAATCAAATAATCCGGACAGGAAAGAAAGACCTCATAATACCCCTCCAGACCATATTGCTGTATTTCAAGTCCTAAAAAGCCTTTACTGAATGAATTTACTGCTGTATATATAACCGGAAATAGAAACAGCAAAAACAGTAAAGTCAGTATAAGATTTAAAACCTTTTTTTTCATAAATAGGATCCCTCCCATCTATTCTTCTTTTGGAACAGCAGGAACACTAACAGCCATATAATAACAAATAATAGAATACTTGCAACAGATAGCCTTTGATAATTAAGGCTTTGGAAATTATTATTCATAAAATGCTGCAGCATATATATACTGCTATTCGGACTATCCCCTCCAATCAGATAAGCCTCTTTAAAACATTTGAATGAGTTAACTATAGCAATAACAATAACGAAAAAGAAACTGGGAACCAATTGAGGAAAAGTAACATACCGGAAAATCCGGATGGCATTCGCACCTTCTATTTTTGCAATATCTTTTAATTCCGCAGGAATACTATTAAGCCCTACTAAAAAGATAATCATTCCATATCCGCAATTCTTCCAGACGTACAATCCAACTAAAATAAAAAAAGCATATTCGGAATTCAGCAAATCCTTCGGAGTACTTCCAATCAGGGAAAAAATACTGCCGACAATCCCATCATTCCCGAAAAAATCTTTTATAAAAAAGACGATCCCCGCTACAGGCAATACCATGGGATATAAAAATATGATCCTGTACAAAGTATTTCTCCGGCCGATTCCCTGCAGCATTACTGCCAGAAAGAAGGATATAACAACTGCAGCCGGTACTCCAAACAGCAGGAAACGCATTGTATTATATATTGCTAACCGATAAGCGTGGCTGCCAAGTACAGACTTATAATTCTCAAATCCAACAAACACCTGTCCCCCGACTCCACCGGTCAGGGAATAAATAATACACCATATGACCGGAATGAGGTAAAATACTAGGAAACCTGCAGAATATGGAACTATATAACATAAGCCCTGCTTTATCCGCTTCTTTTTCATATCTCCCCCTGTCTTTTAAATTTGTCTGCCTGATAATTATAAATCCTTGCAAACAACTTCTCTTGTTTTAAAAGTTCTTCCACAGTCCCTTGTTCTGAAATAATGCCATTATCTAAAACCACAACTTTATCAACCCTGTTTAATACAGAAAAACGATGGGCAGTAAACAAAACTATCTTATGAAAGCAATTATTAAATATATAGTTAAAAACTTTTTCTTCCGCTTCAGGATCGAGAGAAGAGGATGGCTCATCAAGTATATATGCCGGCTTATTTGGAAACAAAGCTCTTGCTAATGCTATTTTTTGTCTTTGCCCTTCTGATAGCTCAATTCCTTCATTGGAGAAAACTCTCCCTAAATAAGTGTTCAAATCTTTTTTGCATAATTTTACAACATCATCCATACCACACTTTATAAGGAAATTCTCTAATTCTTCCTCTTTCGTATTACTGCTGTTCAGCACAATATTTTCTTTTAAACTAAATTGAAAATTGCGGCCGTTTTGAAAATAAATTCCAAAGCAAGAACGTAAATCGCTTATATTATACTCTTTGATATGCTTACCATTAATGAGTATCGTGCCTTCCGTAACATCATATAAGCGTAAAAGCAATTTAATGATGGTTGATTTACCGGAACCATTGATACCAACAAGGGCAACATGTTCTCCTTTACTAATTTTGAGATTGATATCCTTTAAAATTTCTGTATTAGAAGAAGGATATTTGAAACTGACCTGACAGAATTCTATATGTTCAATAGTTTCGATTTTGATTTTTCCTGATTTGATACTTTGTATTGATAATTTATTAAATTTGTCCATATTCTGTATCCTTAATTTATTATCATTAATAGACACCAAATAATTAATAAAGAGAGAGAGATACTGCCGGAAACCTGTATTAATACACCTGAATACCATGAATAATCACCAATACTTTTAGTTTCATAAATAATATCTAGTGACACCGATATCATTAATATTGTCAGTAAGACTTCCGATGACGTACTAAACAGCCCATATAAAATTGCCCTTTTTTTTAAAGCTTGTTTTTTAGGTAAAATAATTGCGAGAAATAGCTGTTTATATTTTTGTTTAAGCATTGTCCCAATAGTAAAACAGCGTACCTCCTGGGCAAATTCCCTGGTTGTGCCCAATTCAAATATATAATTTTTTTGTCTTTGATTCCTTACTTGTTCCATATCACATTGATATAAAATTTTAGTATACTTTTGTCCCAAACATGCGGAAGGTACCGTCATTATAGAAATTATTAATGCAAAGAAAACATTATTCCTTCCCAATGCAATAAAAGATGTAATAAAAGAAAGAAACGCGGTAAAGCATAAAATAACATTCCACACAATATTAGTCCATGACATTGCATCACGTTTCGCCGACATAAATACGTCATAGTACTGAGGTGTATCATACATACTTAAATCCGTGTCCAGTGCAATTTCAAACATATTCTGCATTATTATATTTTCAATCAACTCATTATGTACAACATTTATATAGGACTCAAAATTAACAATCGCTTTATCCATAATTTTTAATAATGATAAAAGACATAACCCCAAAATAACCTGGCTTATTTTAAGTGTTATATCTTCCTGACTGACAAATACATCCAGAATTATTTTAGTTGCATATATTCCGGTAATTGAAATAAACGGTTTCAGAACACTGCATATTAACCTGATTATCGAATAAAATTTAGATGCATTCCATGAAAATTTCACACAATATCTAATAGTTTTAAAAAACAGTTTATTTCCTCTCACCATACCATTTATCCTTGTTCTTTTCAAATGGGGGAATACCTTCCCCCATTTTACCCCTTACAAATATTAAAAGGTGATTGTGTGACTGAATTAAAATCACGTCCCTGGCTGGTTACAGCCCCAAATATGGCATGAGTGGGAGTGGGTGCACAGCTGCAGTTTTCCGTACAATTACAACTGCATCCGCAGCCTCCCGATAATGCAATAACCCTGCTCTCTCTTTCTCCAGATACCTTTTTTATTAATTTCCCCATAATACTACCTCTCTGAATATACTGCTGCATATCTTCCATTTTCCATTGCGGTTGCATTATCCTTACCCTGGCTTGTCACATCATACTGTATTTGATGTGTAGGAATCGGAGGACAGCTGCAGTTGCCCTCACATCCGCAGCCACAACCACAGGCCATTGCAACTACCAGGCCATTCTCCCAATAAGGTTCCCTTCTTCTTTTGTTCATTTATTCACCTCCCTCCATTTCCCTACTCCGTTAAATATAAGTCCAATTGTTTTTGTGTTTCTTCTAACGCCTCCGCAAAATCTGCTTCGTTATGAATATAAGGCTCCATTCCCTTATAAATAACACCAGCCCACTTAGGCTTGAAGAAACAAAGATTGATTTTTTTGATATTATCCAGGTAAAAATCAATGTATTTTTCATCCAGAGGAGAAGCATCTTTTGTAAAACCATTTAAATCACTGCCAAAAAGTTTGTTTCCCCACTTATCTCCATATTTCTGCATAATTACAGAAGATATATTAATATTTCCTCTCTGTGCCCCGGGATTCATCTGCACTTCTTCACTAAACAATATCTGGATAAAATTCCATGCATTTTGCTTGTTGGCGCTGTTTGCCCTTACACCAACCGCTCTGGAAACTGTGGCTGTTATTCCACCGTCTTTATTATATAAAGGCGTTAAAACCGCATGATCCGTGGTGTCCAAAAAACGCACCTGATTAATAACATCATCAAAACTGGAATAGTCAAGGGTATTATCAAAAATACATTTTTTGTCCCTGACGGCGGCGGCACCAAATGCATCTCCGAATTCATAATTATAAGTGCCTTTTTCCACAATTTCCTTATACCAATGATAAAAACGGGAAAATTCGTCAGTTGTAATATCACTCCTTTTTTCTATCACATTTACAAAACTATAACCAGATAAAAACAAACAATCTCTTGCCGTTATATCCATCCGAAACAATAATCTGTCATCTCTTCCATCTGCATAATATTTTTGTGTCTCTGCCAAAAAGCCTTCGAAATTCTTACAATTATCCAGGTTAAATTGTGTTTCCTCCAATGTGGAAGCACTGGTTAATAAAATAGGAAAGCTATACTCCATAGGGATAGCAAAACGCTTCCCATCATAAACGCAGGCATCCATAACCACACGGTTGAAGCTGGCTTTATCTAATACCTGATCTTCCTGATAAAAAGTCTCCAAATCCGCAAATGCCCCGTTCGTCACCATTTTGTCAATATCCCAATAGCTTTGCAGAATGAATACATCAGCTCCCTTTCCTGCCATAAGATCAACTGCTAACTGCTGTTCATAATTTCCTTGTGCTTCCGGATCCATCACTCCGGTATTTATTACAGTTACATTTACCTCCGGATACCTCGCCTTATATATATCCACAGCATATTCCAATGGCTTGTCATTATATCCAATATAAACAGTCAATTCTGTGTTTGTCCGGACAGGTTCCGTATTACATGCGGAAAACAGACACAAAAACGTAACTGTAAATAACAAGGCAACCGCCCTTTTATTTACTATACTCTTCATTCAATTCACCATAAATGTGGTATAAGGGAACTTCCCCGTACCATCACCCATTATTTACATGGAAGGCTGTCGATGAGGAAGTCATATTATCCCGGCCCTCGCTGAGAACTCCACTTTGGATCGCATGCGTTGGTATTGGAGAACAATTACATGCGCCATTGCAATTACAGGAACACAAACAGTCTGATAAGGCAATTATTAAATCTACTTTCTTTACTTGCGGCCTTTTATTAAGCTTATTCATTTTTTCACCTACCTTGGAGAATATGTGGAAGCTATGCTACCATTATTACTGGTGCTGCTTGTATCTTTTCCCTGGCTTGTTACTCCGCTTTGAATTTGATGCGTTGGTATCGGATCGCAGTTACAGATACCATTACACCCACATTGGCAATGACAATAGCTTAAGGCACAAACAAGTTCTGTAACCTGTGGGTTCTTCTTTTGAAGTCTTTTCATCCTTTCACCTCCCCTCCCTGTAGAATACGTAAAATTTTATTGACAGTAGAAAATCCATACTCTAATACCATATAGGACTCCGCTTTTATATTGAATTCCTTTTCTATTTCGAAATACAATACAAGCATATCTAATGCAGAAAATCCCCATATTTCACTAGTCAGACAGGAATCTCGTTCTTTATTCCATAACAAATCCAGCCTGTCTCCGGATACAAATTTATTAAATATGTTAAATACTTTCTTTTCTATATTTTTTTCCATCATATCATCTTTCTTTTTATTAATTTATCATGATAATTTTTCCAGTAAATACTCAAACATTTTATCCATTTGCTCATCATTAATAAGACAATAAACTGGTAATGACAAAGTTTCTGCCGGTACCCTCGACAGCAAATCATTTATTGGCTTATAATAAAATTCCATTTTATGCTTTTGCAAGGATGTCGCTAAGTGCAGAGATTTATTGGAATAATGAGCACAATCCAACTGAAAACCATATCTCATACTTATTTCTCTATTTAATAAATCCATACTTTCGGATATTATTTCGGCGGAACCCAAAAATGTACCAATCACAAAATCTGGCTGTACCGCTCTTGTTAACATATATGCCAATACTCCGCAATCATTGGGAAATAAGGGTGTCTCCAGCATACCCCCGGGAACTTCAATAACAATAACATCAGGATTCTCATCTAATGCAATTCTGTAAAGCTGATGATTAAGCAATGTTATAACCATAGAGATATCCATCCCTGTCTTTTTTCCTGATGCAAAATCCGTCAGCAAAAAATTATAATGAAATCCATAAAAATTATACTCAGGCCGCATTCCAAATGCCGTTGCTTTAAATCCATGTTTTTTAAAGTTTTTCATCAAAGACAATACAATTTCAAAATTATTTGCTTCAGTTACTATCCCGCTCACAAAAATGACAGGGATAGGAATAACATGCATTTTAGTTACGGTATGTGAGTTCCAGGAACAGTTCTCCATTTTATAGGGATTAATGAATGCAACATTATTTCGTCTGCAATTTTTAATAATTTCCTTCTCATCGTTTGTCTTCAGCTTAATATTACAAATAATATCTTTACGAAGTCTTATTGCCGCCTTTATATATTCTACAATATCTTTATATCTGTCATATTCCGTTTCATTTCCCCATGGTATAAACATTGCCTCTGCATGATGCAAACATGTTAGCAGATCCTTTTCGACGGTTATTCCTAGAAATTCCCTATTATCAATTACCGATATGTCTTTACCGCAAACACCTGTGCCCGCCGGAGATACTGCCGCTTTTATTTCATAACTATTATTAAAAAAATGATGATACTTCATGATTGGAAGATTACTTGCCAAAAATGGATACAATATCGCTTTTTTCATATGCTCTCCTTATAACACAGAAATCTGTCCGTAATATTTGGATGCTTCCAATAAAACAGCCTTTTCTTTCAAGATTCTGTCAAAGGTCCTCCAGGCTTTTTGACAATTCATAATACGATGTGATTTAGTTAATTTTCCGTTATCATCACAATATTTTCCACATAAAGTACAACCCCAAAATGCCCAACACTTTCTACAATGATTTTCTGAAAGCTTTGCAACATTTAATAGTGCATTCGCCTTCCGTAAATCGATACCGTGTTCTATATCTCCTAAAATCATGCAATCAGAAATCTCATTAACCCGTTCGCATACAATAAATTTACCGTCTACAGTTGTCATTAGCCGGGCTTCACCCGGAACACAAGGCCCTCCAGGTACTAACCTAGCCGGACGGCGTCCGTTATTCCCCATTTTCCCTATATTTTCCAGACACTTACCAACATTCGGCCTCACAATTGGTGATAAATCAGTCCATTTCAACTTATTAAGCACACAAAGATATGCCAGAAATTCATGATACTTTAATTTAGAGTTAAATTCTTCAGAGAAGGTATTACGTACTAAAGAAGTCTCATCATCAATGATTGTAGACATTATTTCTATTTGATTCACTAATTTATAATTAGTGAACAGTTGATTTATACGATCAAAATCTTGATTAGGATCTAAAACCATATTTATTGAAATTTTATGCACATATTTTTTATGGTTATTGATAAGGATTTTCAAGTTTTCAATTACTGAATCAAAGGTACCTGCTCCATCTCTGAAAATCCGATTCTTATTATGTACTTCCCTTGGTCCGTCCAGGCTGATTACAAGATTAAAATCATATTTTTCTAAAAAGCTTATAATTTTATCATTCAGCAACGTTGCATTTGTTGTCATCATATAATTAATTTTTTTTCCATAAAAAATCTCTTCAGCAAAAGTAACCGCCTCCTTTATCAGCTGCATTTCAAGTAAAGGTTCACCACCGTAAAAACCAATATAAATATCCGGTGTATCTACGGAATGATCCCGTAAGAACAATAATGCTTTTTTGGCAACAGATAAATTCATAACTCTGTTTGAATGAAATCTCTGGGAACCATCATTTGAAGTATAATGGCAATAACTACATCTTAAATTACAATTCTGTGTTACCTGTAATGTCATTTTCTGCATTCTTCTGTTTACTATATTTTCCAGTTCATCGGTCAATGGATGTTCAATCGTCTCATATCTCAAATCGGATAAATAATCTTGCGCAAGTAAGTCCTTAATCTCATCCGGTGAACTGTCTTGTGCGGATAATGCACTATTACTGTCTCTCACATTACATAAATACTGATAACACTCAGGGCTGATTTCGACAATATCATTTTTATTTACATCATAAAAATAGGTTCCATTTAACGTTGTAAATAACTTAATAAATGGATCTTTCCTCATTTTTCTTCCTCCTGAAGCAAAACAAATTATTTATATTTTTAATATACAATACATCCTGATTATTCGCTCGCAATGTCCTTAAACTGTACTTTTTTTGAGTGTAAACAGCTTATTTGTATAATATTTTAAGCATTTTATATATTTAATTTATTATGGAAAGGAGAAACATTATCATTATGTTATTCAAACAATAAGCGAAACGTGCTATTTGTTATGTTTCAATGATACCGTTTGAAGTATAAAACCAAATATAATATTGAAAAAACAGGGAAAATTAAATATAATGCTCCTGTAACCATTGTGAAGCCGGCGGCCGCCCGCCGGACAAGTGACATAAGTATTTTACAGGAGAGAAGAAATGGAAAAGAAAAACAACATTCTGAAAATCGCATCCTTTATTCTGATTGCGTTTGCCGCAATTGCCCTTGTTATATCGGTAATCAATGTTACCAAAACGCTGGGCCAGATGAATAACATGGATGCGGCAGCACAGGCTGCATTGGACAATGCTGTTGCCGCCAATGCCGGAAGCGGAGTATCCGCCGATATGGCAGTAGGTCTGGTAAGCGGTATCGCCTATGTAACGCTTGCAATCACGGTAATCTTCAATGTGTTGAAAATTATCATCGGCATACTGGGAATTAAGAAATCCGAAGTGATGGGAACCAATAACTTCTTTATGATATGGGGTATTATCTTCCTCGTTTTCGGTGTTTTCGGCCTGGCAGGCATCATGTCCCTGCTTGGTTTCTGCAATCTGATGGCGGGTATTGTAGCTCCCCTGCTTTTCATCATCTTTGCAAAGCAGAAGAAAGCGGCCTGATTTACAGCCGCCGCAGACCGGCGCTGTCACGGCCTTTGTCCCGGAACACAAACTGCCTCACCTGCAGGCCGGATATCCTCCGGCAAATCCATAGCAGGTGAGGCAGTTATTTTTTGTAACGGCAACAATACGGTACCGTTACCAGTTTTATAGTTTCCTCGTTGATTCCTGTTCCAGCAGCACGCCGGCATATACCTTATGCCGGTGCCCGCTTCTTCCCGCCAGGATATCGAACAGAAGAGACACGGATTCCTCCGCGATGTCCTGTACGGGCTGGCGGATTGTGGTGAGGGTGGGATTGTAATAGCTGCACAGCTCTATTCCGTCAAAACCCGCTACGGAATAATCCCGGGGGACATTTTTCCCTTCCTCAAATATGGCACGGCACGCGCCTACCGCCATGGTATCCGAAAGAGCGAAAATGGCAGTAAACTCTTTTCCGGAGTCCAGCAGCTTTCTCGTCATCACGTAGCCGCTTTCCATGGAATAGGACTTAATATCCGCAGGCATATGGCAGATCAAATCCTCATCCGGCTGTATGCCATGATCCTTCAATGCCTTTTTGTAGCCGTTCAGCCTCATCTTGCCGATGCTGGCGTCATTGGGCTGGGCAGCCAGAATGGCGATTTTGGTATGTCCCTGGCGGATTAGGTAATCCGTCATCCGGTAACCTTCCTTTTCATCGTCCACCGACAGGGAGGAATAATAGTCATGATGCATTCCGTCAGGCGCGCAGCCCACGGTGGAAAGAATAAAAGGAATATGGAGCTTGCGCAGTTTTTCTTCGGAATGGGAAAAATACCCTCCCAGGAAGATTATCCCTGCAAGCCGCTTCTCTTTCACCAGTTCCAGCGCCACATCCACTTCGTCCTCGTTGGATTCCACATGCCGGATGACCATGGAATATTTTTTCCTTTTGATTTCATCCTCAATAATCTGTATGGCATCCGCAAAAAAAGGATTGGTGATACCCTTGACCAGCACAGCAACGCACTTCCCGTCCGTACGCTTCAGGTTTCTCGCACTGTTATTAGGTATATAACCATGCTTCCGGATGGTATCCATAATCATTTTTTTCGTTTCCGGATTGATATCCGGATGGTTATTGATGGCCCTGGATACCGTGCTTACCCCCACATTACAGAATCTGGCGATATCTCTAATCGTTATTTCTTCCACATCATGCTCTTTCCTCATATTCAAACACCCGTCCCCCACATCTGGCGTCATATTTTACAGGTTTTGACAAAAAACCCACCTTTATTTTATAGGACAGTTCTGGTGTAAGTCAACCCTGTCTGTTTTCCCGCGGTTTTTCTGTAACAGTTCGTTACTGTCCAGCCGGGTCTGAACCGTTACGTATTCCTACCCTTTCACCGCTCCCGCCACAACGCCTTCAATAATATATTTCTGGCAGACCAGATAAAAAATGATAATGGGGATAATCGCCAACACCAGAACACCCATCATAGCACCCATATCAATGGAGCCGTAGCCGCCTCTCAAATACTGGACCGCAATAGGAATGGTCTTATATTTGGTCATATCCAGAACCAGGTAAGGCAGAAGGTAATCGTTCCAGATCCACATAGCCTGGAGAATAGCCACCGTAATGCAGGTCGGCTTCAGAATAGGCATGACTATACTGAAAAAAGTCTGGATAGGCGTACAGCCGTCGATCATGGCCGCCTCCTCTATTTCCAGCGGAATCCCTTTTACAAAGCCGCAGAACATAAAGACCGAAAGCCCTGCTCCAAAACCCAGATAGACCACAACGATACCCAGCGGATTTCCCAGATGAAGCATATCCGCCAGCTTGGAAAGGGTAAACATAACCATCTGGAACGGAACGATCATGGAAAACAGGCACAGGTAATACAGGCCTGTGGTAAACTTGTTTTTTACCCGGGATATATACCATGCACACATGGAAGTGCAGAGGATAATCACGGTAACGGATAAAACGGTTATGAACAGGGACGTCCAGAAGGCATCCACAAAACCGGTCTTTTTAATACCGTTCACATAGTTTTCCAGGCCCACATACATTTTCCCCGCAGGAATGGCGAAAGGTTTTCTGCTGATATAGGCTTTTTTCTTAAAGGAGTTGATGACCACCAGTACGATGGGAAATACGTACACCAGGGATATGAGGGTAAATACAAAGGTCAGAAGCCCGCCGTGCTTTGCTTTTCTCGCATTCATTACTGCTGTACCTCCTTCCTTCGTGTGATCTTATTCTGGGCAAGGGCTATAATCGCCACCAGGATAAAGAATACCACCGCTTTGGCCTGCCCTACGCCCTCCCAGCCGGTACGGCCGTAAAAGGTATTATAAATATTCAGGGCCAGCATTTCCGACATCTTGGACGGCTCCCCGTTCGTCAGCGCCAGGTTCTGGTCGAACAGCTTGAAGGAGTTGGTCAGTGTCAGGAAGGTACAGATGGTGATGGAGGGCATGACCATAGGGATGGTCACGTTCCTGAGTATCTGCCTGGAATTGGCCCCGTCAATCTTGGCCGCTTCGATTAAATCCCCGGAAATATTCTGGATACCCGCAATATAGATAATCATCATATAGCCTACCTGCTGCCAGCACATCAGAACGATCAGCCCCCAGAAGCCATAGGTGGAGGAATAGGTCAGCGTCCGGTTGAAATACAGCAGTATGCCGTTGAGAAGGAGCTGCCAGATATAGCCCAGAATAATGCCGCCGATCAGGTTGGGCATAAAAAACACCGTCCTGAAAATATTGGTTCCCTTAAAGCCTTTGGTGAGAAGCAGGGCCACCGCAAAGGCCAGTACATTGATCAGGATCACCGATACCACGGTGAATAGCGCCGTATACCAAAGCGCATGGACAAAGGACGGATCCGTAAAAATTTTAAGATAATTGGAAAAGCCGATAAATGTGGCATCCGTTACCGTAGTGAACTTGCAGAAGGATAAATAAATGCCCATGATAAATGGGGCTATGAATCCCAGGATAAAAGCAAGAAATGTAGGAAGTACAAAAATCGGCCAATACCTTCTGATTGCTTTTGCCATTTTCTTTCCTCTCTTAATATAAAGTGTGCATCCGCTGTATGAAACAGGGCGGGCACTCCTCGCCCGCCCTGCTCATAAGCAACTGCCGCCTCTAAACGCTGGCAGCCATTGTTCTCCGTCTTACGGTGAAAGCTCCGTTTCCACCGTATGGATGGCCGTTCGGCCCGGCTGCATTTTATACACTATGCTGCCCGGTAACCGGGCATGGGCGTTTATTGTGCATTTGCCGCATCGTATTCGGACTTCCATCCGTCCACGAATGCCGTTACTACGTTATCCCATTTTCCGGTGCCCTGTGCATATTCCAGAAGCGCACTGCCCACACCGTTCTTCCACTCTTCGGAAGGCATGGTTGTGAAGTTCCATGAAACGGGTGTTTTTCCGGCTTTTGTATATTCATCGTTGGCAACAATCAGCGGATTCGTGGACTGATAGCCGTCTGCAAAAGTCTTGAAAGGAGTTACAAATCCCATCTTGTTTGCAAGGGCGTCACGTCCTTCATCACTGGTTACCACCCAGTTCAGGAAATCAAGGGTTGCCTGGATATCTTCCGGTGCTGCGTTCTTATTTACACACCAGTAGTTTTCAGAACCGGTACAAAGTCCCTGATTCTCTTCCCCTTCCACGCCAATGTAGATAGGAAGCATTCCCAGATCTTCGTCCGCTACTTCATTGTCCTTGATATCATTGTAAGCCCATGTGCCGTTCTGGTAGAATACCGCTTCGCCAAGTGCGAATTCGGAAGCGGCATCTTCACCGGTTTTACCGGAAAGGAGACTGGGTTCACAGGTAGCGTCTGTAATATACAGGTCAAAAATCTGTTTGTAGTTATCCAGATAGGTTCCTTTAATTGCAGGTGAGGAGGTAATTCCATCAGCCTTGTATTCATAATAAACAGGAAGGTTGGCAAGATGGGTCTTGAATCTCCAGTCGGAGGAGGCATCAAAACCTGCGGATGTAAAGGCACCTTCTACGCCGAGATCCTCCTTATGTGCCTGAATGCCGTCCGCAACCTTTTTCAGCGCTTCAAAATTATTCAGCTGGTCGATGGAGGTGATTTCCGCATCGGGCAGTGCAAAATAATCATTCAGCAGCGCTTTGTTATAGATGATACCGTAGGTTTCGATAACATATGCCATACCGAGAACGGAGTCGCCTTCCTTCAGTACATAGTCATCACTTTCGATATTCTTATAAACTTCACTATCCTTCAGGTCATAGCAGTAATCCTTCCAGGATGCCAGGCCTACAGGTCCGTTTACCTGGAACAGGGTAGGCGCTTCTGATTTAGCCATCTCAGACTTCAGCGTGGATTCATAGGTTCCGGAAGCCGCTGTCACTACCGTTACCGGCACACCGGTCTGCTCCGTATATACTTTAGCCAGCTCCACCCAGTCCTCTGCCTGTTCCGGTTTGAAATTCAGATAATAAACCTTGCCTTCGCCGCTTGCCGCGGTTGTCTCCGCCGTGCTTTCCGCAGGAGCCTCCGGCTCCGCCTCAGAACCCGCTTCTGCCGGTGTTTCTGCCGGTGCAGGTGTGCTTTCCGCCCCTGCCTTTGATCCGCAGCCGGCCAGAAGGGCAGAAACCATTGCTACGCTCAGTAATGCGCTGATCAGTTTCTTTTTCATAATTACCTCTCCTTTTCTTAAATTGCCTAGATTCCGGAAACGTTATCGGTAACGTTGTCGGTAACGTTTCCAATTGCTATGGTTGTATATTACCACATCATATTTCTTAATGCAATACTTTTTTGTATATTTTTTATATTAATTTCTATTTTTCTTGTGCTTAATATACATTTTGAATAATTATAAGTTTTTTCCACTTTTTTTACCAGCATTTTACATGTATTTTCCTTCTGTTTTCTGGGTAAAAACATGCTGTCCTTTATGATTTTAAACATTTTTACCCGAATTATACCATTCAAAAACGCATAAAAATACATTCCGCTGCACGCCAGGCCGACGTCTGCTGCCGCCACGTTTTATACGGTCCGCGCCGCGCATATGCAGACCTGCCTGATCTGCTGCAGGTTTATCCTGCAGAAAAAAAAGAAGAAATCCCCTGCAGGATTTCTTCTTGTGTATTTGCTGTATCTACAACATATATTTTTCCATGATTATAGCTGCCCCGTCATGGTCACAGTCCTCTGTTATTTCCCGCGCCAGCGCCTTCACCCGGGGAACCGCATTCCCTACCGCAGCCGGAAATCCTGCTGCCTGCAGCATTTCCACATCGTTACTGTTATCCCCTACTGCGATGACCGCTTCCATAGGAATCTGCAGATGATTGCACAGGATTCTAAGCCCTTCCCCTTTATTAGCCCTCTGTGCATTGATCTCCAGGTTACCCGCCAGGGAGCTTGCCAGAGAAAGCGGAAGCCTTGCTATTTTCTCAAGCGCTTTCCGGCGGCTGTCGCCATCCTTAAAGAACAGATTGATTTTTTCCACCTCCATAGGATTCTCCCGGTAAAAAGAAAACAGGTTTTCTACCTTTACCACACTCTGACGGAACACCTCGTCAAAATCCCCGAGACCGAACGCGGCAAGACGCCGCATATAGGCCGTATCCATAAACGGACGGTTTCCCATAAAAAAAGAGGTGAGGATATCCTCCCCTTCCACACAGGCAATTACCTTAAGCACAAGCCTGGGCGGTATGGGGATCCGGGCTATATGCTTCTTCTTCTGCAAATCATATACACATGCACCGCTCTCGCATATCAGATATTTCATGGAAGGGAAAGCTTCCAGGTAAGCTTCCATTTCACGGATACATCTTCCTGTGGAGAAAACCACCTGTTTTCCCCGCCGCATGATCTCTTCCATAGCCCTTCCGGCTCTTGGCGTTATTTCCTGCCCGGAATTCAGCAGCGTCCCGTCCATATCCAGGGCAATCAGCAAATATTCCCTCTCTTTCATCTGTGACCCTCCCATCCTGCCGTAATGCCTATTGATAGTTTACAATATTTCAGCCGGTTTGTCCCGTGTTTTTTTAGGGCAGAGCGGCTGCGGAAGGATTCAAAGTTACTGAGCACGGAGGGAACAGTAACGATTACAAAAAAGAAGGGCATGCTGTTGTCATCCCCTTCCTCCCAGGTGCTGCCTGTCTTATCTTTTTATATTTTCATAATAGACACCGCCGACCACACCTGCCACTATAATAATCACCGATAAAATTGACCAGATATCCCACATTGTCTGCTGCCTCCTGTCCGCATTATGTATCTTTCACAGATACCATAGCATGACTGGCAGACAAATACGATATTCCGGGGAGTTCCTTAACGCATTATGAACGTGTTATTAGCGGGATCTTAGCGAATGCCCTCTTCATAACGAGACAGCGCCTTGTTACGGACAGCTGTACCAGCTTGTTTTTGTCAAATAAAACATCATATCCATTAAAGGTGCCGCGTATTTCATTCAGCTCCACAGGGACTCCCGCACGCGCCAGACGGTCCGCATAGGCATTTCCCTCATCCCGCAGGCAGTCAATTTCCTGGGTTTCCACATAAGCGGGCGGAAGCTTCTCCAAAGAAGCGGCGCATAAGGGTGCGGCATACTGCGGTTTGCCGAAATCCCCCTTCTGCAGATATAAATCCCACATTTGACGGTTCAGATTGGCATTCCATCCGGGCGAATCCACAAACTGACGCATGGACCAGGAGGTCATGCTCCTGTCCGTTACCGGGTTAATCAGCATCTGAAAACAGATGGGCGGGCCTTTTCTGTCTCTGGCAAGCAGCGTCACAGCCGCCGCAAGGGCACCTCCTGCGCTGTCACCGATCACCGCTATCCTGTCCTTATCAATTCCCAGCTTTGCGGCATTTCGGGATATCCAGGCAAAAGCCCCGTAGCAATCCTTCACAGGCCCCGGATAAGGCTCTCCCAGCCGGTAATGTACCATAATTACCTTACATCTTATATTTTCCGAATACACCTGGGCCAGCCGGTGTGTGGAAGGCCTGTCCCTTAATACAAAAGCGCCTCCATGATAATAAATCATACAGGGGGCATTTTTACTGATATTGGCCGGTTCATATATGGTCAGCCCGATTTTTCCGCCGTCTGCAGTACGGATGCTTTTCTTACTCCGCTTCATCCCTTTGGCAGGGCGCTGCAGGAAAACACCGGCCTGAAACCACCGGTTTATCAGCCATACCTTTTTCGGCGTTATAATATAGTCCCTGAAATCGATACGACTCCAGAGACCTCCCACATCCTTTAACTCTTTATCCAATGCATATTTCGAAAACATGTATCCCTTGTGCATACCGGTTACCTCTTCAAGAAAAACACGCTATACTGCTTTACAGTACTAATATATCATAACTTCGGTTATAAAATCTACCCCTTTTCCAAAATTCGCTCTTACTGACAACTATAACAGATGTAACCGTTCAGATACACCCCTGCTGCCTGTAATATCACGGGCAAAAGGTTATTTCCAAATAAAAACGGGAATACTTTTCTATATATGTAAATGGATAATATAAACCGTAAGGCAGGGAGAAAATATGTTCAGGAAAAAATACAGTTACACAATTTGGGGCATCTTGTTTACAGCCGTACTTGGCACTCTTCTTCATTTCTTATATGAATGGTCGGGGGAACTCCCCTTGACAGCTCTGTTTTCTCCGGTCAACGAATCTGTCTGGGAGCATCTGAAGCTGCTTTATTTTCCCTTTGTCCTGTATACACTCTGGGAATTATTCCACGCCTCCCGCGATCCCGCGGTTTTTCTTCCTTCCAGGACCATAGGCCTGGCGGCAGGGCTGATCCTTATTCCCTTGTTTTTTTATTCCTATACCGCCGTTCTTGGCACCAATTATCTGGCGCTGGACATCACCGTGTTTTTGCTGAGTATCCTGCTGGCATTTTTTCTCAGCAGCCTGGCAGAAAGAAAAGCCGCTTATCCCAATAAGGATAAGGTCGTGTCCCGCCTTCTCCCCTATCTGAGCCTGGCTGTACTTATTCTGTTATCCGTACTCTTTATTTATTTCACCTTCCGTGCTCCCCGGCTGCCTCTGTTCCGTGATCCGGTAAAAGGAAGTTACGGGCTTTAAGAAATAACAGGTCTTTTCTATATTATAGAAACGACAGTAAAAAACAGCGATGCCTTCATTAATGAAGATGCCGCTGTTTCTCTGTAATGAGACACGGGGATTCCAACCATTATTAGTTATTCGGTAATATACCGGTAATCAATATTTTGAATGGAAATTGTAGAACTTGGATTGCCCAGTTTTTCCCTTACTTCCTTGGTAATATTTACATACGAATTCCAAAAAGCCTCCTGGCTTCTTACTTCAACAGGATTTCTTACCGTTGTTATTATGTGTGCAGTATCTCCTAATGTACATCCTCTTATTTTTCCGCATACAAGCCTGTCAATGCTTATTAACGCCGTTATGAATATTCCCGATTTTCGGAATTCTTTATTTGCACTTTCTTCCCAAAGATAGGCAATAAATTCTTTTGTGTAAAATTTAGAATCAACACCAAAAAAGACAATTGTATACCGTTCTGTTTCTGTTATCACACTATTATATAACCTGATATCTATTTATAATTATTTTATGTTTATTACATTATCCCGTTACTCTTTTGTCAATTTACGTGTTTATGGGCAGTCATCAAATACATCCGTCATGGCTGCGGAATATGGGCCGTTAAGGGCACAAAAAAAGCCCTGTAAAACCAAGGCTTTCGAAGTGAAGCACGGGGGATTCGAACCCATTATAATAGGAAGAGACACATACTGTATTTAAGCCATTCCGCGCATTTACTGCGATTTACGCTGTATTATTATACTGTTTAATGTGGTATTATTAACTTTATTGTATAATATTATAGGCTGATGCAACACGATATGCAACACGCGGCAATCAACTTTCCAACTTATTTGTTGCGTATTTAAGGGCATCATTTCTCACCTTTTTCAATTGTTCAACAGGTATACAATCTTCTGTTATAAGGGTATCCGAATTGTCGGAAACAATAAATATAGCCTCTGCGCTGAATCCCTTCCTTAATATATGAAACACAATCATCTATCTGCAGGCCGCCGATGCTGCTGGGTTTATCAATTCCAAATTTATGGCGATGTTCATAAGGGTTTTCTTTCATGGGATTATTCTCCATTATTTCCTTTATAGTCTATGTAGAAAATTGCTTTTTGCTCGTTATTTAGGCAAAAAATGAATGGGAATATATACTGTCATTAATCTTATATTGTCTTTTTAATTTGCTTTTTATCCATTTTAACTTTACATAAAATTTCTTACATGCTATAGTTAAAATAAGAGTAATTAAAGTTAATAAAATGAGGTGTAAAATGAGTTTTACATATGAAAAAAGAGAACAGATTAAAAGATATATTTTAGAGAAAATATCAGAATCTAATATTGACGTAGTAAAAAAAACCTCAATGACTTTTAATATTTCATTAAATACTGTATATCGATATCTACGTCAACTAGAAAACGACCTAATTATCGAAAAAAAAGGAAATACATATGATTTTGTAACTATTTCAAGTACTATTCATCTACAAAGGTCAAAGAACCAATTATTAGAAGAGGATATTATCTATGACGAGTATTTAAAAGAATACATAGGTACAGGTGATTATCTACCTGAAAATGTTGTGAAAATTTGGGAATACTCTTTTATGGAAATGATGAATAATGCAATTGACCATTCAATGGCGGAACATGTTTATTTATCCATATATCAAAACTATATTAATACTACAGTAATGATTCAAGATAATGGAATAGGTATTTTTAGAAAAATTAAGGAGTATTATAAATATAATTCTTTAGATGATGCGGTAAATGAACTTTTCAAAGGGAAATTGACTACAGATTCTAAAAATCATTCTGGGGAAGGTATTTTTTTCACTTCAAGAGCATTAGACCGTTTTGCTGCTATATCAGATGGTAAAATATTTACTCATGATAAATATGTTGATGTTCTAAATGATTTAGAAAATATTAAATCTCTTCGTAATTGGAAAAACTACAAAGGAACTATTATATATATGGAACTTTCTAATTTTAGCAATAAAACTCTAAAGGAGGTGTTTGGAATGTTCTCTAATGAGGATGGTGGATTTACTAGAACTCGCATTCCTATTAAAAATATTTATGAGACATATCCTGTATCTAGGTCACAAGCGAAAAGACTATGTAATCGATTTGATAAATTTAAAGAAGTTGAATTAGACTTTAGTGGAATAGATGATATTGGTCAAGGATTTGCTCATGAAATATTTGTTGTGTTCCAAAATAGTCACAAAGATGTAAAGATAATACCCATAAATACATCTTCAGATGTAGAAAAAATGATAAACCATGTGAAATCATCCGAACTATAGACTTTTAATATTTAAAGGAGGGGAATACACCCCTCCTTCATTTTATATCCATATTATGCCCGGATAAGCTGCCCCGTCTGTAGCAAATTTAGCATATGCGTATTTTGTACCGCGGTCCCGGTATACCCTGCAATACCATTTACAGCTGCAATCTGTACCCGATGCTGGTACGATCCGTCCTCCCCGATGCTCTCTAGCGCCTTTGAGATGCTTATCCCATGCCAGATGTCCTGTAAGTAATATTCAGGCTCCTGGGCCGTCCAGAAGGGTATATAGCAGACATTGAGGTCAACAACACCGCCGATACCGTCCACCCGCCCCTTACTGGTATACTGCCAGCCAAATAGCGGCTGTGTTACTGCAGGCTTGTACTGGTCTGCAGGTGGATTATCTGCCAGGTTAAAATATCCGCTGTTGGGATACCGGGCAATCCACATCGGACAATCAAAAGCCGTGGTATCAAATACCCCCTCTTCATAAAATGACTTGCCGGTGTAAATGCCAAACTGATAACCGGCGCCGATAATTGTGTTTGCTGCAGACTGGATTATGCCCGTAAGCACTCCCCTACTTAAAGTACGCAGGGACGGATCCTCCACATCCCACCATATATGGCCTGTTTTAACTCCATGCGCAATCAATAGCGCTATAACCTGCTTTGCCTCTTCCACGGCTTGTGTCGGCAGCAAAGCATAAGTATATTTGTAAAATTCATGAGGAAGTCCTTGGGCCAGGCAGCCGGCCAGATTAGCCGCAAACTGTTGATCGACCTTACCCGACCGGCGAACAGTCCGCAATATGGCAAACTGGCATCCGGCAGCCTTAACCTGCGCCCAATTTATAACTCCCTGGTTGTCTGATACGTCTATTCCTTTCCACATAGTTTTCCCTTTCTTTTTATAGGAAGAAAGGGGGATTACTCCCCCTCCGTCTGCTCCGCCTTATGTGTCAGAATCTCTATTGCTTTTTTAATCACAGAGGGAAGAGGGATTCCCATCAGGCCGGCATTTTCTACTATGGATATCAGTTCATTGGCTATGAATCCAATAATGACAGCATTACGGATATAATTTACTCCGATTGCCAGATCTAACCGATGTGCGACCAGAACAAACAGCAGCGTCATGCCTTTCCGGCAAAGCCCCTTCCATCCAGCGCGGCTCTCTAAAGCCCCGTTCGCACTTTTCGGACTTTCTTTAAACACTCCCGCCACAATAAGCCCTGCTATGTAATCAATAGACATAAAAATAACCAGTGTAATCAAAGCGCTGTCCCATCCTCCAAGTAAATACGCCATTCCGCTGCCAACAACTCCTATAACTGTACAGATTATTTCCTTGATTCCCTTCATAGTTTTCCTCTCTTTCCCCGCATATACGGATTAAACTTCTTTCCACAGGCTTTCGGATCCAGTTGCCCCCGGCTCCCATACATTGCTGTCAACCAGGGATTCCCACGTCTTGCCGCCATGCGTCACCCTGTCACCCACGCTGTACCCGTTAGTGCTGCCCGGCTGCTCCCACGCAGGTGTTACGGACGCATCAGGAATCAATACTTTAGCAAACAAGGATAGGGTCACATCCGGCGCCCATCCGGACTGTTTATTGTGCCCCTGCAGGACTTTATACAGCGTATCTTTATGCCGTACGCGGCTGCCAGCCGCCAGTGCTTCCCCCTCCGGAAGGCCTGTCCAATCCGGATACAGGGCAGCAACTTCCAACGCCTGCACATCCGTGTTCCCGGCACAGTTTATCTCTGCCTGCTTCCGCATGGCTTCCAATTTCTGCAATGCTTCTTTTTTCATTATTATTCTCCTCCTAAGATAGTTTTTTCCAATGCGCCCATATCTGTTTTGAGAACAGAGATTTCGTTTTCATGTGTTGCCAGCTGCGCGGTAATAGCGTCAATGCCCTCCTGTGTCTTCTGCATAGTAACCATCACGGTGTCCACCCGCGTTTCCTGGAAGCCGCTTGCCGTGGCTGGATCCACAATTGCATAGTTAATATCCCTGAGTACATCAGGCATATACTGGATACCTGTCATTTTTGCATAACCGGCATATCCGCGCAGCAGGTCAGTGCCAACATAATACCTCATCACAGAGGTGGCTGCAGAGTTATCGCGGAACTTAGCAATAACCGCATTTACATCGGCGGTATCTACTTCAATTTGCAGTGTATCCCCAGCCTGGGTAACGCCGGACACCTCCATTTCTGTGTCGTTTGCAAATCTTATTTTGTTCATAGATTTTTCCTTTCTCTACGGTTTTCCGTAGGTAAAATTAATTATTATTTATTCTTGTTAAATAGCGATTTAGGGGGCTTTACACCCGTCATTGATGATACCGGGAGGATCACTGGATACAAAACAAGGGCAGGTGCAGATACAGTGTTCCCTTTTAGCGGAGAACCCAGCATGTTGGTAACAACGTTTGGAGCTGGAGACAGATCCATTCTCAGTTCCTTTTACGATCCGAATGGAATATATTCACGTATCGCGTTCGATAAAAATGCTCAAATATCTATGGGGAATTTAAAAATCCTTTGTGTTTGTTGTCTTGGGGAAAATGGAAATATCCTATCTTATGATTACTTATATGGTAACCCCGGCGGTACAATTCCGGCAAAGCCCACCAAAGATATTTTAAATTCCTTACCTAATAATGGTATACATACAATTAGCAGAGTTAACGGAACTACTAGCATCGGACTTTTTATAAATGCTGGTTATGACCAAGGAGCAGTAAAAATTATTTTTTTGCAATAAAGCGGTCTTTATCAAGGAAAATAATACAAAGTGATTTTGTCGATCCCCCGATAAGATGCCGCATTGTCTTGAATAAAGGTGATGGATAGAACACCTGTATTTGAATTATAAGCATATGAAAAAGTACCTGTAATAGTATAGTCAACACCTGCCGCTGATCCTAAATGCATTGCCACGGGGAACATGTTATCAAATAATATTAATTTCCCATACTCGGGAATACTTTTTAGGTCAAAGTTATTTGTATACCCGTTTCGGCTTCCAGCTGACACCACTATTGAAGTGGGTTTCGATTTAAAAGGGAGCCATGTATCAGCACCTTTTTTTCGGTAAACGCCTTTCCCGTCCTGAAAAGAAAATTCAATCTGGCCGGATGCTAAATCGCTATTTATCCCTTCTATATCTTGCTGCACTGCCGAAAAAGCGTCTGCCGCCCGCTGCTCCAAATCATTCATGCTGGCAGCATTGAAGGGGGAGCCTTCTTCCGACACAACTCCTTCTGCCCTCTCCATGTCTACGATCTGTGCCGCCAGTGTAGACACATTCGTAATCTTCCGTCGACCAGCGTATTCCACAAGTCTGTCCTTCCATGTTTTTTTTACAAATGCCATTACAATAGCCCTCCTTCTCCGGCATATATTTCACCGGCGTATGCAACATTTTTCTTGTTTCCAACATATATGTCAAAACAATCCTTCTGGATTTGTTCGATATCGTTTATTTTTTGGTACTGGTTTAAGGGAGAGGACGGGACAGCCGGCGTAGTGCTACGGTGCGCGTAGTCTCTGAGTTTTTGCACCTGAAGCCGAATTCTCTTAAAATCGCTTGTTCGCGGCAGATTCCCAACCGTCCAGTCATGCTTTGCGTCTATGACAAGGGCGGCCAGGTTACCGATCATAAAGCTATTCTTTTCGATACGGTTTAAATCTTTAGCGTTCAGTATGCCTTTTTCTGTCCGGTTTTCCACATCCTCCGGCGTCCGGTCTGTTACGAACCAGGGAAGTTCATAATACATTTGGGCCGTGTACTCCGACCGGTTCCCGGCAGCATCATACATTTCCACCCAGACGTTATATGTGCAGTCCTCAACAGCATCCGCGTACCCACACCAAATACCATTAATCTCCTGCCAGACTGTGTCTATCCCGTTTATGGTACCTGCGACATACACAATGTCGGACGGCACCGCAACCTTTATGTATGCCACATTTACCACCTGCCTTTTTACGTGATGTCAAGGGTTATCTGGATGCTGGCGCTTGCATCTGCTGGGTTAGGACTTATAGTAGCGCTATTGAGCTGCGGCACAGAGGTATCCACCTTAAACGTCCGGGTTATCGTGGTTGTCTTCCCGGCAGAGTCCCGCGCCGTTACCACGATGGTATTGTCTCCCTCTGCCGCCGTGAATGCCTTGGAAAACGCCCCGTTGTCAGACACTGTAATGCTTCCCATACTCACACCATTAAGCGTTGCTGTTATGGACACAGGGCTGCTTGTCAAATCATTTGTGGTGCCGGACAGCGTAAGGCTCTTAGTATTGGTGATCAGGTTATTGGCAGGAGCAGATATACTAAGTGTCGGTGGTACCGTATCAATTTTAAACTTGGTAGATATCGCCGTTGCGGAATTGCCATCGTTATCCTTTATGGTAATGGTAATGGTATGCTCCCCATCGGTAAGGGCTGTCTGCGGGGTATATACAAACTGGTAACCATTAGCAATCGCTGTTTTTACCATACCGGCACTGGACTGGTTATACGTATTGCTGTCAATTTTGAGTGCCAATGTAGACAGTGCCAAGCCACTGCCCCCTGTCTCATCAGTTACCTTAAAGGTAATCTGCTGCTTATTATTAATTACCAGTGCTCCATTTGTAGGAGCCACCAGGGTAATCACGGGCTTCACAGTCTCCTTGACGGTAAGCCGCAGAGAAGATCCAATTGTTGCGGATGAGGGATTATATGTTGCCACTGTTCCCGCATCATTTGTGACTTCCACAATTACAGGATAATACCCTCCTTCCAGGTTATAGCTTGTGGTTGCAGGGGCTGACGGGCTACATACCCATTTTCCTGCACTATTTTGGGTACAGTTCGTCCACACGCTGTTTATCTGTATTCTGACTTTCGTTATTGCCATTTACATTATCCCTATCCTCTCCCCGGCCTTAAGCTCATTGCCGGCATAATATGTCACCTTTTCAAATACAATCGGTTTATCCTCTATTTCCAGGACAATCTGCAGCTGCTGTTTCTGGTTAGCCGGGTTGGGGCTTATTGTACAACCTTTTATATATCCTTTATTCATACGCCCACGTCCTCCCCTGTATAAAGTTCCGTGCCGGTATAATAATACTCCGACACATACCTGTAATACCCCCGGAGCTGTGCTGTTGAAATGTATCCACCGGTAAGATCCGTTTTTATGCTTTCCATCCCCGCCGCATAGCCTCCACGCCCCATAAGGGTATTTTCCACAGAAGACCACTGCCCTGGCCGCTCATTTCCAGCCAAGTATTTAATGTTAAGGATAAGGGACAGCTGATAGTAATCAAGGATCGCCTGAGATATTATTTTCGCTTGTCCGTAGTTGAACAACGTACCAGTGAAGCTTTTGGCCTTCGGGTTTTCACCCGCCTTAAGCAGCGGAACGGAAGAGGACACTGTAATGTCCTGCTTGCCATACTGCCGGCCATAAATGACAACAGCAGATTCAGTCGGCAGCCGGAAAACAATATAATTGGTTTTGGCTTCCACAATCTCCCCCGCGCTTATCCGCAGGTCCGACACAGGGCTGTTAAACTTCACTTCATTCACGCCCGCGGGGTAGGTAGTTTCCTTCACCAGTTCCTTCTCTTCCGCGCCCTCCGTGTATTCAGCAAATTTAATACTTACCTCACTTACATAAGTATCCTGCTTTGTTGCCGTGGAAAATTTTCGGCTCCTGGGAATATCAGACTGAATTAACCTCGTGGGTTTGTATATCCACACATTATCCCGCCGCGCTGTCTCTGCAACGGCTCCGCAGGCAAAAAGCACTTCCCGGAGGGCCTTACGCCGAGTTTGGATTTTAAGCCAGCCGTACAGCGGCGTTGCCACCACATCCTCCGCTACCTCATAAGGGATGTCAGTTCCGGCGAAGATATCAGCCAGGACATTCCCGGCCAGTTCCCCGTTGTACACCCTGCCGTCTTTAAAATCGGTATCGTCCAACAGGCCTATGTAATCCGTGGCCTCCATCTTTGCAAGGCTCCTGTCACTGCTGGGCGTGGTCAGGAAGTACCGCCCCAGGTACATCCGCTCCCCGTCCACAATTTCATACGGTTCAATGTGCTGCTTCTTTTGTAAGGCCTTGTGCAGCCCTTCTGAATTTGCCAGGTTAAACTCATTTTCTCGGTCGACAAACTGGAAGGTAAGCTTGTTTATCTTGAGGGCGTTGGAAATAGGATCCGTTTCCTCCATCAGGGAAGCCGTTTTGATATCGTCCTCATCCCAAGTGACAACTACACCATAATCTATACCCCATAGCTTCACATACCGGTATGGCTGCGCTTTCTGAAACTCTACTTCAAGCCGCCCGTAATTCTCCACCAGGTTCCGGGCGTAATAATCCCTGCTATCCGGCTGGAAGCTTTTCAGCGCTATCATGTTGCCGCCCAGGTCATACCAGCGGACTTGAAATTGTACCGGGATATCCCCAGCAAAGTGGAACGTAAGACCTGTACTGGTGTGGTTTTCAGAAAATAGTATTATCAGTAACGGGTTATTCTGAAAATTCCCCTCGCTATCTGATAATTCGGATGACCAGAAGGGGATTCCTTCTGGTGCATCCGGCAATTCCGGCATGGAGCCGTCCAGGACAAAATAATCCTGTTCCAGTGTCCCGTAATCAGGGAAGGCTGTATTATCCTTAAGCAAAGTTTCCACTGCAAAATCCTGGTTATCCATTGTGGATGGAATACTATCCTGTAATGCAGTTGTGTCCTTAAGGTCATAAAAAACTTCAAAACTGGTTCTCATTCCCCTGGCCTCCGTGCTGGTTTATCAGCAACCATATTACATGTAAAACCCTTAAAAATCGTATCATCAGATAGTATTTTTTCATATTCATCCGAAACAGAACCCAGATATCCTGTGAAAGTATAATATCCACCTTTTACCGGAATTGAAAAGGTATGCTGTTCATTTGGTTCCGACATCTTCTCAACAAATTCTTCGTAATCCGTTCCATCAAATGAAGAGCTTTTACCTACAGTAATTGTAAAATTGCAATACACCCCTATAAGTTCGCCGTGAAATACACCGTCCTCCGTGCGTCCCGCGCCATCTTTATAAAGGAAATCAAACTTTCTTTTTATAGAAACCAATGGAAGGTTAAAAGTAATGCCATCTACTATTATTCCTCGTGTAAAATCCGTCATTCTGTCATACCCCCAATACTTCTACGTCGTATCCCTGTCGGTTCATTTCTGACATGAAGTCTTGCAGAGTTAACCGCGCAAATTCCTGTCCATTTACATTCATTATTAATGTTGTCTGACCACCGTTCCCTTCATAGTTCCTGCGGTTCATAACATTTTCCACAGCCTGCTCTATGGTAGACAGTGGAGCCTCAATGTTGGTCTGTCCCATCCTCTGATCACCCAATACCGCCAGGAACGGGTTCCCGCCCCGTAGGACAGCCCCTGAAGCCAGACGCGGTATATCTGCCATAGCAGCGCTGATACTGGCAGGACTGGCCGTCATAACGCTCCTTGTTGTTGTCGATTTAGAGGTCTTACCGGCTGTGGTACCTACCTGATCGTATCCGCTGTTGAAGAAATCTTTCACGGCCTGAATAGCGTCTTTCACCCACTGGATGAAATCTTTGAGCTTATCGATAACCGGGCTTAAGGCATTTATGATACTGTTTTTTATGTTTGCAAATGCCGTACTGACATCGTTCTTAAGTTCCGTAAATTTGTCAGTAAGTTCTTTAACTTTGTCCTTAATATTTTTTACTTTTAAATCAATACATTCCTTAACGGCATTCCATACTTCTTCGAATTTTTCCTTTATGGCATCCAATTTTTCTGTAACAGATTCTTTGATGCTCTCCCAGGTTTCCGCCAGGCTGTCTTTCAATCCGTTCCAGATTTCCAGGGCACCTTCTTTAATAAGCGTCCATTTTTCAGCGAAAAGCAGAATTAAATTATCGAATGTGGTAGCGAACCACTCCTGCAGAGATACCCACATTTCCTGGATTCCCAGGAGCAGGCCTTCTATTAGGAAACCGCCTATTTCTGCAAATACTGTGGATGGAGAATGAATTCCCAAATAAGCTTTAACGGCCAATAATAGTTCTCGTAAAATACCAATAACGCCCGAAATAAGAACATTGTTTGAAGATGCTTGCATTCCAGCTAAAAGCCCATCAAGCATATTCGCACCGATAATTTTAGTATCTGCTTCCCAATCTTCGCCGAATATAGACTCAAAAACGGATTTCAGTGCTAACTTTAAGACTTCACCTACTTTTTCACAAATACTATTCCAATCAAGCCCTTCCAAAAATGAACCAATTTTTTCACCAACATCAGTCCAGTCCATTTCATCAAGGAATCCGATAATCATGTCTAATAGGCCTGATAGCATGTCATGAATTGCTTGTCCGGCCATGTTCCAATCTATCTCTTCAATGGCATTAGTAAACCATTTTGCAATTTGTATCCCAAGCGTATGCCATTCAATATTGCTTATCAGCGTATAGATATACTGGATGAAGCTTTGTATAAGCATACCTACTACTTTACCGTTCTTTTCCCAAACATTCCCCAGCTCATTCCCACTATTATCAAATTCCATGCCATGAATGATCCGGTTGAGCATATTAGCAAGATGCCCGGCAAGTTCTTCAAAATCTATTGCCATTACAAAAGCTATAAGCGCATCCGATATCTTGCCGATTCCCTTAATAATAGCTTCTGCCGCTTTTTCATAAGGCAGATTATTTAATATGGTGTACAGCGTTTCTCCCAATACCTGTCCTATTTTTTCCAAGTCAATATAGGATATAAATCCATACAGTAAATCCACAAGCCCGTTAATTCCCACAATAATGGTCTGCGCCAAAAGTTCCCAGTCTATATTTCCGACGGCAGTGTTTAGGCCATCTGCAATGTTGTTTCCTATCTGTTCAAAATCAAATTCTGACAGAAAATTCACCAGGAATATAAGCGCTGTGTTAATCCCTTGCGCCAAAGCATATCCCAGCTCAATCCACAGATTCGGATCGCTTAGAATACCATTCAAAAGGCTTCCAAACTGCTTACCAAGCCTTTTTGTCGCCGCCTGAATTTTATCCCACGGAATACTTGCCAACATTTCTGTGAGTTTAGCCGCAATTATTTTTCCCAACTCTGACCAGTCATCCAAGGCAAGGAATTTCTTTATTTTATCAGCCAGCCCCTTTGTCGCATCGGATACAGGCACTTCTTCCCAGAGATTTCCTGCACCCGCGCCTCCACCGCCTCCACTGGAATCCTGCTTTTGCAGCACATCCAAATCGTCAAATTTAGCCAGGGCGCCAGCGGCCTTTTTTGCAGATCCCCCCACTTTATCCAGGGACGCGGCATAGTCCTGGTTCTGCTGTATTGCCTTACTCCACGTGCTGGCACCGGTCAAGGCTGCTATCAGCTGCGCCACGGCATTAACTGCCATAGACACGTAGTTAATAAGCTGTACAAGGTACGGTATGGCAATGCTTAATATCGGAGCAAAGGCCCCGGCAATGGCATTTTTAAGGGTATTTAAGGAATTCACAAGGGACGATATATTTCTGTTAAAACTCGCAGAGTACTGAGTAAATTTCTTTGTGCTATCCTGGACTCCGGATACCATGCTCTGAAAAGCTTTACTGATAACATTGAACACAAATACGCTTTTTACAAGCCCCAGCAGCCTGTCGCCGAAATTACCGGCAGAACTTCCGCTGCTGCGGAACCCAGATGTAAGCTTGCTGAATAGTTTCCCTGCCTGTGTCGCGATGAATTTAAAGGTACTCGCCATCTTTTTAAGAAGGCTTCCTATAATCTGACCAACAGTAACAGCAATTACCTTGACGACAGAGGCTATCTTCTTTACCACCGCAAACACTGCCCCGACAACAGCAAGTACCTTCGTTGCTTTCCCCGCAAGAGCCGCAAACTGAGCCACAGTACCGCCCATATCAGCCGAACTGGAAACCTGTCTGTTTATACTCTTAAGTTCTGCCTGCCGCGCATCATATTCTCGGTATCCCGCCGTCACCCCGGCTTTTTCCAGTTCTGCGATTTCTGTTTGCAGTTGCTTCCGACGTTCCAGAAGAGAAACTATCCTCTGGTCGGCAACCGTTGCCTGAGCTTTGATGTCTGCAAGGCGCTGTTCTTCCGCTTCCTGCGCCTGGAGCTTCGCCTCTTTCTGTGCATCTTTCAAGAGAGCTTCATTTTCCTTTTGCAGGTTCTTTTCCGCCTGGGCTTCTATCCTGCGCTGGATAGCTTCCTGTTTTTCAAGTTCCCTGGCGGCTTTCTCTGCCTCTTCCGCCTGCCCTTTTTCGGTATGCTTATTAAGTTCTGCCTGATACTTTTTTACCTCTTCTGTGGCCTGTTTCCATGCCAGATAAATCCTGTCGTAGTCGGTATCTCCGAAGTATTTACCTTCTTTTTCAAGTTGCTTAAGGGTGTTTGCGTATTCCTCAATGTCAACCCGCATCAGATTGATATGCTCAGAAAAATCGGAAGCTGTTTCTTGCTGTTTACCCTTTACTGTTTCAAGCTCCGCCGTCCACCTGGCAAGGTCCTTAGCGGCGTATTGATACAGCTGGGAGTTTTTAGGGATTCCCAACGTTTCCAGGTCTTTTAATTTAGATTTGGCCGTATCCACACCCTTTTCGATTTCCTGCAGGGAGTGCTGTATTTTCTCCGCACCAGCAATAAAATTTTTATTCTCAATATCTGTGTGAACCCTTATCTCAGCGTCATAGCTCGCCATATCCTCACCACCTAACCAAAAGAGCCAACTGCATAATTGCAATCGGCTCTAGGCTCTGTGTTGGCTACTATTTATTCAATCCGGCAAACCGCAGGAATTCTTCCCGTGCCGGGCTTATTTTATCTTCTTCCGGGTCTTCCCGGTTTATCTTATAAATTTCCTTGGCGGCTTTAAGCGCCGCTTTCTGTTCTGCGGACATTGTGGAATCAATCTTTATAGTACGGATATTCATTACCTTCGTAAATCTGCATTCCTCAAGATTAGTAAGTAATCCCATAAACTCCCAGAAATGCAGTTTCACAATACTTAAATCAATATGGTATTGCATACGGAAGGCGGCATATATTCGCCATTGGTCTACATCATAATCCATGACAATAACATCGTCTTGTTTATCCCCGGATTTACCGTCTCTATTCCAGGCAGAAAGAAACCATGTTATCCCCTGGACGCATTTCTCAATGCTGTCTGGCATATCGTCAAACAAAAGTTCTGCAGCATAAGCAAGGCGTTCTATTTGACTGTACTCTGTGTCTTCCAGCATCTGGACAAGTTGGATACCCACTCTAAAATCCGAACAGATACGATATCCATTCCATTCTTCCGGCAGGTCATCCAGAATGACATTATAATTCTGTTCCTCCATCTGTCAGCTCCCTTGCTGCATTCCTGGCTTTATAATCCACAATTAGTTCGTCCTTGGAACGCTGCCTCTGTTTTCCCTTACGGTCCCGGCTGTATTTGGTTTTCAGTTTTTCTCCGCGCTCTGCCGCCATACGCTGCATAATGGAAGTCATCTGCTCAAAAAAGTCCATAATCGGCAGCTCGTCAGGAATGATATTTCCAAATACCTTCCTGCAGCACCCTTCGCCAAAGACTTCATCAATCTTCTTGCAGCATTCCGTAAATAATTCCGTACGCTTGTGTATCACTTCAACGACAGCCTTTGTGTTATCATCGTCATTGGCGTGGCGTACTTCAAAATCAGCGCCAAACTGGTTCAGTTCTGCCTGTTTAATTTCAAACCAGTCCAGAAGCCCTGTGAACCTCTCAAAAAGGGTTACGTCTGTCAGTGACAGTTCTATGTATTCCCCTGCATCGTTTACTTTTATTTTTTTGACACCACTGTCAGCCTTAATATCACCAAAAAATTCCTGTCCCATAAATTCACTTACCTATCCTTTCCGAACTGGGGCATGACGGAAAGGTACACACCCCAGTATATTAAGTTTCCTTAATACCACATTAACTTTCTGTGAAGGTCTTTGTTGCCACATCAAAGGTTCCCTTCACGGCAGAACCCTTGCCGCTGATTTTAATGCTGTTTACCACATTGCTGCCGGCATCACCACCGGTACTGTTTACAGATACTGCACATTTCCGCTTGTATGCTGTGTATTTTCCATCCTCTGTTTTATCTTTAAGCCTCAGTCTGAGATAATAGGATTCCGCAGCATTACCGGTCGGCAGCTCATCCACCAATTTGTCGATGCATGTCTGCATATCATCGTCGATGCAATCCTGCTTTTCCACTTCCATGCTGGGAGTGTAGGACTTCACAGTACTGTCACCGTTGGACTGGTTAATCCACTGGTTTGTTTCTTCTTCCGGATTCATCTCTTCCGACATGGAGGAAACGCCATCGCCGATGAGCGCCCATGTGGGAGTATCCGCACCCATAGAAGTATCAAAATAATGGATAAGTTCCTCTCTTTTCATACTCAATTCTCCTTCATATACTTTATTGCTACGGTCATCTGGTACAAACTGTCATTTTCTTCTGACTTGCCCAGGTAAAAAGGCGTTGTGACGCTTATTTCCTGGACTTTCGCATCCTCAACCGCCGGATAGTTCCCGGCAGCATTCTGGACGCCTATCCAGTCTGCCAGTGCTTCCCCGAACCCGGAATTGCCAATCCGTGTGCTGTCGGTCTTGCTGGACAGCCGCGCCATTAACGTAAAATGGTCTGTGATAATCTTCCTCCCGGAAAGAAAACTCTGCACATTCTGCACCGGCTCCTTTATCAGTGCGTAAGACTTCACATCTGCCGTCAGCATATCGGTATTCACTGTTTTCAACCGGCTTGCATCAAAGCCTTTCAGCCACCGGATGACACTTTCTGATACTGTCATTCTTTCACAACCTTTCTGGCCCCGTCCTCTATCTGCTTAAGGCCACCGTTCTGCAGCATCCTGTCTACCCAATACTTACCGCGCATTGGTGCTCCCTGGAAGTTAGCCTGCTGATAATACCAGCGCCGGGCATAAGGGGCATTCCATACAACTTCTGTCCCATTTTCGATGTGGCCACTATCCTGCAGCCTATGTGGGTTCTCATACTTTTCGGCTAAGTCATTCGGGACATACGGCCCTGCAAGATTCAAGACTGATTCCGTAACAAAATTCTGCACCCGGCCCCGTTCTTCTATCCCTAAAGTGTCGATACACTCCCGCAGATTGAAAGAACACTTGAAATCCATTCCCACTACTTTCCCACCACCTTGATATGCTTAAGCCGCGGCCGGTTCCGGTTGTCAGTCACCGCTGTGACCGTAACCACATATTGATATTGCTCCCGAAGCTGGTTTATATCCTCTTCACAGACAATCTCTGCATCGGATTCACCCAACACCAGAATGTCCAGCCCATGTTTGTCATCCAGCGTCCAGCTACCAGCCCTGCCATCAGGGGACAGTGCTGCGTATTTCACTGGTTCTACATAGGTTAGGCGACCATAAGACCGGGAAAAGTCCACTGTAATGCTTTCCACGCGCTCTTCTGTCTGCACTCCCTTTGACACAGTAAGTTCTTTCTTACTGTGCCGCCATTGTACCCCTTTAATAACTGTTCTTCTCCAGGATTCCGCTTCTGTCTCTGGGTCACGGAAGTAATTATAAATGGTCATTGTATCTGTGAAGAGAATACTCATAATGCACCTGCCAGTCCGGTCCCGCTCAAGCCCTGCTGGATGAGGGCTATCACCTCCGCATCCTTCTCAGCTTGAGTAGTTACCTTGTAGGTTTCGGAATATCCGTCATTGCTTACAGAGGCAATTCCGGAACCCATACCGGTCGCATCCTGCACACTTACTATATTTATAAGTTCGCAGACAGTATTCCGTATTTGGGTATAAGTTTGCTCCTGGAAGGGTGTTGCCGTACCATGAACATAGGCCGCCATGAAATTACGCGCACGCATATGGGTATACACATCCAGCTTTGCACAGGCCTTGGCATTAAGCTTGTCAAAATCCTCTTCAGAGACTGTGTCATAAAGGGAGTTGTAATACTCCCAGTCTATGTAAAGCATTTAACTCCCTCCTTTTTATCAGCCGCCAGAGGCTTCCGTTTTGGGCTTAATCTTAATGCCTTTAAGTACACCAGCCATTTTACTGTTTTTGAGCACAGCACCTGCCAGTAACTCAATTTCCCCCTTTTTCACTGCGCCGGGAGCCTGCAGGTCAGGCAAATAAGTATGGATCATCTTACTGCCATCTACGGAAATGCCGTGGAAGGCATTCAAACCCAGCTTTACCGCATAGATAGAAGTTTCGCCATAAGTGGATGCAGAAGGGGTACTTGTTTCAATTACATCCACTGTATTCGTACCATTGTAGTACTGTCCTACATCCATCATGGGAATACCGTTGTATTTTTCTACAGTACGGCCAAACCCGTCCACGTTGCGCTCATAGAATCCGGCTCGTCTGGCTGCCGATCTGGTCTTTGTCAGCATATCATTGTTCATAAGCAGGATATCAGGCTTTTCGGCCAGTTTGGAAATAAAACCGTCCAGTTCATCCAGGAACACGTTGTAATTACTGTCCAGAAGGGCACTGGTGGAAATATCACTTTCAGAAGTATATTCCGTATCAGATCCTGCAAGGATTTTTTTCAGTCCGTCAAATGTACTTGTCACATAACCGGAACCAGAAGCTGCAGAAGAGCCATTGATAACCAGATGATGGAAATAATTAGCCCCCGCCTTTGTTTTTTCTTTTACCTGGAACTCAATTTCATTTACAGCCCCGCTGGTATTGGCAATAACACGGTCAACCTCAAATGCACCACCCAGGATAATAACCTTTGCGGTTGCTTCTTCCCTTTTGGCTTCATTCGGTGTATATTCCGTGTTTATGGTACGGGTTGCCACTGTGGAAGGCGATTTTAATCTCATATATCCATAGGTAAGGGTAGAACCACCGGTACCAGGGGATACGGAATCGTCAAATGTTAACATATCAAGCAGCAGGGAGTCCCGTCTGAACTCGTCAATCACCTGCTGGTCTACTTTGTCGGCCATGCCGACTTTTGCTTCTGCTAATGTTACAGGCATAATTTACCTCCTTAATTTTTATAATGGGCCGCTAATGCATCGCCCAATGTTTCTTTTGCTGTTTCTGTAGTTTTTGTCACTGCCCCGATTATGCTCTGGGTTCCCGTAGGTTTCGTTTCCGGCTCTCCGAACAGCATTTTACTGTCTTCCGCTTCTGCCAGGGCTTTCAGTGCCTTTTCGACATCCTCTTTTTGGTTTTTGGAAGACCTCAGGGAATCCATATCCAGTAATGCCATGATTGCTTTCGAATTCTTACCCTTTATACTGGAAATACTCTTTTCAAGTAGACTATTAAAATCCCGCGCCGCCAGTTCAGCAGCATGGTCTTCTTCCTTCTTTTTAAGGGCGTCCTGCAGGTCTTTAATCTGCTTATTCTGTTTTTCCAGATCCACACCGTCAAACTTTTTTACTGCTTCTTCTGCCGTTGTCAGTTTTTCCTGTGCTACCTTCAAATCGTCCTGCGCTTTCTGTAAATCATCCTTTACTGGCTTCATATCCTTATTATTCAGGTCACACACACTGTCAATCTGTTCCTTTGTAAGTCCCAACTTCTCTAAATCTTCTCTTTTCATTCCCCATTCTCCTTTAACGATTTTTTTAACGAGGTCAATCAGCCTCCGGAACAGACAATAAAAAGAGAGCCGTACAATCAATTCCTAAGAATTAACTATTCGGCTCTCGGCTCTATTGTCTATATTAATTATGGATTCCTGTTTACATCTTTTGCAGTACCCGGGAAAGTTTTTCACTTTTGTGTCTGCCCGGATTTTCAGCATTTTGGGAAATCCACATTTGGGACATCTGTACCAAAATTCCTGCATCGGCGCCCCGCCTTTCATAACTATAATTCATATTATCAATCATTATTATAACATACAGGCATAATATTTACAAGCTTATTTCCTCTGTGAAATCATAATGGTATTATATGTCATTCCCAGGAGTTCATAGTCCCTGCCTATTTTATTCCGTTCAGCAGGATCCATAGCCTGGACATCCTTATATAGCTGAATCCACTCTTCTTCTGTTTTCTTCTGGTAAATCCGCTCTATGGCTTCCTCATGTGTCATATACTCCATCCTCCCATTAATCCGCTAATAAGCTGATATACGTTTTCCTTCTGCTCTGCCGTTGCTGCGCTGGAATTTACCTTTTGGATAAGCCACTGTATCCGCTTATCCATATCGGTATTAAACAATTCCCGAGCATAATCATAATCATTCTCATACAGGTGCAGCCTCCGGTTTATCCTACGCAGATTAATAACCGATTCCCTGTAGGATTCTACATATTCAATGCCTTTTCCCTTACAGATTTCTTCTGTCAATAGCTCAACACTGGATTCTTCGATAATCTGGTGTTCTTCATAGACTTCTGGCTTAAAATGGCTACAGGAACGGGAATGTAGGAGTTCATGGCAAATTGTATCATAACCTGATTTCTTCCCAAGGAATATATCACAATTCCATTCCTTCTGGCCGGCCCCATCCGGTAGGAAGTCTTTCACCAGAATGCGACCACTCCATTTACTTTCATTGTAGCATATCTCTTCCAGTTCCGCATTGATTTCCTCAGCGGTTTTCCGGTATTGACTTGATTGTATGGAGTTTTTAATATCTGAGATTATATTCCGTTCGGGAACAACTGCGGCATACCGTTTCCAAGAATCCGTTTTCATAAGGTCGGCTGTCCCGCATTCATAGCGCATCTTGGTTGTTGCCTCCGTGACATTGCACGCCCGGCAGAATTCCCTGTATTCACGCGTCCTGGACTTGATTTTAGCCCTTATTTCCGTGCTATCGATACCTAAAGTGTCCAGGGCTTCTTTCTCTCTCTTTAAGGCTCTGACAGTGCGTTCCATAGCCCTCATGCGCTGTGTCATAGCGTAATAGTCATAAGTTTTTCCGTTGATGGTAACAGGCCTCGGCTCCGGCTGCTCGGCGGGAAGGGATGACATACCTTCAAACCAGGTATGCCGGTTATGCCGACAGTTATACCCGTCAAGCCCCAACGGGTCATTCGAGTGCGCGCCGTCCACGCTGTACCCCGTGGCATACCATAAGTCCATGATACGGTCCTGGCCTATCCTGCGGGCTTCCTCACTGTAATCAGTACCAGGCTTGATAAAATATACCTTGCCCTGCCACTCTTCATGATTTGCGTGACCAATACCGGTATTGCGAGCACCCCAGTGCTTGGACACATACACAAGATTTTCACCAGTCTGTGCCATGTTGGCATCTGTTATCTTCCCCGCCAGCTGGTGGCAGCCAGTCCGCAGGGCAAGCCGTGCACCCACATCCAACTGCATGGTACGGCCGGAAGAATAATCTATTGACCGCAGGCCGCTGTGTGCCAGGTCATTCACTACATCATTTAAAACCTTTTCCTGTGAAAATGTACCTGCGCATATCTTCATCACAGCCTTGTCCAGTTCATTCTGATAGGCGTTCTCAATGCTTTCCAAGCCGCTCATAGCCCGGAACCCTGTAGTCTTTGTCAGATTTTTAAGTTCTCCGGCAGTCTGCGCAGAAAAAGCTTCTGTGAGCTGCGGAAGAAAGGAATTGTCCGTCAGCTCTTTCCCTGCCTGCTTCCACACCCGCAGGTCATCCACCCATGACATATTCCCAGCACCGGCCACAATCTCATTGCCCGCCCGGTATGCCGCCCTGGTAATGTCATTTATCTGCTTCCGGACAGCTCGTTTATATTCCAGCGTATTTTTGGCAACCTGCTTCCGATACTCGGCATCATCGCGTAGCAGCTTCATGGCTTCCTTCCGAATCCGCGCGGGGCTGAATCCCAGACGATGCATTTCCACCGCCTGTAGTTCTGCCGTCCTAGTATACGTAAGGGTCTTTTTAATTCTCCGGGCAATATCCACAATAACTTCACGCTCCAGGAACTGGAAAAGCGGCTGGATTGCTTCAGATATAATTTCGAGTTGCTCATCTGTCAGCATGGTCCCTCCTTAGTCCTCTTCTTCTCCTGTCGGATCCCTCTCTTCCGCCTCCTGCTGTGCTGTCACAAGTGCCGTGGCTTCCTCTTCTGACAGACTGTAGGCTTCCATCAGGTACCATATTGTCAGCTGCGGGATGTCAAAGGACAGCGCGTCATTCCGGCGCCGCTCCAATTCTGACTCCTTGTCCGTAATATAGCTATCGTCAAAGTCCACCAGGATTTCCGCATCCAGATTATACGCCGTCCCGTGGAATGTATTAGAAAACCACATCACAGCCCGGCAGATATCCTGTATGTACCGTCTGGCCTCCTGTCGTTGCCGGTTCAGCTCCTGCATCTGGTCCTGGCGTTCTCCGATATATTCTGTCGCCGTGGTTATCTGACCATCCTCAAAGCTATATTTCTTCGTCCCGTAGCCAAACATGAGGGAAAGTAGAGATAATGCCAATTCGAAACTTTTGGTTATCTCATCGATCCTGATTGCTGGATTGTATTCTTGGATAAGCTCTTTCTGATCTGGCAGTTTTTGCCCCAAAAGGACAAATAGCTTTTTTACCTGTTCATTCGGCGTTATCGGGTCCCCGGAACCATCGAACTGGCAGAGCATCTCATTGATGAGCAGCAGCTTGTCCGCCTTGTCCAAATCACCGAACAGTACATTGTAGCAAAGGTCAATCGCCTTAAGCATCGGAATGGCATTCCAAAGTTTCGGCAACCCGTATCCTTCCATACCATCAAGGTTATTCACCTCTGCATTCCGCATCACCGCAAATGGCTTCACATTCCCCAGGCTGACCGTTGTTTCCTGGTCGTGCAATTCATTTCCCCGATCATCAAAAACGTGCGTCTCTGCCTCATAAAGCCCCTGGTCATTACGGATAAACAATACCAGCGTGGTCTGCATCTTTCCGCCGCGCAGATATGTTCCAGAAAATCCAGCTTCTGTCACGATGTCATTTTTCACTGTCAAAGGAATAAAACAGTCAGCCTCTACATAATTGAGCTGGATATCGCCGCCAGTTGCCTTTCCATTGTTCAGCAATGTAGCGTTGTCCAGACGGATATAGCAGGCCACCGTCCCATCCGCAGATGTCTTTTCCAGCTGCTTCCGATATTGTGTCTGAAATTCTCCTACGTTTAGAATGGTATTAACTGTATCATTCTGCTCCCCCGCGCCGGCGTTAATTTCCAGCACCTCACACAGGTTCGCGTCATCTGAACAGCAACGTTTTGCAAAGTTGAGCCTGTGAAGGCTGTATGCTGTTCCCTGAACCGTCTTCCGGCAGTGGAATTCCGGAATCTCTCGGTTTGCGTACCAGTTATCACATGCTCTTATGTACGTCTGTGCCGTCTCATTTACATCGTACCCCCTCTTTTGCAGAAATGCTTTTACAAAATCCTCCATGAATCCTCCTATCTATCCAAATCTATGAGCTGTACAAAATCCAGCCAGGCATAACAGAACCCGTCCCACCAGTCATTGCAGTTTCCGATGTTCTTATCTTCCGGCTGATCCGGATGATCATCGTCCCACCGCAGACGCCTTATTGCCGCGATCAGCATCAGGCAACGCCGGTTTATCAGGAGCCTTCCCGTATTAAACAGCAAGTCAACTGTCTTTGGTCGCTCTGATATCTCATTTTTCTTGCAGCCTGCAATATTGCGCCACGGTAGTCCCGCCTCCTTGGCCGCGCTCCGCAGACTGTTGATCATTGTGGTGCTGGCGGAATCCGGAAACACCCAATCAACATCCCCGTACTGGTCGATTATCCGGCGGTAAAACTCAATAAACTTATCACAGATATTTTTACTGTCTACCTCTTGCGTGACCGGAAGGTAGTCTTCCTCCAGAACAAACAGATTGTGGTACCCATTGATGTATCCCGTAGCTACGTAAGTAGTCATGGAGCCATTGCCGCCGAAGTCAATACCGATAGTGACTTTATCCAGCCACTTCCTGCGGCCTTCCCGCTGTGCCTGTTTGATACGGACAGCGAACCACTCCTGCAGCTGCGCATCGGTGTATAGGTATGGTTCCGGGTTATCCGCAAAGTACCGGAAGATAATCCCTTCGGCCACGGCTCTGTGCCCCAGGATATCCCGGGAATACCATACGGTCCCTTTACGGTATGTCTTAAGCACGGAGCGAAGTTTGTCATCCGATATGCTGTAATTGTCAGCAATCGTGAAGTGGCCGTAATTGTATCCATAGTCCGGATCCGTCTCCTGCTGTTCCTCGTGGTATTTTAAGATTTCCTCGTAATACCAGTGTTCTTCCTCCTTAGGATTCAAATCGTGGAATACCTTTCGGTCATTGGAAGAAAGGGTACGGTCGAATACCTCTTTCAGGAACTTCGGATGGCACTCGTTGGCCTCAGTTACGTATGCCATGCCATAAGTGTTGCCCTTGATCAGCTTCTCGTCCCCGTCCTTGCCGCCGCCGGATACCAGCACAATCTTTTCTCCTGTTGGAGTCTGGACTCTTACGCAGTCACGGTCTTTATATTTTCCTTCCCGGCAGCGCCCCTCAAAGTAATTCAGGAGGCCATATCCGTCACAGTCCAGAATATTAAGTTTTGCGGTCGCGGTGGATACGCCGGCCACCAGATGTAGTTTGTTCGGATGCCGTTCCAGGAGCATACAAAAGATAAGCGTCTGCAGGACGTTTTTGCCACCGCGCTTACCGCCTTCCGCCACATTAAACCAGCTGTCAAAGCACCGGTATAGGTAATCCTCCTGACGCTGACTAAAAGGCGCAGGCATATTCATTTCACATCACACCTCTTCAAATGTTCCATTAATGCCTGGCAGCGTCCGGTGTGCTTGCAAATAATCGTAGTGTCAAATACAGGAGGCTGATTGACAAAGCCTGACTCATCCACAATTACGCATGGCTTAAACTCATTACAGTTATCACAGTACTTTTCAACTTCTAAACGAATCATAGTTATCCCCCTCTCAGCAATTATTCCGGCAGTGGTATACTCTGTGTTGCGGGAAGAAAACAGTATAACTAATACCACTCCTTACCAACGGTTTTACAATCTTCCATCGTTTCCTGGGTTCTATAAACCTGATTTTCATAAAAATAGGTTTCAGCCGTTCAACTACTCTTTTCACAGCATCTATTACCGCATTTACTACTTTCTTCGCAGTTCTACGAATATTTTCATATGCGCCGGTGAGTTTATATATCATGCACTTATACTCAATTACATTCATACCCAGCACTTCAATAGCCTTCCTGTCTTTTTCCTCAAAACACAAAACCATAACTATTCCCCCTCATAATCTTCTATATTCCGATTAGGCCTGCTATGCTGCAGAACTTCCGCCAGAGTCTGCATGTTCGTGGCAATCTCTTCTTCCGTAGCTTCCCCTGCCTCTGCTTTCTTCCGGTCAAACTCTGCCCGGTACTTGTCATCCGGATGTATCAGGAAGTACTTTGTCAGCCAGTCAATGGCTTTCTGGCGATCCTCTAATTCTATAGACACGCCATCTTTACCCTCTTTTACCTTTTTCACCAGTTGAGTGTCAACGGTGCTGGAATCCTCCAGTAGCACCGATCCCCTATCAAACTTCACAAGGCTTCCGATGTCAGAAAACGCTATCCTCATCTGCAGTTCAACGAAATCCTCTGCTCCAGCGACTATTTGCAATCGCTTAATTTCCTTCAAACGCTGAATTTCAAGCTGAACCTTAATATTCCCTAACAACCTTGAACCTGCGCACATAGCTGATTCATAAGTGCAACCATAAGCCCTTTTATAGCTTTGCGTTGCATTAAAAGTCCGACTGTAATAAATACAGAACATCTGCTGTTCCGGCGTCAGTTCATCGTTCTGCAAAGTCTCCCGTGTCCCATCATCAGCCGGTATACGTGCATCCTTTTTGGTCTGTGTGCACACTTTATCTTTTGTGTGCACACCTTTTTCCCGGGACCAGGAATACCTCTGCTTCCAGGACTTGACAGTATTTATGGTGACACCATACTTGGCAGCAATATCTTTATACTTCATACCCTGTAGATAGTCCTGTTCTGCGTCTATGTAGTTTTCTGCCACCAAATCACCATCCTTTCCCGCCAAAATAAAAGAGCCGACAGGTAGAGGTTATCTCTACTCATCGGCTCTTGGCTCTGAATAAAGTATAACACATAGTTATGATATTTGCAATTAGTATGCACACACATTATGCCACATCCATGTACTGCAATACCGCTCTGTGTACCCTCTGCTGGCTCTTTGCAATGTATCTCTTGGTTGTGGTCGGGCTTGCATGTCCCATAAGCTCCTGAAGGGTTTCCAGCGGACATCCCTTATCCGTCATCCTGGTTGCGAACGTCCTGCGGAATACATGGACAGTGAGGGATTTATCCAAGCCTGCCCTGACACCAATACCCTTTGTTATATTTTCCAGGGCATCCCTGCATAACCGTTTTGGAAATCCGTGATACAGCCGGGTCGTTACGAATAAAGCCGGGTTATTATCCTTGCGGGTATTCAGATAGGCCATTAAATGCAGTTTCGCCCTGGCATCCAGCACCACAGTACGAATTTTATCGGACTTCTCTCCCCGGAAGGTTACTGTTCCCGTGTTGAAATCAATATCGTTTATATTCATGGCGGACACTTCACCCACACGGACACCCGTAGAAAATAAGAAGTCTATCAAAGCTTCTTCTCGCACGTCTTTTTTCACATCGCGAACAGCTACCTCTTCATTCAACGTCAGGTGGATATTCTCCGTCTCGATATTTTTTATCCCTTTTAAGCTCCGTGTTGGGTTTATAGAGATATACCCTTCATCATGAAGAAATGTGAAGAAAGAAGATAAATTATGTTTGGTATTTACCAGCGTATTCCTCTTTACTTTCTGGGAACGTACGGCCATGTAATACTTCAAATCCTCTTTTGTTATGTCCCGGTAATTTTTATTAGTAAACTCAAACAATTGCCGTGCAGAAAGCATATACTGCTCAAGCGTATTATCCTTACATCCCTCAAGTTTCTTATTGGCATAGAAAACCTTAACCATATATTCATTATCATCATTCCAGGTGGAAAGCTGGGTACACTCTTCTTCAATCCGCAGACCGTGTAACTTTTCCCGTAAAACATTGTCCAGTGCCTGTAGCTGAACTGTATTCAGAATGACAGACATTGCAGTAACAATACTCTGTATAACGATTTCTTTGTTGGTCAGATTTGTAGTATTTTCCATATTCTTACCTATTCCCTTCCTGCTGGGAATATGGTATAATAATCCCAGCAACACAGCGGTGCATTGTTCTCTTGGCGGGGGATATGCACCGTATTTTCATGTCCGAATGCAAGTTCGGAACATATGTTCTTTCAATGTTATTTTTTTGGCAGCCCCGGAGAGCTGCCTTTTTCATTTATTCAGTTTTGAATCCAATAGATACTATCCCGGAACACATCCGGCTCTGGCGGCCGGCCACACCCGGTAAAGAGCATAGCCGCCACCAGAAAGATTATAATGTATCGCATTCTTCGTCCTCTTCATCATCGTGCGAATTACCGTAGATTTCAAAATAATCTACTCCCGTTTCGCCGGTATCGTCAAATTTCTGGCCTACCGGCAACTCATACTTTACACGGCGGGCATACTCCAGGATGATATCTCCGCTTTCTTCTGTGTCGCTGGTGAATTCTACTACTAAATCTTCCGGAACTCCTTTCAACGATGCCTTTAATTCTCCAACCGTTAATTTCTTTTGCATGTCCTCTTCTCCTTTTGTCATAAATTATTTACAGGAATTCGACATTTTTTTATTATCTGTACAAACTGTTGCACCGTCCATAAATCCCATCCGGCAATCCATTTTATTAGTTTGTTTTCATCTTCCGTAAGAGCTATTCCTTTTAACGCTTTTTTTAATATTATTAAATACTCTTCTGACATAATTTTCCTCCTTCAATCCTTATTTTGTGGATTAAATGGTTCCGGGCAATAATATGGTTGCCATGCGACAACCACTTCCTTCCACGCATCTTCATGGGGCCATTCAGGACGCCAAAACATTTTTTCTGTGGTTATGTTGCCATCCAAATGTCTCATTGCAACCCAGTAATCTCCTGTCTTTTCCGGAAGCCGCTTCTCTACAGGAATCCAGCCGGAACATCCGCATTTTTCTGCGAACAGTCGATCAATCTCTCTAATCTCTTCCGGCGTCAGGCCGGTATCCTCATATTTTTTGAGCGCCCAGTATATGGTCATGGCCTCTTCTCTGACCGCCATTACATCGACGACCGGTCTTCTCATCCCGCCCTCTATGGGCACATCAGGTATTGTTAATCTATCCATCTCGTTCCTCCATCAAACCCTCAATTTTCAGTTTTGCAAACTTTCAGCTACTTCAATGGCAATGGTTTCGCTGATAGTTTTTATAAGGCTGTCTTTATCCACATTACCGATAACCGTCTGTATAGCCTCATCAGTAACCTTTTCTCTTACCACCTTATCCACGGCACCTCTCATGTACCGTTCCCAATCCCATTCCCGCATTAAAGTGTTAATCCTATCTCCCATGCGTTTCTTAATCTGGTTGACTGCCCATTCTTGCAGTTCTTCTTCGTTAATTTCTATAACCACGTTCGCTTACTCCTTTCCACAGAAGATTTTCATTTAATCACTTTCTGGAAGAAACTTAACTCCCGTTACTCGCTCCAAAAATATCCGCCCATCATCAGACACATGATACCAATTCTCGCGGCTCTTTGTGGCAAATCCGATAGATACAAGCTGCTCCCAATCCTCAACATCACATTCACCGGTATAAAAATAGTTTCGATACGGCTCATATCTCCTGTGTTTTGTGCCACGTACCTTTCTCCGGTCAAATCCCAGGGCGTGTTTCATATCATCTATCTGCTTATATGTAATTTTTTCATAAATTGCAATGTTTACCATTTGTTCCTCCTTCAATTTTTCATTTATCCCTTTAAAAATTTTTTCAAAAAATCATCCAGTCCGTTATTCCTATAGCTTTCACAGGTATCAAACATTCCTACCCGTTTCTTGTTTTTTAGGCACGCACCTTTTTTTTCTGGCAGTCCCAATGTACTATAATGCTTGCAAAATCTGCATTCTCTTGCGTTCACCATCTACTCCTTAATCCTCATTTAGCGGAAACATAATTCTGCAAGATAGATTCTGTTACGATTTTCATCGCTGTTCTCTTATCAATCTTTTTTTCTATTGCCACCTTTTCAGCAGTTGCATGACATACAACTGTAGCTAACACCATAGCATCTAAGGCATTGCATTTTCCAATAACCCTTGCTTTTTTCTTCTGTTGAAAACAAATCATAAAACTCATTTTTTATTTCTGCCTCCTTCGTTGAATTTTCCCCATTTTTTCGATACAATAAAATAAAATACTTATGAAAGGTCGTGATTTATATGTCAAATGGTCTTGAGCAACTTATTTCTGGTATTGGTAAAGCAATAAAAACCGTTCCTGAATTCTACGAAGATGCTTTACAACCCACTGTCAAGGAAACTGGTAAATTTGTATCCCGAATACCCCGTGCAATAAATGCCGCATTTTCAGGTCTTGATAAGTGGATTCTAATTAAAGAATACAGTGTAGATGAAACAAAAAAATTGCTTGCCAAAAAACTTAAAAACGTTGATCCAGATAAAATTGTAGTTCCAGAGGCTTATGTAGCCGTTCCTGCTATCCAAGCAATTTCTTATGCTATGAACAGTAAGGAACTTAGGAATTTATACGCAAACCTCCTTGCAAAGTCCATGAATGTTGATACAAAAAATACTGTGCATCCTGCTTTCGTAGAAACCATTAAGCAACTTTCTCCTGAAGATGCCATATTTTTCAAGCATATTTGTCCCTTACCGGCTAGGCCTATAGTAGATGTAATGTTAGATCTTCCATCAGCCCTTACTATCACTATTGCCGAAAACGCCAACCTTTTCGGGAAAAAATATGTTAATAATTTTCCGCTTGCATTAGATAATTTATGTCGCTTAGGACTTGTAAATATACCTGAAGGCATGTGGTATGGAGATGGCTCTCTTTATACTAATTTGATGGACGTCTTAAAAAAAGAATATACTTTAGAAAAGTACAAGCACATCAATCCAAGCTCTACCGGTATTTGCTTTACTAAAAAAAGAATTGATATAACACCGTATGGACAAAATTTTTACAACATTTGTGTCAAGTAAGCTTTCCCATCCTCGATAGAGGATGGGGTGTTCCTTTAAAGTTCAATTTAATCAGGCAAACCGCAATTGCGATCCGCTGTAATCTATCCTCATATTATCCACGCGATCCCCTATACGGAGATAAGGACAATTTGCACTTACTAATTCCCGTGCCATGACCGGTACTACACTGTTACCAATACGGGCCACCTGCTCCGCAATAGGGTACGGTTTTCCTTCAATATCCCGGTTAATGATATAATCTGGCGGGAATCCCTGCATTAATTTCAGTTCTTCCGGTTTCAGCATCCGAAGAAAAATGTCACACAGGATATATTTTTCTCCATTTATTTCTGTAATCACATTGACCAGTCCGAACCGGTCTTTCGTAGTTATCGTTCCCAGCGGCTTATTCATATCCTGCCCGCATCCTGTTCCATAATATTTTATCAAGAATGCAGATATCAGGCCGAAATGCCCCGGTGATGTGGTTATGGTATGCAGTGGTTCGCTACATTCCTGCCCGACTCCGGTTTTATAAAATTTGGTGATAAATGCCGTCACCAGACCGTACCGGTTGCTGGTATCTATCGTCTTAATCGGCTCCGTAAGCAACTGTCCCCTGGAGTCTCCTGCCTTTGTCTCTCCGTGATACTGGATAAGGAACGCCACTGCCTCCTGTTTCTGAACAATGTACGGATGCGGATTGTTTACCACATATTTTATATATCCGTTTGCGATTCGCGCCATTGTAGCATCTGCCAGCGGCTTCTTACGGTCAAAAATTGATTTCCCTAAGTCCGACCAGTCTATGTAATCGCCGCACTCCAACCACTTATTTCCAGCAACGCCGTCCCTGCTATGTGTTGGCACCGGCCATATAATCGGCCTGTGATCCCGGCGGAATATCGCATACCATCTTCTGCGCGTTGTCGGTGCTCCATAGTCTGCCGCTACAAGTTCCCGGCTGCTGAATGCATATCCCAGCGAACGCATTGCACCTATGAATCTCTGATAATCCTCTCCAGCTCTCTCTCTAATCGGATATCCCGCCTCATCCAACGGCCCCCATTGCTGTATTTCTTCTACATTTTCCATTATGATAACGTCTGGAAGGATACTCTTTGCGTGCTTATATACAGCCCACGGGAGGATTCTCAGCCCTTTTTTCCGTGGCTGTCCCCCTTTCGCCTTGCTGTGGCTGGTACAGTCTGGGCTTGCCCACATCAGCGCCACATGACAGCCGGCTACGTATTTCTGCAGGTCAACCTTAAAGATATCCTCTGTCAGATGCAATGTGTCCGGATGATTTACCGTGTGCATCCGGATTGCCTGCGGATCATGGTTTATCGCAATATCAACCTGCCGTCCCAGTGCCATTTCAATTCCAACACTTGCCCCGCCTCCTCCTGCAAAGCAATCAATAATCAAATCTCTCATTTTTCCGAAAGGAGCCGGGATATCCCGTTACGGTGCGCACCGCTCCGGCCTCCTTTCTTGTTCAATTTACCGCACTATCCGGTATAATCTTCAAAGCGTTCACATGCCGCAAAAGCAAACCTTGAATTTACCCAGCGCTGTAGCCGTTTTAGCTTATGCCGCCGCGGAAGCTTGTCTTTGTTGTAAATCATTACATACGGACTGTACCCAATATCTCGCAGGATATAAATCCTTTCCAAGTCTTGATCCAGTGTTGTATTAAATCCAGTCAGTACATAAACGCCCATCTTTCTGTAATCCCATCCTGAAACCTCTTTGAACTGTTTGAGTTTAGGAAGGATAATATTTTTATCCTCGTAACGGTCCCAGGCAAAATGAATCTGTTTTATTTTCATCCGCTTAATGTATTCAGCTTTTTCTGCTGTCATAATTCTGATATCGCATCCTTGTGAAAAGTCAATCCATGATCCACTATCAATAAGCTGCTGGCTTAAATTTTTCCAATCAGTACAGGCAAACATATTCGGATCGAGAAGAACTATATTCTTTTGCCTGTCCCAAAACTCATATAAATCTGCCACTTTTTTGCTACAGCGGCCTTCTTTGTCTGCGACAATACAGAACTCGCAACCGCGTGGACATCCTCGCGTCAGAAACCCATAGGCCGTATCTTTGCATATGTCAGGGTAAAGGCTGTAATCTGGATAGATATGCTCTATCTCCTTCGGCAGCTCTGGACCGCCGTCTGGGTAAAAATACCCGGTTCCCCCCTTTATTATTTCACCAGCATTTACCGGATGGAGATAATCTGGTGTAAAAGTAAATACCTTGCTCATATACACCCTGTCTGGCGGATGCTGCCACGCTGTCAACGGATCGTACCATTCCACCATATCTCCTTTTTTCCTATGCCAGGCAGAAAGCTTCATGAGGGGAAGGGAAGGAAAGTTATGCCCGTCAACATCAATAAGTCCTATTTTCATTTTCCCTGAAAGGAGCCAGGATATCCTTTACGCTGGCCAGTGGCTCCGGCCTCCTTTCTTTCTCTTATTTAATTCGTTAAAGGGTTATTTAATTGGATATCAATGTTCTCGCATTTACACCATTTACTTCTATCCGCTCATTTACAGCAACTACAATACAGGCTTTACCGTCAATAATTTTTGTCTTTATCAAATCTGTACGTTCTGGGTCTACATTAATCTCCACATCCGGCGCCTCAATATTGAATTTTTTGCCGCCTGCAATGTTTGTGGCAAGAAGGGACGCTTTTTCCCCGGCAGCCGCTTCAAAGGTCTGATCAAAGGTTTCCAGCTTTTCTTCAGGAACTCCACTCAGTTCAAACAGACGTTTCACATCCGGCTTGGTCAATACCAGAGGATCCGGGGAATCCTTTGTCTCTTCCACCATTTCCGTCAGATGGTCATGGATATTCTTCACCATCTCATAGTCGCAATTCTCTCCCAGCGTGTCCTCAATCAGGCTGTTAAAAGCTTCCTTCTGGCTGTCTGCAGAGAGGGGAAGGATGCAGCCGAACATGGTCTCTATGAATTCTAGCTGTAATTCCTCCGCCTTTTTGGAGAAATAAAGCATGGAATGGATATCGGTATTCCTGTCATTGAAAGCCGGGAAGAGGAAGCCTTTTACCGGAGGATCCACTACCCAGTCACGGATCCGGTTTTCAATTGTGTTGGTTTCCGCATTGTAAAAAAGGCCGGGCTTTGACAGCTTGACGGGGCAAAGGCTGCAAAGCAGGTATTCGTAAACGTCCTCGGAGGCGTCGAACATTTCCGAACCGTCCAGAGACTTGCCGGGAATATCGTAAGCCACATGTATGAGGATTATGTAATAATTTTCCGGGAAATAATAGTTCTCGATGATTTTCCCGTAAAATTCCTCAAGAAGCGTGTCATCCTGTAGCTTGCTATCACGCAGCTTCAGCAGGAATTCCTGGGGACCACCCGGATTTTCCGAGTCCAGTGGAAACTCCAGATTGAGCAGGTTCTTCCCCAGGGTCCCGGAAAGGGTCTGCTTGAAAAGATTAAAATATTTGAAGGTTTCTTCTTCCGGAAGGGAAAGAAAAGCTTCCTTCAGCTGCGTTTTGATGTTTTTTTCCCCATCTACGTAACAGCCGCAGATGCGGGTTATGGAACACCTATCGTGTGTATACTGCTTCCTGATTTCAAGGACTTCTTTTTTATTCATTTGCTTTCTCCTTTGCCTTTTCTTCAAAAACTTCTATCATAGCTCTGCAGGCATCATCGTATCCTCTGTCATAGTCACACGAAGCATCACAACCGCCCACACCTATGATAATTTCCTCTATCTCTTCAAGGTTAAATAAAATAGATGAATTACGCATGTGCTTTCCTCCTGTGGAAGGGGCGGACAGCTTTATCCCACTCCTCCTTAAGTAATTTCTTCACTCCTACCGAATCACGGATTGCCTCTACTGTGGAATCCCATTCCTCAGCCCATCCTCTCGGAGTATTCGTCCGCTGTTTCTGATTTTCCCCATTTGGGTTAATTCTCATATCTTTCATCATGGCCTCCTTATTTATTTGCTAGCAGATCCTTTTCCAAAGACTCATAATCATAATCGCTGTGCATGAACTGGTTATATTTATCAATGGCCCTATTACCGGTTTTAGGACTTGGCTTTTGGTCATTACGTGCCCAATTCCTTACTGCAGCCTTCCAGTCCTTCATTCTGTTCTTACCGACCATCCATCCCTTAGATTCGTAAAAGTTCACAAAGCATTCCGCATCTACCTTGTAACCACCCTCCTGGCAATATTCCCTTACATTCTCCACTGAAGGCGGCTGAAATGATTTTTCTTTAGACACTTTAGTGTCTTTCTTTTTAATATCATTTACATTATCATTATCATTTTCATTATCAGGTAGATTTGTTACGGCTTGATAGCATGTGCTATCATTTGCTAGACTTGCTACTTCTTGCTTGGCATTGCTTGCCTTTTGCTTCCCTCCTGCACTACCGGCAGCCCGCCTTTTCTCAACCACTTCCTGGTACTTTTTCATATCCCTGTCAATCTGGGCTGAGATAAAGGCAAAGGCCATCTGTGGCCCCGCTGGAAGGTCAGGAGGCTGTCCAGTCTCCACATAGTCCATAACGGCCCGGATAAGCTGTCCCAGCTCTGCATCGGTAAGAAGGTCAAACTGCCTGCGGTAGTCGGTGTACAATACAAAGCTGTTCTTCTTCTCCATATCAGCCACCACTATCTATCAGGTCGAAAAAATTCGTCTGTCCTGACTCTGTGTCCTGAAATTCAATCTCACACTGTCGAAGGAACCGTAATACAGGTTTCCGGGATTTCTTAAGGCTCCGTTCCCGGCTCTCCTCCTGCCTGCAGTATCGTTTCGCATTCAGGTATTCTTTCTTCGTAGGCCTGTAATACCCTTTGCTGTCAGAGTTATTCAGGATAACATATTTCTCCCGTGCCTTATGTATCAGCTTACGCATCTCACGATCCGGATCCCTGGAATCAGCATCAACAAGACCATTTTCTATACACCGCCGAACAAGCCACTTGCGCTTTACAGCGTTTTCCTCCCCATAGGGGATTAATTCTATTATTTCCATATATGCCCTCCTTTGCGGGGGTGTGGGCGGCCACTGCGACCGCCCTGAGCCATCAGATAGGAGGCTGGCTCTCGTGATATATATTTCCCCCATGAGCAAATAGATTCTTTCGGCTTGCGCCCGGTGTCTCAACCGTATTTCTTATATGTAACGCTTTCCCGGCTCCATCCCGGGTAAAGCTGCTGCATATACTCTTCAAGCATGGATACCATTTCTTTTCCAAGTCCCTTATTACCGTTATCCATTAAATTGTGATGATACCTACATCCCAGGACTCCGTTTTCTTCCACTCCCAGGCCCATATGGCTTCTGGGCACAATATGCATGATGTCCTTCGGTCCAAGGTCTCCCGGAAGTGACCATTCCATGTGATACCACTGGCGGCAGAAGAAGCAATCACCATCCCTATTTCGGATTTTCTGCCGTACCTGCGGACTAAACTCAAGGCGTCGTGTTATGCTTTTTGGCATAGGCTTCCATCATCCTTTCAATTTGTTCTGGCGGCAGCGTTTCTATATCCATATTTTTACATTCGTACACCAGACCATCAATCAGGCGGGACATCTCCCGCGTATTATACTGGCTGGAGCCTTTAATCCTGAAAAACTTGCAGTACCGTATCCCCTCATACTCAATAACTACTCCCGCTGGTTTATAATGCTCATGCTTATACCGCTGATAATCTTCCGTCTCCGGCAGGAAATGTACAATTGAATTTCCTGCCTCATCTTCTGCCAGTGTCCCATAGCTTTCCAGAAGCATGTTGTGTAATTCTTCATTACTGGAATTTAATACACGTGCCAGTTCCCCTAACAGCTTCCAATAATAGGCATTTGCATCAAGGCTACGTTTTCCTGAATACTTTTTCATGGTAATATCCAGCTTCCCGTTCTCACGCAGGCGCACCAACTGAGGTATAGAAATTCCGTTGACTTCCAGGATGATCCGGGGGTAGTTATTTACTGCTCTCCCGATTTCAGCTATTACTCCCGTACATTCCATCAGCCAACCGCCTTCCCGGCATCTGGCAGTGTTTTCATTTTTTTGATACAGTCCTTAATTTGTAAAATACTCAGCTTGTCAACTTCGTCTGCTTTGTATTTCTTTAAAACTGCCCTGGGACCATACCCTGTACGCTGCAGCTCTGCCTTTAACTGTTCCAATAGTTCCCGCCGCTGTCGTACTTCCGGCGTATCTTCTGCCGGCGGCTGCGTGACTTCCTGCGCTTGTGGTTTCTCATATTTCGATGTATCCGAGTTCCAATAAACGTCGGCGCCGATACCCAACTGCTTACAAGCCACAGAAATCGCGTCCGTGGTTGCCATCTTATAACATTCATCAGATACATATATGCCTGCCTTCTCCTTTGACGCCAGCATACTGCCACCAGTGCCATGAATCGGCATCGACCATCCACTATCCACCTTAATATACAGTTCAATATCCACAAAAACTGCGGCTTCGTCCCCAACTACTTCCTTTTTTTCATCGGTTTTCTTATAATACCAACCGACACCAATGGGACCAAACAACTCCGTAAGCATCTTTATCCGCCACATGGGGTTAATATCAGTCTTGCCGTTAAGACGTCCGCCTCTTATTTCACTCTTGGCAGTATCCGGAACGCAACGGCACTGTTCATAAATCCAGAGGTTTTCCATCAGATCATCTCCCATTCAATACCCACACTGTCCATATACATTTCAAATTTCCTTTTTCCATCTTCCGAAAGAGAAACCCGGTACTCATACAGGTTTGCTTCTTCATCCTGATCAGGAATGAGGCCATCAATGACTTCCTGCGCAGCTACTGTTTTCGCCTGCTCCACGGCAGCAATGCGTTCTTCCTCTGCCCGGCGACGTTCCGCTTCAAGTGCTTCTTCCGCCCTCCGGCGTTCTTCCTCGACCGCCGCACGCGCCTTCTGTTCAGCTTCAAGTTTTTCCCGTTCTTCCCGCCGGACACGTGCTTCTTCCTCCTTGCGGTGCATCTCTTCTTCCCTGGCAATAATGTCACGCTTTTGCTGCTCAAATTGATTGATATAAGTAATCGCTTCGGCAAGGTCTAAATTGTTTTTGTATACTTCAATTGCCTTATCCTCAGATTCAGAATTCATCATTCGGATAGTTGTAACTGCCTGATTTACAGCAGCAGCGGCTGAAACAATATCTTTGCGGATGTCTCTTTCTTTGTATGTGGCATTTTCCCACTTAGGGTTATAGATACGTTCAAACGAGATGTAGTTATCAACATCTGTTCCGCCCGTTACTTCCAGATAAATCTGGCTGATCTGCTTTCTCTTTTCATTTATCCGTTTTTCTTCCATCTCCTTAACCTGCCCATTAATCGAATTGACAGGTTCATCATATTTGGCAATAAGCACTTTGGCCCTGGCCTCAAAAGAATCCCACGGAGCCATGTATTTTTTCTTTTCTTCTTTCAGGTTCTCCGCAAATTTCTTTTGCTCTGAACGGAGACCTGCGACTATCTTTTTCGCAAGGGCTTTGCTTTCCTCCGTAAAAACCGCACCATCAAATTCATGCATACGTTCATTAAGTGCCGCTTCCACCTGCTCAAAGTTACATGTTATCTTCCCCGCCTGCTGGCTGATCACTGCCTGTATATTTTCCATCGTCTCTAACTCCTTCCGTTTCTTCCCATGCGGCACGCTTCCGGCGGCGCATGGATATTTCTCTCTTTAATTTAGATTCATAATCCGGCCAATCTTCATCAACCGGAAGAATATCAATAATTTGCTCCGGCATCTCTGTTCCCTTTCGCCGTAATGTGTGCTATAATTTATGTGAATTGTTTTTTATGTGCTCCGTGTCCTGTCCCCACAGGCCGGAGCGTTTTTATGCCGCTCATATTTCCTTCACGGGATAACAGCGGCCATCATTGATCAGCCAAGTTATTCCCTGCTGTTCGTACAGCTCTAGGGCTTCTTACAGCGTTATTTCCTGCATCTGCTTGTCCTCCTATTTCTTCCGCGGCCATGCTATCGCAATGATTAATACAACTACCTCTGTTGTAATCGTCGCTATCACTCCACACCAAAACTCAGGTATGTACATCTTTTTACCCTCCTTCCTTTGGGTTCCTTCCAAATATTTGCAAAATTTCCGCATCCGTGAAATGCAGGATATCATCTATACGCCAGAGTTCACCCAGATTAAACATTTCCGGCATCCTCTTTTTTTGGCCTAAGGTATTTACATTGATCGCACTTTTAAGGTCTGCATTTTTGAGTGCTTTTCTCTTTATTCCCACGTTTATAATGCATCGTACTGTCTTTTTACGTTCTCCGTATTTTCCCAACTCAGATGTCTTTGGCATGTTATTCACCACCTCTCTTTTATTTCTTGATATTTTTTTCCTTCCTCCTTATAAATGAAAATTGAGTTTAGCGGACACAGGCTCTTATAGAAACTAAGGCTGCAAGAGCCTGTACCATTCCTGACCGTTCTCCTGGCATAAAATTGTCTTCCTCAATCATTTTGCAAAGTTTCAGGATTGACTTATCAATAGAGCAAAGGATATTGGGACTATCCACCTGTCCCTTTTCTGTTTGTGTCAAATCCTTCTCTGGCTCAAACTTAAAAGCCCTCATATTCATGTCGATATGAAGAAGCGGATCATCTCCACCCTCTGCTTTGAATTCAACCTTTGAGATTCCGTCTCCCATGTGTCTCCCGCCCAACCATAATTCTGAGCTGTGTCCTGTTGATTCGATACGCAGTTTCGGGATACTGTCGCATTCCTTATCTATATACTTAGGTTTATTCATTTTCTCTCTTTCTTTCCAATTACAATAATTTACTATTGATCCGTTCGAACATGTGTTCTATAATCTTATTTAGGGATTTTGTAATTTCTCAAATCAGTAGGTGACATTTCAATAGCTTCGCATATTTCAAATAATTCGTTTGCTTCCAGCTTTCTTCCCTTACTTAATATTTGAGATAATTTAACTGGTGAGATGTTTGCTTTACGCGCAATAACCGCTTGAATAAAACCTTTTTCATCTATTACTGCTTTGAGATTGTCTCTTATATCAGTTTTCAAATTCTTCACCTCCTTTTAAACTCATTTTTTGAGTGCACTCTTATATTAGCACTCAATATTTTAGTTGTCAATATAAGAATACTAAATTTTTGAGTTTTTATATTGATTTTCACAATTACCTATGATAATATTTAATTAATTCAGATGGAGGTAGAATATGACAAAAGCAGAGATAGGCACAATCCTAAAAGAATTAAGAATAAAATCAGGTAAGACGCAAAAAGAAGTTGCTGAAATTCTTGGTAGAAAGCAACAAATAATTGGACATTGGGAAACTGGTTATTCACAGCCCGACGCAAATACATTATTTACTCTCTGTGACATTTATGGTACCACTGTCGATGATGCTTTCGGATTCAATAAAAAGACTGATACATTGTCATCCGATGATTTTATTTTACTAAAAAAATATCATTCTCTTGATGATCATGGTAAAAAGATGGTTGATTTTACTTTAACCGAAGAGTTTAATCGCTGTGAAATTGCAAAGGATACGATAGATGATGACAATATAGTACCTTATCCCGAATATCCCACTGTAACTAAGAAGGATATCAAATCTTTTGTCGCCAGGAATAAAAAGAAAGATTTAACTGAAAAAGATATTGCAGACTTAATTTACACGCTATTTCCTAATGGAGATTAATAATGTTAAATGAAGAAATTATGTACCAACGCATATATGAGATTTATAAAAAATGTAATATCGATTCTATGCCGGTAGATTGCTTCAAAATATTAGATACTTATAATGTAAAACATAGGCCCTATTCCTCAGCTTTTGAGAAGCAGAAATGCCACTATGCTACAGACGATGCTTTCACTCTTAAAAAGACTATTTTTTATAACGATACTGTTTTTGAACGGCGTACAACGTTTAATTTAATGCATGAATTTGGACATTTTATAATGGATATTCCAGATGGTACCCAAGAGGACGAAGATAATGCAGATTATTTTGCAAGTTGCATCTTAGCGCCACGTATCTTAATACATTATCTTACAGGAAAAAAAACATCTGAAGAAATACATGACATTTTTGGCTTGTCTTATGTAGCTTCCAATCGAGCAATTATGGATTATCGACGTTGGCTATACAATATTCATACAAAACGTTCCAGAAAGCCAAATAAATATGAACTGAAGCTGAAGGAACTATTTGAAGAAAATACCTTGTCTATGCCACTGGGGTTTTGCTCCCAAAAAGGGAAAAAGAATATCGTACACAGAAACTATCTTTTAGAACATGCTGATTTTCTGGCAGACGAATACAAAAGAATTTATTCTTAGGGGGAGGGGAATATATGCCACTTATTAACTGTCCCAGATGTGGAAGACAGATATCAAATAGAGCAGTTCAATGTCCGGAATGTGGATTGCAATTTCCTCCAAATACAGGTGCCTTTTCCAAAGACGCCCTAATGCATAATGTAATACCCACCTGTCCGGATTGTGGTTCTCCTGATATTGTCTATTCCACAAAAAAAGAACCGGTACCGCTAGATATTGGTACCGTTATTGTATATATATTGTTGGCTTTGACGTGTTGTGGTTTACTCGTTGTCATTCCAATTTTGTTATCCCCAAAAGAACGAACTGTCACTTATGCAACTTGTCGCAATTGTGGATACCGCTGGAATATACTGGAGCATAATATTGTTTCTCATGACAGAAATGTACAGAGCAAGCAAAAACAAAAAGATGGGGTGTTGATCGGCGTACTCAGTATTACTATCTCTTTAATTGTAATTCTTGTATGTATACTAATATACGTTAATAAATAAAAAAAACCGCCCCAGTGCTACCAACACCAGAGCGGAATTAATTGAATACTGTACAGACCGGAGCCGGTAAAGCATTCCTCGCAAGATTATTTTACCACGACCTCCGGCACCTGTACAGGTGTTATTTTTTTTACGCAAAAATAAGGAGGTACAGCAATTATGGCAAAAGCAAAAAGATTGCCGTCAGGTTCCTGGCGCTGCCAGGCCTACGATTACACAGATTCTAACGGTAAAAGGCACTATGAATCTTTTACAGCAGATTCGAAAAAGGACGCTGAATTCATGGCGGCTCAATTTGCTATGGAGAAAGAACAGCGCCGGCACATGTCCTCAAACTCTCTGCGGAATGCAATCGACGTGTACATCGAAACATCTGATGCGATTCTGTCGCCAACAACAATCCAAGGATATCGGAAAATTCAGAACAATGCCTTCGCAGATATCATGGAACTTCCACTCAAAAAACTGACCCGGCAGAGACTTCAGGACGCAGTCAACCTGGAAGCCAAACGTCCGAACGCCAAACGTAAGGATAAGGTCCCTATCTCCGCCAAAACGGTACACAATGAGTATGGACTGATAACTGCAGTCATCAATAAATATTTACCCTCCCTGGACTGCACAGTGCGCCTTCCTCAGACCGAAACGCATATTAAGGACTTACCCTTGCCTGATGAAATATATAACGCTGTAAAAGGCTCAGAGGTGGAGCTGGCCGTTATGCTTGCCATGTGGTTATCCTTTTCCATGTCTGAGGTCCGTGGGCTTACAAAATCAAAGTCAATCCGGGGAAACTATCTTGTGGTGGAAGAAGTTATTGTGGATGTTGATAACAAGCCCGTGGTCAAGCAGAAGGGAAAAACAAAGACCCGGACCCGGATGCACCGCATGCCGGCTTACATCCAGAAGCTGATATCCCGAACGGATCCACAAGAGGATCGCCTTGTCCCTATGACACGGTCGCAGGTATATTTCCGCTTCACACGCTTAATAGAAAAAGCCGGATTAAAGCCGATGACCTATCATGACCTCAGGCACGTTAATGCCTCTGTCATGGCTCTCCTGCAAGTCCCCGATAAGTATGCCCAGGAGCGCGGAGGGTGGAAAACGGATACCGTCATGAAAAAAGTGTATACCCATACTTTCGGGCAGGAACGGCAGCGGGTGGATAACATGATAGACGATTATTTCCAGGAACAGATAGGGATAGTTGAACCGGATTTACCAGAAGGATATATGTCCTGGCTTCGGGACACTGGCCTCAAGGATACTCAGGAATTAAGAGAAAAATATGCAACATTTATGGAGTCACTTCCTCAATCATGCAACACAAAATGCAACACGCAATAAAAAAAGCCCTGTAAATACAAGGCTTTTGTACTGAAGCACGGGGGATTCGAACCCCCGACAACCTGATTAAAAGTCAGGTGCTCTACCGACTGAGCTAGTGCTCCTCATCTTATTCAGTTACCTTTCCCCAATTTGTAAAAAGTATACATCCGGAAAAAAGAATAAAAAAAAGAATCATATACAAAAGATTCCTTTTGTGCAACTGGGCTAGCTGGATTCGAACCAGCGAATGCAGGAGTCAAAGTCCTGTGCCTTACCGCTTGGCGATAGCCCAAGAAGGTGGATAAAGGGATTCGAACCCTTGGCCTCCAGAGCCACAATCTGGCGCGCTAACCAACTGCGCTATACCCACCATATGGATTATGAAAATTCTCATAACCTCAACGTGCTCGAAGGGATTCGAACCCCCGACCCACGGCTTAGAAGGCCGTTGCTCTATCCAACTGAGCTACGAACACATATTACGGGAACGCCTGGCGATTAAACAACAGGACTACTCTGACTGATGCCGGCAGCTGAAATCTGCCAATCGGGCAGCCGCTTACAAATGCCTGTCCCAAAAAGGACCGCCAGTAAACAGATAATCTACCCGCAAACGGGAAATTACCAACAAACAGTTAATCACCCGCAAGCGGGTGATGGGAATCGAACCCACGTATCCAGCTTGGAAGGCTGGTGTTCTACCATTGAACTACACCCGCATATATCAAACAAAAACCGTGTACAACTAAAAGTATGGGTAATCGGGGTGACAGGATTCGAACCTGCGACCTCCTGGTCCCAAACCAGGCGCTCTAGCCAAGCTGAGCCACACCCCGGTTTCTGCTCACCTTTAGCCGTGACGCAGAAGTTATTATATAACACCCATCAGCATATGTCAACGGATATTTTGAATTTTCTTACCAATTTTTTTACAAAAAATTCAAATGGTAATGAACCTGGCCATCCCTGTCAAGATCCATAAGGATATAAGAGGGCCTGCGCCCTTCCTGGCGCGGAAACGAAAGGCTGCCCGGATTGATCGCGGTAACCTCCTTGTCCACATCGATGACCGGCTTATGGGTGTGGCCATACATAACTATATCAACGCCTCTGGCCCTGGCTTCCTCCTTCAGTATGGAATTTCCCATGGATACATAGTAATTATGGCCATGGGTAAGCCATACCCTGTATTTCCCCACATCAAATTCCCTTTCCCTGGGAAGATCCGTAAAAAAATCGTTATTACCGGCCACAATTTCCACCGGGCAGTCCGCACCGGCCTTATAAAGCTCCTCGCTTCCTTCGGAATCGCCGCAGTGTATAAGCATATCTATAGGTTTTATGCGTTCTATTAAAGCAAGGAATCTGTCATCTCTGCGATGGGTATCGCTGATTATCAATACCTTCATCCTCTGTTCCCTCTTTCCTCATGTGTACCGGAATCCGGACTACAGGATTCCGTCAAGACGCTCCTTCATCATGCGCAGCGCATTCCCTCTGTGGCTGATTTGGTTCTTTGTCACGCTGTCCAGCTCCGCGGTGGAACAGCCGTATTCCTCCACATAAAAAATAGGATCATAACCAAAGCCATTGGTACCCTTTTCTTCCCAGCCGATATATCCCTCAATGATACCTCTGACCACAAACTCCTCCGGTTCATCGCCCGGTATGACCGCGGCAATGGCACAAACAAACCTGGCTGTACGCTCTTCTTTGGGGACGCCGTCTAAGCGGCCTATCAGATTTGCATTTTTAATCCGGTACGAGGTGTCTTCGCCCATATATCTGGCGGAATAAATGCCCGGCTCCCCGCCCAGGTAATCAATCTCCAGGCCGGAATCGTCCGCCAGGACAATATCGCCCTTACCGGCACAGGCGGCCACCGCCCTTGCCTTAATCAGTGCATTTTCCTCAAAGGTACTTCCATCCTCCACAATATCAGCCGCTATCCCGGCTTCCTTCATAGACAGCACCTGCAGTTCCGGATTATCAAGAATCATGCGGATTTCCCGCATCTTCCCTTCGTTTCCCGTAGCAAAAATAACTCTCCTGCTCATTTATCCTGTACTCCATCCGTTTTATTCCCGCGGACAAGGGGCCAAGTTCGCCTTGGCGGCTGCCGCCGGGTATCTGGCCTAGTCTTCCTGCTTCTGCCGTTTCGGCGGCCTGGGGCCTAAATACTGGTAAAAATAGGTCTTCATCATCCCATTATATATTTTCCTGTTTTTATCCGCTTTTCTTCCGATATCACGTTCTGCGTTTTCATAAGCGGTAATCAGATACATGGACCAGGAATCCAGACCGGCGAACCGTTCCCCGATTTCCTTATATAAGGCTGGCAGGGCGGCTTTTTCTTCAAGCCTTTCCCCATAGGGAGGATTGGTAATCAGGAAACCATACTTCCTGGGATGACTGAGCTGCGACAAAGGGCGGCGCTGGAAATGGATCAGCTTTTCCACACCCGCAAGACGCGCATTCTCCCTGGCAATGGAAACCATCTTGTCATCAATATCATAGCCCTGGATATCCGTTACCACATCCAGGTCCACCATGTCTCCCGCTTCGTCCACCGCATCGTACCAGTTCCTTCTGGCAACCACCTCCGGCCAGTTCTCTGCCGTAAAGCTGCGGTTCATGCCGGGCGCCATGTTGGCCGCCATCAAAGCCGCTTCAATGGGAAATGTCCCGCTGCCGCAGAAAGGATCCACCAATATCCGATCTCCCCTCCATGGTGTCAGCATGATAAGGGAAGCGGCCAGATTCTCCGCAATGGGTGCCTTTGCCGTCAATTTACGGTACCCTCTCTTATGAAGGGATTCCCCCGTAGTATCCAGCCCTACCGTCACCTCATCCTTCATCAGGAACACGCGTACTGGAAAAGAAGCCCCGTTTTCCTCAAACCAGCCCGCATGATAGCTTTCCTTCAGGCGTTCCACCATCGCTTTTTTCATAATGGACTGGATATCTGAAGGGCTGAACAGCTTGCTCTTCACACTGGCGGCCTTAGCCACCCAGAATTTTCCGTCCCGGGGGATATATTCCTCCCAGGCCAGGCCTTTCGTCCCCTGAAACAATTCTTCGAAGGTTTCCGCATGAAAGCTTCCCACCTTAATCAGAATACGCTCCGCACTGCGCAGAAACACATTTGCCCGGCTGACCGCTTCTTCATCCCCGAAAAACGTAATCCGCCCGTCCTCCACCTGAAGCACATCATACCCCAGATCAATAATTTCTTTTTTTAATACCGCCTCCAGCCCAAAATGGCAGGGCGCAATCAACTCAAATTTTCTCATAGCTATATATTACGTTTATTTCTTTTTCCCGTCAATGATATTTTGATCTATCTCCGGCCGGCCCCACAGTCGTTGGACACAGAGGCATCCGCCTCCTGCAAAGTCCGGGTTCCTGTATGTAAAAAGCCGGGAAGGGCGGATATCTCCGCGCCTTCCCGGCTTTTTTCAGCTATTGTAGATTAATAATTGTTCTCTTTGCTGCTGTCTTTTCCGCTGTGGCAGTCAGAAGAGCTGTTCTTGCTCTGGTTGTTCTGATTCTTCTGGCTGTTGCTGCTGGAATTCTCAGACTTATTCTGCTGGTTCTGCTTTTCGCTGTTCTGGCTGTTCTGGTTGTAATCATTCTTAGACATAATATAAAACCTCCTGATTCATTTTTGTTACAGGAGTAGTATTTGAAAAAACAGCTTTTTTATGCACAATAATTTTATTTTTTTCGAAAGAGCCGGATAATATATACCACCAGTACGATAGGAATCAGATAAGGCAGAACGGCCCACATCAGGGAACCGACCACGCTGATGACCACCACCACCGCCATCAGGACCAGGATAGCTATCAGCCACCCGGGCATATGCACCCGGTTCACAGTACCTCCGGTTCTTTGGGTAAATTTTTCTTCCTGGTAATCATTCTGGCTGCCCGGACCTCCGGCCGCCCGGAATTGTGTCTCGTTGGCTTCATGGGCATATTCATCTCCGGCACGTTCTGCCGCATCTATCAGGGTTCTTGCCAGAATCCGGGGATCCCCAAGTCCGGACAGGATATCGGATTCCGTCCTTCCTTTCGCCGTCTCTGTTTTAAAATAGGTGTCATAAAATGTAAGATTATCTTCCACGGATGCAGCCGCCATATTCCCGTTCAGTGCACGCCGCAGAGCTTCCAGGAATTCTGTTTTTGTCATCTGCTTATCTCCTTTTTTACTTCCTATTCGTATCATACCCCACTAAAGGCTATATTACAAGAAAACGGTTTATGAAAAAAAGATTAAAAAATACTAAAGTCATGGGACTGTGAACAGGAATAAAGTTATACCAATACGGAGGGGCGCGTGTTCCAAAAAGGCCCGCCCGGTTATCATACACCGGACGGACCTTTTTATTTCTGCTTTCCTGTTTCTGTTAGGAAAGCGAATCCCGTGAACTTATTAACTAATAGTAACCGTCACCTTCCGGGTGCTACCGGAAACAGCTATGGAAACGGTATTTTCCCCGGCATCTGCAAGGATTTCCCCGCCTTCCGCCTTACTTTCCCCGCCGATGCCGTGAAGCACCAGGGTGAGGCCGTCCATGTCCGCATCCGCCGCAAAGGTAATGGTATCCCCGTTTCTGTCTGCGGTTACCACGGTCACCGTGTTTCCTTTCTGATCCACCAGACGGCAGCTGCAGGAAGCGCCTTCCGCCAGTTCATACAGATGCAGGGCAGCGCCTTCCCTGTAGTCATAATCCGGTCTGTCATTTACGCTGCCGAGGGCAAGAAGGGTATTTTCCCTGACATAGAGCGGCAGGGAAAAATAATCATATTCGCCTTCATAGTAACGGCCTCCGGTTTTTACCTCACCGGTGAAATAATCCGTCCATCTGCCTTCCGGAAGATAATACTGCGCTTTTTTATCCGCACGGAGCACGGGGGCTGCCAGAATGGCATCGCCCAGCATATACTGGGTTTCCAGATAGGCGGCTGCCGGATCGGCGGGGAATTCAAATACCATGGGACGCATCATGGGGGTTCCTTCTTCATGGGCCTCCACAGCCTTGGCGTACAGATAAGGCATCATGGTGCATTTCAGCCGGGAGAAGAAACGGACAACATCACTCGCTTCGTCGTCAAATAACCACGGCACTCTGTAGCTTCCGGATCCATGCAGCCTGCTGTGGGAGGAAAGCAGTCCGAAGGCCGCCCATCTCTTATACAAATCCGGGCTGGCGGTGCTTTCAAAACCGGATATGTCATGGCTCCAGAAGGAGAAGCCGGACATGGAGAAGGAAAGTCCTCCCCGGATGGTTTCCGCCATGGAAGGGTAATTGGCGGAACAGTCACCGCCCCAGTGTACCGGGAACTGCTGTCCGCCTGCCGCCGCGCTTCTTGCAAAAAGGACGGCTTCCCCTTCTCCCTTCACTTCCTTCAGCAGATGGAACACACACTGGTTGTACAGATACGTGTAATAGTTGTGCATGCTTCCCTGATCGCTTCCGTCAAACCATTCCACATCCACGGGGATTCGTTCACCGAAGTCGGTCTTAAAGCAGTCAACCCCCATATCCAGAAGGGTTTTCAGCTTGTCGGCGTACCATTTGCAGGCGGCTGGGTTCGTGAAATCCACCAGGCCCATTCCGGCCTGCCAGTTGTCGGTCTGCCATACGCCTCTGCCGTCGGCCCTTTTTACCAGATAGCCGTTTTCAGCCCCTTCTTTAAAGAAAGGGGTTCCCTGGGCAATATATGGATTGATCCAGACACAGATTTTCAGCCCTTTGTCATGGTATCTTTTCAGCATTCCTTCTGTATCCGGGAATACTCTCTTGTCCCAGGTAAAATCGCACCACTGGAATTCCTTCATCCAGAAGCAGTCAAAGTGGAATACGCTCAAAGGGATATCCCTGTCAGCCATTCCCTGGATAAAGGAGCTTGTTGTTTCCTCATCATAATTGGTGGTAAAGGAGGTGGACAGCCACAGCCCGAAGCTCCATGCGGGAGGCAGGGCGGGACGTCCGGTATAGGCGGTATAGGATTTAAGGACTTCCTTGGGTGAGGGTCCGTAGATAAAGCAGTAGCGCAGCTCTTCCCCGGGAACGGAGAATCCCACATATTCCACTTTTTCACTCGCCACTTCAAAGGAAACATTATCGGTATGATCCACATAAATACCGTAGCCTTTGTTGGTCATATAGAAAGGGACGCTCTTATAGGCCACCTGGGATGCGGTGCCGCCGTCTTCGTTCCAGGTTTCCACCACTTGTCCGTTTTTCACAAAGGAGGTGAACCGTTCCCCGAAACCGTATACATTTTCCCCTACCTGCAGGGAGAGTTCATTTACCATATAAGGCTTTCCGTTTTCCGTCAGATAATTGTCCGCCGGAAACATGGTGGAAGGCGTTCTGTCCCAACGGGCATACCCAAGGTTATGGAAACCGCATCTGGTAAGCTCTTTTCCTTCCGCTTCAAAAGAATAGCCCCATTCCTTCCGGTTCACACGTACGGCAACCTTTCCTGCCCTCATAACGGCTTCTTCTTCCCCGATTTCCACATGGACCTCCACAGGCTGGGGATGCTTGGGGCAGACAGGCTCCTTTTTATCATAGCCTTCATGATGCCATGCCCTTACCGCTATCATGTTTTCCATAGGAGCGGTGAATTCCAGGGTAATGGTGGGCATATTCAGGGTTGCACCCCTGGAGCTGATATATCCCACCGGGGCAAGCACCCTCATTCCTCCCGGGATTTCCTGCACATCATATGCCTGTGATGCATATAAAATATTGGCTTTTTCACTGCGCAGCCAATATCCTTCCGTAAATTTCATATTCGTTTTCCTCTCTTTCTTAAGTCAGACACCCCGTCGTAAGCAACAGGGTATCCGTCTGCCCGCTGTCCGCGGGAATCCGTGCATCATAATTCCAGACTGCCTACAGACCCGCCTTCAAAAACCTCCCCCTTAACCACAAGGATTTCCGGGACGCTGGTTTTCGGGCTTTCGATCTGTCCAATCAGCTTTTCTGCGGCAAAGCTCCCCAGTTTGCCGGTATCCTGCTTTAAGGTGGTAAGCTTCGGATCCACATGCCTTCCTATCCGCAGGCCGTCATATCCTGCGATGGAAATATCCTCCGGGATCCGGAACCCCTTTTCCCGCAGGATGTTCATTCCTCCCAGACAGGCGAAATCATCCGGGTATAAAATGCAGGTGGGCGGGCAGGGAAGCTTGAGCAGCTCCTCTGTGGCAGCGGCGGCGCCGTCCGTATCCCGATAGCCGGCTTCCAGCACATACTCGTCCGGAATATCCAGCCCCAGCTCCCCGGCCGTCTTATAAAAAGAAGAAAGCCTGCTGCCGGTTACGGAGGACGCATGGCCGTGGATATAGGCGATCCGCCTGTGCCCTTTGTGGTAAATAAACTGCAGCAGGGAGCGCATACCCTTGACATTATCGGACATTACAGCGATCCGGTTATTGAAAATATGATCGATTGTCACCACCGGAATGTCGCTTGCCACAAGCTGGGACACCTCCGGATCCTCAAAATCCACACAGGCGATAACCACGCCGTCAAAGCCCCGGTATCTGGCATGCTCCAGATAGGTCATCTGCCTGCGCCGTTCCTTATTCCGGTTGACAAAGGTGATATCGTAATCCTTTTTTTCAGCCGTTTCCTTAAAGCTTTCCAGCACACTTGCAAAATAATCGTGCGTCAGTCCGCTGTTCGCTTCATCGGCAAACAGGACTCCCAGATTGTAGCTCCGGTTGGTTTTGAGGGTCCTGGCTACGGAATTGGGGAAATACCCCATCTCCTTCGCCGTCCGGCGGATTAACTGCCTGGTTTCTTCCCCGATATCGGTATGGTTATTCAGCGCCTTACTCACGCTTGCCACGGAAACCCCGCAGGCCCGGGCGATATCCTTCATGGAAACCATCTGCATCACACTCCTTCCGCCGTTTTTTCTTAATCGTTTTCGCCCTTCTATCATAGCTCACTTTCCCCCGGTATTTCAATAGAAATATTTGTTTTTCACAGCAGCTTGACCATTTTTGTCATTTTTATATAAATAACCTCTTTTTTTCTATGCATAATAACCACAACACCGCTCGCCGCAAAGGCCGCAGGTTTTGCGCGCGTAAATTTTGGGTATTCTTTTTACCTGTGAAAGCACACGGGACAGTTACCTTATTTTTTTGGGATTACCTCTTGAAAAACCGGGAATTTTTCTATATAATCCATGTCATAAGCAGTTTTATACGCTTTTACTTAATCGTTTTCGTAATGATGTTGTCACTTTGTATCCTGTCTGAAACCGGCAGGGAGGCAGGACATGGAAAAAGCCTTCCCTTACCGAAAGCAACGTCCGCCGTGCGGACAGAAAGGTGTTTGTATGAAATATGGATTTTTTGATGACCGCAGCTGTGAATATGTGATCACCACTCCCGAAACTCCTCTTCCCTGGATTAACTATCTGGGCTGCAAGGATTTTTTCACCCTGATTTCCAATACCTGCGGAGGTTATTCCTTCTATAAGGACGCCAAGCTTCTCCGCCTGACCCGTTATCGTTACAACAATGTACCCTATGACAATAACGGACAGTATTTTTATATCAAAGACGGCGCAAGCATCTGGAATCCGGGCTGGCAGCCCACCCAGACAAAGCTGGACTCCTACGAATGCCGGCACGGCCTTGGCTACAGCAGCTTCACCGGAGCCCTGAACCAGGTGAAGGCTCAGGTTCTCACCTTCGTACCTCTGCATGATACCTGTCAGGTGACCAGTCTGACGCTGACCAATGAAAGCGGTGAAGCCAGAAGTCTTTCCCTGTTCTCCTACGTGGAATGGTGTCTCTGGAATGCCGATGATGACATGAAGAATTTCCAGCGTAATTTAAGCACCGGAGAGCTGGAGGTGGAAGGCTCCACAATCTATCATAAAACAGAGTACAGGGAGCGCAGGAACCATTATGCTCTCTATTCGGTTAACACGCCTGTGGATGGCTTTGATACCAGCAGGGATGCTTTCTTAGGCACCTACGGAACCCCCGCCGCACCGGCCGTCGTAAAAGAAGGAAAGGCTTCCAATTCTGAAGCGCATGGCTGGTCCCCTATCGCCTCCCACCAGATCAATGTCACCCTGGCTCCCGGGGAAAGCCGTACCTATGTCTTTGTGCTGGCCTATGTGGAAAATGAGGAAGAGGAAAAGTGGGAAGCCCCCGGTATTATCAACAAGTCCCGCGCCCATTCTCTTCTTTCCCGCTATGCGTCCGTGGAAAACGTGGAAAAAGCATTTACGGAATTAAAGGACTACTGGCAGGAACTTCTTTCCGGCTACCAGGTTGTTTCCGGCTGTGAGGAAGTTAACCGTATGGTGAACATCTGGAATCAGTACCAGTGTATGGTAACCTTCAATATGTCCCGCAGCGCTTCGTATTACGAATCCGGTATCGGAAGGGGAATGGGCTTCCGGGATTCCTGCCAGGATTTGCTGGGTTTTGTCCATCTGATTCCGGAAAGGGCCAGGGAACGTATCCTGGATATCGCTTCCGCCCAGTTCGGCGACGGCAGTACCTATCACCAGTACCAGCCTCTTACCAAAAAAGGGAATGCGGATATCGGCGGCGGCTTCAACGACGATCCGCTGTGGCTGATTGCCGGAACCAGCGCCTATATCAAAGAAACCGGCGATACCTCCATCCTGTCCGAAATGGTTGCCTTTGACGACGGCGGGGAAGGCACGCTGTTTGAGCATCTGACCCGATCTTTTACATTTACAGTAACCCACAAAGGCCCTCACGGCCTTCCGCTCATCGGCCGCGCCGACTGGAACGATTGCCTGAACTTAAACTGCTTCTCCGCGCAGCCCGGAGAATCCTTCCAGACCTTCGGCCCCAGTGAAGGACCTGTGGCGGAATCCGTTTTCATCGGCGGAATGTTCGTAAAATACGGGGAGGAATACGCACAGCTGGCCGAGCTTCAGGGACTTGCGGATATTGCAGCCAGTGCCCGCAGGGAAGTATCCGCCATGTATGATACGCTTCTGGACGCCGGCTGGGACGGTGACTGGTTCCTCCGTGCCTACGATGCCAGCAGCCATAAGGTAGGTTCCTCCGAATGTGAGGAGGGGCAGATCTTTATCGAGCCCCAGGGCTTCTGCGTACTGGCCGGTGTAGGCGTCAAAGAAGGCAAAGCAAAGCGCGCCCTGGACAGTGTAAAAGAACGTCTTGACACCCCATACGGCATCATGCTTCTGCAGCCAGCTTATACCCGTTATCACCTGGAGCTTGGGGAAATCACCTCTTATCCCCCGGGATATAAAGAAAACGCAGGAATTTTCTGCCATAACAATCCCTGGATTTCCATCGCAGAAGCCGTAATCGGCAGAGGGGACAGGGCCTTTGAGGTATACCGGAAAACCTGTCCGGCTTTCCTGCAGGATATCAGTGAAATCCACCGCACCGAACCTTACTGCTATTCCCAGATGATCGCAGGCAGGGATGCCGCCACCCATGGAGAGGCGAAGAACAGCTGGCTGACAGGTACTGCAGCCTGGACCTTTGTAAACATTTCCCAGTACATCCTGGGCATCCGGCCAGGCCTGACAGGACTGTGCATCGATCCCTGCGTCCCCGGGGACTTCGGTGATTTCACCATCACAAGACGGTTCCGGGGAGCGGTTTACCATATCGAGGTGAAAAACCCCAACCGGCTGGAAAAGGGCGTATCTTCACTCCTGGTAGACGGTGAAACGGTGGAAGGGAACGTGGTTCCTTTTGTGGAAGGGAAAAAAGAATACCATGTAACGGCGGTTATCGGATAAGCGCGATCCCTGCGGCCCGTAAATGGTCTGCGCTTCAGCAGGCAGACATAAGCCTGTCTTTTCCATAAAAAGCCGGAACCGGCTGTCCTTTTAATAAGGGCCGCCGGTTCCGGCTTTCTTCCTTTCAAGCGCTTTTCCTGTGTCATTGCTGTTAAACGTAATATCTCCGTCACCCTTATGGCAAGCCCACGACATAAAAATACGTAAAGTACTCAAACTTCGCAGTTGCCGAATGGCCCTCCGCCGGCTGTCTGTGCGGCGT
>NZ_QUES01000017.1:0-208 GCF_003478085.1 Eisenbergiella sp. OF01-20 | reverse complement strand
CCGGCTGTCTGTGCGGCGTTCCCGGGACTGAAAAGGATTTTCGCAGGTCCGTCAGCCTGGACATTCCGATGAGCCCAGAGGCGTCAATTGTGTCAGATGAGGCTGACACAATTGACTGGTCTCATCTCCATAGGCTGAAAGGTGCCTGTGAAAATTCCTTTTCAGTCCCGGGAACGCCGCACAGACAGCCGGCGGAGGGCCATTCGGC
>NZ_QUES01000016.1:0-135463 GCF_003478085.1 Eisenbergiella sp. OF01-20 | reverse complement strand
GAGTGAGGAAGCCGGGGCATAAGATTTTCCGAAGCCATCGTTGATTTGCGGGGCTGCTGGCGGTATAATAAAGGTGTCAGCAGCTCCGTTTCTTTTTAAGAAAAGGAGCGACAATATGAACAATCGAATAGACGCAATCTATGCAAGACAATCGGTGGACAAAAAGGACAGCATTTCCATTGAAAGCCAGATTGAATTTTGCAAATACGAATTGAAAGGCGGGAACTGCAAGGAATACACAGACAAAGGGTACAGCGGCAAGAACACAGACCGTCCGAAGTTTCAAGAACTGGTGCGGGACATCAAGCGGGGGCTGATTGCAAAAGTCGTGGTTTACAAGCTCGACCGTATCAGCCGTTCCATTCTGGACTTTGCCAACATGATGGAGCTGTTTCAGCAGTACAATGTGGAGTTTGTGTCCTCTACGGAAAAATTTGATACCTCCACCCCGATGGGGCGGGCGATGTTGAATATCTGTATCGTGTTCGCCCAGCTTGAAAGGGAAACCATACAGAAGCGAGTAACGGACGCTTACTATTCCCGCAGCCAGCGAGGTTTCAAGATGGGTGGGAAAGCCCCTTACGGCTTTCATACAGAGCCAATCAAGATGGACGGTATCAACACAAAAAAGCTGGTGGTAAATCCAGACGAAGCGGCAAATATCCGGCTGATGTTTGAGATGTACGCCCAGCCCACTACCTCCTACGGGGACATTACCCGGTACTTTGCCGAACAGGGTATCTTGTTCAATGGCAAAGAGCTGATACGCCCCACGCTGGCGCAGATGTTACGCAATCCTGTCTATGTGCAGGCAGACCTTGATGTGTACGAGTTTTTCAAAAGTCAAGGGACAGTCATTGTCAATGACGCTGCCGATTTTACGGGCATGAACGGCTGCTATCTGTATCAAGGGCGGGATGTGAAGCCCAGCAAAAAGAACGACTTGAAAGACCAAATGCTGGTGCTGGCTCCCCATGAGGGCATTGTCCCCTCTGACATCTGGCTGACCTGCCGCAAGAAGCTGATGAACAACATGAAAATCCAGTCTGCCCGGAAAGCCACCCATACATGGCTGGCGGGAAAAATCAAGTGCGGGAACTGCGGGTATGCCCTTATGAGCATTAACAATCCTGTGGGAAAGCAATATCTCCGCTGCACAAAGCGGCTGGACAATAAAAGCTGTGCCGGGTGCGGGAAAATCATCACTTCGGAACTGGAAGCGGTTGTTTATCAGCAGATGGTAAAGAAGCTGGCAAGCTACAAGACGCTGACAGGCAGAAAGAAAGCGGCAAAGGCAAACCCGAAAATTGCAGCACTGCAAGTGGAGCTTGCCCATGTGGACAGCGAGATTGAAAAGCTGGTGGACAGTCTGACGGGCGCAAACAATGTCCTGCTCTCCTATGTGAATGTGAAGATAGCGGAACTGGACGGGCGCAAGCAGGAACTTCTGGCGAGGATAGCGGAGCTGACGGTGGAAGCCATCAGCCCGGAACAGGTCAGCCAGATTTCCGGCTACCTCGACACTTGGGAGAATGTATCCTTTGACGACAAGCGGCGGGTGGTGGATTTGATGATTACCACCATAGCCGCCACAAGCGACAGCTTGAATATTACATGGAAAATCTGACGGGTAGCACACCTCCCGTCAGATACCTACCCTGTGTAGTCCCTTGTAAACTGTACTTTGGTTGATTGTTCATACCAACACCTCTCTGCCCGTTCCGCCGGGCGCTGACGATATAAACCTTATTACAGCTTTATTATTACGTCATATCCTCATTATTTTCTTCATGAAAGGGCCGGAGGAAAAGCCTTCGGCCCTTGTGTTGTTATAGTCTGCGTATTTATATCCGATACCGGCGATTATTCGCTCATATTCTCCAGCACCTGGGAAATAGCGTCTTCAATGCTGACACTGCCGGTCACGATTTCAGGCATATGGTCAAAGATAGGTGCTCTCTGTTCCTGTGTGCAAAGATCCTGTGCCGCATTAGATACCGCTGTTGCGGACTTAATCATGTCAAGACTGTCAAGCTGCAGGGAATTCAGGGAAGCCGTATCCAGCTGCACACCATTCTTCAGCGCAGTTGCTGCAGTCTGTGCGAAAAGTGATACATTTTCGTCAGTAAGCATATCGTTTACGAAGGAAACGGCTGCCGCACGTTTTTCCGGATCATCCCATGCTTTTTTTGTAATATACCAGCCGGAGGAAAGTCCGCTGATAATATCGCTTGCTTTACGCTCGTTTGCTCCGGGTACAAAGGTTACGGTAAAGTTGTCGATATCGTCGGTTGCTTCTGCAATACCGCCCATTTTCCAGGAACCGTCCACATAGAATGCCGCTTTCCCGTCTACAAAGCTCTGGAATACTTCAGAAGCCTCTGCGGTATTGGTGTTTTCAGAGAAATATCCTTTTTCAAACAGATCCTTGATATCTCCCAGGCCTGCGATCCAAGCTTTTCCTGCTGCATCGTCCAGGGATGCGGGTACGGATGCATGGGTAGCGGGTGTGTCATGATTGTAAATAGCGAACTCAAACCAATAATGAGGCTCTTTTGCCAGGGATGCTGCAATAGGAGTAAATCCGGCATCTTTGATTTTCTGGCAGATATCAAGGAACTCCGCCCATGTGGTGTCTGCTCCGGGAATTTCCACACCGGCCTGCTCACAAACGGATTTGTTCACATACAGGCCTTCCCAGTAGCCGTAGAAGGGAACTGCATATTTCTTTCCGTCCGCAGGACAGGCAGGAATCATATCATCCTTCATGTTTGATGCGTAATCAGGGTATACGGTACGGATTTCATCGATGGTAACTACCTTTCCCGCTTCCACGAAGGGATTGGAGTCGTTGCCGTTAAAGTAGAAAAGCACATCCGGTTCCGCGCCTGCTTCAAAGTCGGAAATTACACGGGACTTAAAGGTTTCATCCGCTGTTCCTGAGGAATCCGCTACGGTACATCCGTATTTGTCTTCCCATCTCTTTACGGAATCCTGATAGTTCTGTACGTTGCTTTCTTCACCCGCGAAGGTTGTTGTTACATTCAGCGTGGTTCCGCTCTTTACTTCCAGCGTTCCCGCTTCTGCTTCTGTTGTGGATTCTTCTGCCGGTGTACTGTCCTCTGCCTGGCTCTGCTCCGCCGCCGTAGTCTCCGCCGGCTTGGATTCACTTGCCGTCTGGCTTGCGCTGTTACCGCAGCCTGCCAGTGAAGCCACCATCGTGCATGCTAATACACAAGCTAATAATTTTCTTTTCATGTAAGAAACCTCCCTTTCGTTTTGGATGACTTGTTTTTCATCTGTACTAATCATATAACAATCCAGGGGAAAGGTTAATGATTCCTATTGTGATTATTTGTCTTTTATTGTTCTGTTCCGCCGGAAGTTATTTATGCAATTTGACTGTTATTGTGCTTACCGTACAATCTTCTTTGTCATTTTTGATTGTCAGCCCGCAATCCGGGCCGTAAATTATCTGTAATCTCTTGTTCACATTGCAGATTCCCAGGCTGACGGAATGCTGTTCACCGCTGTCCGTTCCGCTGCCAAGCAGGTCTTCCACCTTCTTTTTGTCTTCCTTTGTCATGAGGCCGTCATTGATAATTTCTATCTTGAGCTTATCTGCCTCGGCATAAATGCGGAGCACGATCTTACCCGCGCGTCCTGCCAGTCCGTGCTCCACCGCATTTTCCATGATAGGCTGGATGATAAGCCGGGGAACCTCTGTCTGCAGAAGCTTTGGATCGATCTGCTTCTCAAACTGGAACTTCTCCCCGAAACGCTGCCTGATGATATGGCAATAAGCCTCCACATAGCTGATCTCTTCCGACAGCGGTATCATCTGCTGCTTCTTCCTGTCCATGGTAGCCTCCAGCATGGTGGAAAGAGCTTCGATCATGCTGCTTACCCGGTCATTTCCCTCCATCCGCGCCTCCCAGTTGATGATCTCCAGGGTATTATTGAGGAAATGGGGGTTGATCTGGGACTGGAGGGCCATAATATTGGCATCCCGCAGGGCAAGCTCCTCCAGGTATATCTGTTCAAACTGGTTTTTCAGCTTATCCGACATGCTGTTAAACGCATTGTCCAGATATAAAAACTCCCTGCTCTTCTCCTTTTTCTCTATCTGCACCCCGAAATGGCCCTTTTCAATCTCCGAAGCCGCATCGATCAGACGTTTTACCGGCATGGTAACCTTTCTGTACAGGAAATAAAATACAATAAAAATAAGAGGGATGGTAAATGCCATCATCAAAATAGTTATGTACCGTATGGCCTCCTTCTCGTAATGGATAGCATCATAGTCCAGCTTCACTACATAGCGGATGACATGGCTGTCCATTTTCCGCTCGCAGGTCACGTAGGCCACATCCTTCTCCTCATGGTATTCGCTGTACCGTTCCGCGCTCTCCCGGCGGATAAAATCCTCCGCCCAGCCTGTCCCGAACACCCATTCCCCATCTATGCTCACATCGTAATCCAGATACCAGGGAATCCCCTCCACACTCTGAAATACGCTGTCTTTATCAATATCCATAACAATTACGGCATAGGGCCGGTACACGGGGGTCATGATATTACGGACCATATATAAATGGCCTCTTTCATTCACCCAGCCTATCCCGGTGTCAATCTCCTGCGCTTTCTGTTCCACACGTTCCCTTGCCAGGCTCTTGAATTGTTTGATGCTGTCATAGTTATTGCTGCTGTAGCTGTAATAAATCCGCTCCGGCTCCTCGGTAAAATACAGTATAGTGCTTAAGAAGCTGCTGTCATAGCGGTACATCTGCTCCAGGAAGGTGGTAACCCTCTCATACAGGTCAAGCCTGTCTCCGTCCGCCTGATACTGTCTCCAGCTTTCTTTGATTTCAGGTATGTAAGAGGCATTTCGGGATACCCGCACTGCCGCTTCCACCCGCATTTCACATATTTCCACAGCGGTATCCATGGTTTTTTCTATATTTTCTTTCATCTGGCCCGAAAACCGGTTCGAAACATAGGTCAGTATTGCCATGGTAAGAATGGCAAGCGGCAAAAGCCAGCAAAGCAGCATCAGAATAGTCATACTCCATTTCAGCTGCGCCGGCTGGCGTTTTTCTTCCGTTAAACACGATTCCTGCAGTGCCTTTTTTGTTTTCACTCCTGCTCCCCCTCATCCCCCGGATCCTAAACAGAACCGCACGGCGGCGGTTACCATGTATGCTTCTGCCAGCATATTTCTATTCATTATAATATAAAAAAAGGAGCCAGTAAACTACCAGCTCCTTCCAGGATAACGATTCCCTGATGCCATGCACCTATCGATGCCATGCACCTATCGATGCAATGCACCTATCGGTGCATGGAGAAGGAATCCATATCGTAATTCTTCAGGTTATCATGTACGCCTCTTGCATCTGCCTGGGAAATCAGTTTATCCCTGTCCTTCTTGGCGGCAAGAGCCGCTTTATGCCGGCTGGGTCCGCCCACGCAGCCGCCTTCACAAATCATGCCTTCGATGAAATCCTCCGGCAGCTTGCCCAGCTTGAAGAGCATGAGCGCTTTTTTACACTCTGCGATACCGCTGCATCTTGCCACCTTAAGGTCGGCATTTTCCCCGGTCTCTTTCAGGCATTCCACGACAGCTTCCGTCACACCGCCGCCGTTGCCGAAGCGCTTGCCGAATACACTCGCTTCCTGGCTCGTGTTTTCTTCCGGCTCCAGCTGTACGTCCTTGGCACGCATCATGGCGCGGATCTCTCCGAAGGTCAGGACATAATCCGCATTCCCCTCGATTTTCTGATCCTGCACTTCAGACTTCTTGCCGATGCAAGGCCCGATAAATACGGTAACCGTCTCCGGATCCTTTGCTTTCAGCATCCTGGATACCGCACACATGGGGGAAACGGTGGTGGAAATATGATCCGTCAGCTCAGGAAAATGTTTCTTTATATAGTTAACAAAAGCGGGACAGCAGGAGGTGGTCATTTTCTTGCCTTCTTTAAAGCTTTCCGCCCATTCTTCCGCCTCAAACGCAGCAGTCATATCACCGCCCAGGCCCACTTCCACGAAGTCGGCAAAGCCGATCTTCTTCATAGCGGTCCTCCAGCTTGCCATGGTGATGTTTTCACCAAATTGTCCTTCTCCGGCAGGCGCCAGCATAGCCACTACCTTTTTGCCGGAACGGATTTCATTGATAATATCCACAATGCTTGTCTTGGAAGCAATGGCCCCGAAAGGACAATTATGGATACACTGTCCGCACTGGATACATTTGGATTCATCTATCTGGCATACTCCATGCTCGTCCATGGTTATGGCGCTGACAGGGCAGCTCTTCATACAGGGTCTCTGTATTTTAACGATTGCGGAATAGGAACAAGCCTGTGCACATTTTCCGCAGCTTTTACATTTGTCCGGATCGATAAAGGAACGATCGTCACCGATGGTAATAGCCCCGAAATTACAGGACTGTTTACAGGATTTTGCCAGACATCCCTGACACAGGTTGGTAACTACGTATCCGGAGGAAATGGGACATTCCTCACAGGCGGAGTTGATAACCTGTACTATATTGCTGCTCTCTCTGGTACCGGGGCATTTTCCTTCTGCCAGTCTGACTCTCTGTCTGATAATTTCCCTTTCCTTGTAAATACAGCAGCGGAAACGCGCTTCGGGCCCGGGAATCATATCGTAGGGAATATTCTCTTTTTTCTCGTCCAGTTCACCGGCAAATGCCAGCTTAGCCACTTCAGTGAGTACCTCGTGCTTAATTTTTAAGATGGTAGCGTCATCAGATACTATACCCATATTCTTTTGTTTATCCTCTTTCTGATTGTTAAAAAATTAACTGGTACATCCAAAAACAAAGCTGGATTTGAGACAATCCCAAGCCAGCTTATATTTTTGTTCTTCAGGCAGCACCCGGGGTACGGCGAAGTTTCCTTCGCCTCCCCCGGTAAGCCTTACCGCAAATGCGGTCAGTAATTAGTTGTCTCCGTACAGAGTCTGCAGCTTCTGCAGATACTCATATCTTTCTTTTGCGTTTTCCGCAGCCTGAGCCTGAAGCCTTGCAGCCTTGTCGGCATCCTTCAGAGCCAGGGAGGTATATCTTACTTCACCGCTGATGAATTCCTGGAAATCCTTGCTGGGTGCCTTGCTGTCAAGGATGAATTTCTTCTCAGCAGCAGGATTGTAGCGGAACATATTCCAGTAACCGGTCTCTACAGCCAGTTTTTCTTCGGTCTGAGCCTTGCTCATACCCTTCTTGATACCATGGTTGATACAAGGAGCGTAAGCAATAATCAGGGAAGGTCCCGGATAAGCTTCCGCCTCTGCGATAGCCTTAACGGTCTGGTTGTAATCAGCACCCATGGAAATCTGTGCTACATATACATAACCATAGCTCATTGCAATACCAGCCAGGTCTTTCTGCTTCACTTCTTTACCGCCGGCTGCAAACTGTGCTACAGCACCGGTAGGGGTAGCCTTGGAAGCCTGTCCGCCTGTATTGGAATATACTTCGGTGTTGAATACCATAACGTTGATATCTTTTCCGCTGGCGAGGATATGATCCACACCGCCGAATCCGATATCATATGCCCATCCGTCACCGCCGAATACCCACTGGGATTTCTTGGAAAGGAAGTCTTTGTTTTTAACGATATCCTGGCATACGCCGCAGTCCTGTGCTTCCAGTACCGCTACCAGCTTATCGGTTGCCGGTCCGTTGGTCACGCCGCTGTTGTAGGTATCCAGGTATTCCTGGCATGCCGCCTTAACAGCTTCGTCCCCGGTATTGGCAAGTACCTCTTCAACCTTAGCTTTCAGCCCGCCTCTGATTGCGTTCTGTGCAAGCAGCATACCCATACCGAACTCAGCGTTATCTTCGAACAGGGAGTTGTCCCAAGCGGGTCCCTTGCCGGCTCTGTTTACGGTATAAGGTGTACTCGGTGAAGAGTTACCCCAGATAGAAGAACATCCGGTTGCGTTTGCAATATACATTCTATCGCCAAACAGCTGTGTGATCAGCTTCGCATAAGGTGTCTCACCACATCCTGCACAAGCTCCGGAGAACTCAAGCAGAGGCTGTTTGAACTGTGAGCCCTTAACGGAATTCTCTTTGAATTTTTCAAGGACTTCAGGCTTCTCGGATACGGACTGTCCGTAGTTGAACATCTTCTCTTCAGCAAGCTGTGTTTCAAGAGGATTCATGTTCAGAGCCTTCTCCCCCTTCATGCCGGGACAAACATTTGCACAGGATCCACATCCGGTACAGTCAAGTACGGATACGGTTACTGCAAATTTCTTACCGGGCATTCCGGTCATATCAAGCATCTTCATTCCTTCAGGAGCATTAGCTGCTTCTTCTTCCGTCATAACAGCAGGACGGATTACGGCATGAGGACATACATAAGAACAGAAGTTACACTGGATACATTTGGTAGGATCCCAGGTAGGTACATTAACCGCAATACCTCTCTTCTCATAAGCAGAAGATCCGGAAGGAGTGGAACCGTCCGCATAATCCTTGAATGCGGATACAGGCAGGGTATTTCCTTCCTGAGCGCTTACCTTGGTCTGGATGTTGTTAACGAAATCAACCACATCTTTTCTGCCGCCGCTTACCACTGCATAATCAAGTCCTTCATCTTCACAGTTCTTCCAGCTTTCAGGTACTTCTACCTTAACAACGCCCTTGGCGCCTGCATCGATAGCTGCCCAGTTCTTCATAACAACATCTTCGCCCTTACGTCCGTAAGTAGCCTTTGCAGCAGCCTTCATCAGTTCGTTTGCCTTCTCGGCAGGAATGATTCCGGTCAGTTCAAAGAATGCGGACTGCAGGATCGTGTTGATACGTGTGGGACCCATGCCGGTTTCGATACCAATCTTAACACCGTCGATGGTGTAGAAGTTGATATTGTGGTCAGCGATGAATTTCTTCATCTGTCCGGGAAGGTGCTTGTCCAGCTCTTCCGCGTTCCATGAGCAGTTCAGCAGGAAGGTGCCGCCGTCAACCAGCTCCTGAACCATATTGTACTTACGTACATAGGCAGGATTGTGGCATGCAACGAAGTCAGCCTGACGGATCAGGTATGTGGATTTAATCTTCTTATGTCCGAAACGTAAATGGGACATGGTGATACCGCCGGACTTCTTGGAATCGTAATCAAAGTATGCCTGTGCATACATATCGGTATTGTCACCGATAATCTTAATGGAGTTCTTGTTGGCACCTACCGTACCGTCTGCACCAAGACCCCAGAATTTACAGTTTGTGGTTCCTTCGGGAGTGGTAACCAGCTCAGCGCCCAGCTTCAGGGACAGGTTGGTCACATCGTCTTCGATACCGATGGTAAATTTCTGCTTCTCAGCGTTGTTGTATACGGCAACGATCTGTGCAGGGGTGGTATCTTTGGAACCCAGGCCGTAACGTCCTGTGAATATGGGAACCGCATCGAACTTGGATCCCTTCAGTGCTGCAACGACATCAAGGTAAAGAGGCTCACCCTGTGCGCCCGGCTCTTTGGTCCTGTCAAGTACGGTGATCTGCTTAACGGTTTCAGGAATGGCTCCGATCAGGGCATCCGCACAGAAAGGTCTGAACAGACGAACCTTAATGACACCAACCTTGGCACCTGTGGTTTTGATCATGTAATCGATGGTTTCTTCAATGGTATCATTTACGGATCCCATAGCTACGATTACGTGCTCGGCATCCTCTGCACCATAGTAGTTGAACAGCTTGTAGTCTGTTCCGATCTTCTCATTAACCTTGTCCATGTAAGTCTGGACAATTCCGGGAAGCGCATCGTAATAAGGGTTGCTTGCTTCTCTTGCCTGGAAGAAAATATCAGGGTTCTGCGCGGAACCTCTCTGACAGGGATGGTTAGGATTCAGGGCTTTCTTACGGAATGCGTCAACGGCATCCATATCTACCATATCCTTCAGGTCTTCGTAATCCCAGGTCTCCACCTTCTGGATCTCATGGGAGGTACGGAATCCGTCGAAGAAGTTAATGAAAGGAATGCTTCCTTTAATAGCTGCAAGATGAGCAACTGCGGTAAGGTCCATAACTTCCTGGACGCTGCTTTCGCAGAGCATGGCGCAGCCGGTCTGGCGGCATGCATATACGTCGGAATGATCACCGAAAATGCTCAGTGCATGGGATGCAATCGCTCTCGCGGAAACATTGAAAACACCGGGAAGCTGCTCGCCGGCAATTTTGTAAAGGTTAGGAATCATAAGAAGCAGACCCTGGGATGCCGTGTAGGTAGTTGTCAGAGCACCTGCTGCCAGGGATCCGTGAACGGCACCTGCCGCACCTGCTTCAGACTGCATCTCTGTGATGTGCACGATCTGACCGAACATATTCTTTCTGTCTGCTGTTGCCCACTCATCCGTAGCTTCCGCCATGGGTGAGGAAGGGGTGATAGGATAGATAGCCGCAACATCTGTAAATGCATATGACGCATGTGCTGCTGCATGGTTACCATCCATGGTTTTCATTTTCCTTGCCATAAAAACCTTCCTTTCTTATCTTTATAGATAGTCAAATTTTTACAGCGCCTATGCGGATACCTTGGATTTGCTTGCATACGCGCTTGCCCTTAAGGAGCACCTTGAGGGCTGTTAAAAATTTATCTTATTGATACTCAATATTATACATCTTATAAGACAAGCATGGGTATACCTTTTTTATATGTTTTCTATATATTTTTTTATATAATGTATTGCTTTTTCTCCCGGAAAAAGCTATGCTTAAAGCAGGTTTCCGGGGATTGTACGGAACCGGATACATTTTGTATACAATGTATAAAATGAAATACAAGCTCATAGGCAGGTAAGCTGCCGTAACGGCCCTGCACTGTTACAGGCATGCCGTCCGCCGTATCCGCATAGGAAAGGGCGCACAAGGGAGGCCGCAGATGAATCTCAATGTACTTCGTTATATTATAGAAGTGGAACGCAGCCGTTCCATCACGGGGGCGGCAAAACAGCTGTTTATCAGCCAGCCTAACTTAAGCCGTGATATCCGGGAGCTGGAGGAGGAGATCGGCTTCACGGTTTTTACCCGCAGTTCCCGCGGTGTCATTCCTACGGAAAAAGGCAGGGAATTCCTCGTACTCGCCAAAAAGGCGGTCAAACAATACCAGGCTTTGGAAAACTATTGTTCCCGGGATGAAAAGGACAATATCAGCCTGCACATCTGTGTCCCGCGGGCCAGCTATATCACAGGAGCGTTTACCGCATTTCTGAAAAAACATGCCAAAGGGCGGCAGCTGTCGGTCAATTATAACGAAACCGGGACGATGGACGCCATCTGCCAGGTATCCGACCGCACCGCATCCCTGGCTATCATACGCTGCCCTGACCGTTATGAGAAAACGCTTCTGCCCCTGCTTAAGCTGCGGGAGCTTTCCTATGAAACCTTATGTAAATTTGAGTTAACGGTTATCATGTCCGACCGGCATCCGCTGGCAAAAACCTCCGTGCTGACACCGGATCTGCTTTCCCAGGCCATAGAGGTGGTCTGCGATGATACCTCCCTCTCAGCCTATCTGCATGAAGCGCCGGAAACGGAGCATAACGAAAACAGTATCCATATCCATGAACGGGGCAGCCAGTTCGACATTCTTACAGGCGTCCCCGGTACCTTTATGTTTGTCTCCCCGGTTCCGGATACTATATTATCCAGATATCATCTGGTCCAGAAAAAATACCAGGGTTCCCCCAGGAAAATGACGGATCTGCTGATTTATCCGGAGGATTACAGACCAACCCGGGCGGAAGCCGCATTTCTGGAGATGTTAAAGGAGAACCTGCCGAAGTAGGGGCGGCCGACCGGCTGCCGCTTAAAAAATAGGAGTCCCAATGGAAAAGCAGAATTTTATAATCCAATACCCCGCAGAAAGCTGCAGGGGATTGGAACCTCACAACAATAACCAATTGGATATGCGGCCACATCCGTCCGGCCCGCTCACGGAAACAAAAGGCATCCCCGCCATTTTGTGGGGAACGCCGTCCGAAAGTATCTATCTTTATGTTCACGGAAAATCCGGCTGTAAGGAAGAAGCAGGCGTTTTTGCGGAGCTTGCCTGTGCCCGCGGCTGGCAGGTGCTGAGTATGGACTTGCCGGAGCATGGGGAACGGAAAGAGGAAGGCGGGTGTTTTGACCCCTGGCATGTGGTTCCGGAATTGGACTGCATATATGAATTTGTAAATAAGAAATGGAAAAGAACTGCTTTATATGCCAACAGTATAGGCGCATGGTTTTCCATGCTCAGTTTTGCGGATAAATCTTTCGAAAAGGCACTTTTTGTATCGCCGGTGCCTGATATGGAATACCTGATCCGCCGCATGATGCAGTGGGCTTCTGTCTCCGCGGGAGAATTGGAACAGGAAGGCACCATACCGACTTCCTTTGGGGAAACCCTGTCCTGGGAATACTATTGTTATGCAAAAGAGCATCCCGTCTGTCATTGGGAAATCCCCACGGATATTCTGTATGCGGGACGGGATCATCTGATTGAACGAACTGCTGCAGAAAGCTTCAGCCGCCGGTTCCGTTGCCGGTTAACCGTAATGGAGGATGGGGAACACTGGTTCCATACGCAGGAACAGCTGAGGGTGCTGCGGGAATGGATAGAAAGCTGCCTCTGATATCTGCGTATAAAACGCAGATACCAGGGTTCGCTGCACTGTGCGGGTATTGTACTATCGCTTTTCCACCGCGCCTACAGGGCAGATTTCTGCACACCTTCCGCAATGCAGACAATTTGATTGGGATATGACCACCGGTTTTGCAGCAATATCAATACATTTCTGCGGGCAGACAGAAAAACAAAGTTTACAACCGATGCACGCACTGCCCGCGAAGTAGCCGCTTATCTTTTTTTCGCTCCCTCCAAAGGAAAAGCTCTCCCGAAAAATGGGCTTTGCGGAGAGGTCGAAAAACTCTCCCTCGCCTTGGTAAATTTGAAACACTCTCAGCACGGCGCGGCTCTTTTCGCCGGGGTAGATTTCTTCCATATAAGGATTTGCTTTGAAAATTTCCGTCAGAAGCACATCGCCCAGTTCCCGCACTTTTCCCCGCACTGTGACAGACTTGGAGGACATAGTATCCTTACCGTGAAAGCCTGTAACGGATACGCTGTCGTGAGCCTTCAGCCGCGAATAAAAGGCTTTGCCCTTCGCTGTCAAAAAATACAGGCCGTTTTCATCAGACAGCATCATATCAATGACACAGGTTACCGGATTTCCGTTTTCATCAATTGTGGCAAAAACCGTTGAGTGAATCTCCTTTTGCAAATACTGAAGATACTTTTCCGCTTTCATGTGTATACTGTCCTTTCAGGATTGGGGTCAATGGTTAATAAATCATCATGGTAACGGTGGGCTGTTTAGTGTTTACAGTATGTATTCCTTGGGCGGATTACCGGAAAAGTCAGCAATGACAGCCTGCGCGTCCTCCAGATAGAACACCTCAAAAATGGGGTTGTCGGCGGTCTGGTACTGCCCCTTGACAATGGGGTTGTTCATGCAGCCCTTTTTGATCTCCCTGTTGTTTTCAAAAACCACCTTTCCATGCAGTCTGATCCACGCATAGGATGGGCTGGATACGGAAACCTCGATGTTGGGATTGGCCAGCATGTCCTTGTAGACTTCCTTGGTATTGTTGGTGCAAAACCACAGTTTGCCGTCCTGTTCAAAACAGAACATAAAGGGGCGGCACTTTGCCTTTCCGTCACGGCCAATCGTGGCAAGATACTGCACAGGATTTTCCTGCAAAAACGTTACGACTTCATTCATGGTGTTAACCTCCGTTTTTTCTTTGTATGCATTTGGCGGCTGCCAAACAGTTTCTTCAGAAACCCTTCAGGGGTTCCTCTTTTTTTTATTATGCATTTATGGTACCGGACTGTAAAGTAAGCACTTTATTGTGGTATAGTTACCAAAATGATACGAATGAACAAACAGGAGGTTATCTGTGGATATGGTGCAGGAAAAATACGACTGTGATGACCTTATGAAGGCGGCAGATTTGCTCTGCTGATCAGGATGACAGGTTCCCTATATTGGGAATTCATTTTTTCGGCACCTGCCCCATAAACTGTGTATCCCCGCTTTCCAAATCAATTTTATAGAACGGATGGGCTTCGTCTCCAATATATACTTCTGCTACAAGCACACCGCCGTTGATCTCGCAAATCAAGCTATAATAGGGATAATCATCCGATTGTTTTCTTTCCGGAAGATACGCAAATATCACCTGCTGTGTACCGTCCTTATCGACCTGGTGCAGCCGTACTCCGACTTCCTCATCGTCTTGTTTCTCCGGCACGCCTGGAGAAGTCTGTACAACACCGGGATCCGACTCCTTTATATAAGAGGAGTAATAGACCTTCCCTTGATACAGCGTAACGATCTCATTAAAATGATCCTTCTCTACGGCTGCCAGCACAGAAAGTTTCTTATCTCTTATTTCATACAGCACAATATATTCCTTGTTTCTATCTTCCTTAAAAAAATGGTAAAGCATATACTCTTCATCATTATACTTAAATACCGTGTTTTCACCTGGCAGCTGCACCTGATCCGGTTCCAGATCAATTCCTCCGGCAATTTCAATCGTATCCACCCGCCATTCCGTCATTCTGTCCGGTGCCAGCCACCATCTCATACCAGCCTGGTACAACGTGGGCGGCGCATCCAGGGATACTTCATAGATGAGATCAAAGGGATATGCATCGATATCATCCATGTCGGTTTCCCCTGCGTTCTCTAACACTAACTCCATATCTGAAAAATTGCTGCTTCTCTTTTTCCGGATACCGATTCCTGTTTCATAATCATTCAGCGAATAATCCGTGACATAGAAACCATATCCGTAAGTTTTCTCTGCCCTGTTCAAATACCATATCCCCTCTTTATATATGTAGGTGAAATCTTCCGACCACCTCCAGGCACTTCCGCCATAGGTATGGATTGTGAACGCACACTTTTCTGCGGTCAGCGGCAGATAAGGGTCTCCGAATATCCCTCCTTCAGACATGGTCCTGATTAAGTTGGCATCCTGAAAATCCAGCCGGTACTGCTTGGCGCCTTCGCTGTATATCGCAAACAGTATACGGGGCAGTTCTCCATAGTTTTCCGAATTTGGCGGCCTATATTGCAGCACCCCCACATAATCAGGTATCCCGTCCTGGTTATAATCCAGTTCTGCCGAATCCATCAATTCCCAGTGCTCAGGAACAAAGTCTGTTATATTCCGTCCTGTTTGCAAAAGATCCGGTACCTGCTCCGGCATCCGGGCTACGTCGTTGGGGTCCGGCTGCATCCCTTCGCCTGTCCGCAGCTCCGTCTCTGTCGGGGAGTCCATGGCTGGTTCTGTCTGCAAGGAAGCCTCTGTCTCTGCCTGGCCGTCAGAAGTCTGCGTTACATCTGCCTGCACCGGATCCTCCGTCCCAGGCCGGGCGCCGGAGGAATCCGAAGAACAGGACGATATCATCATAATTGTCAAAAGGGCTGAAAACAGTTGTAAGAATTTTATTCTTACCCCCATCCTTTTCCTTCTCGTAAAGCTCTCAGCTTTTGTCTTATTCATAGTATTTTATTTCCCTGACTCCGTTACTTTACGAATCGGCACCCAAACCTCATATCTGCTGCCGTCGGGCGTATCTGCATTCTCTTTTTCGATTGCGGTAACCGGACCGGCATTGCGTACATAACCTTCCGGCATTGCCACTGTTTCTGCATACCGGTTGACGCGGCCGTTTCCGGCATCACCCACAGCCTCATCATTTGTTTCCATCCATTCCGTTGTGACGACGAGAAAATCACCTGCGGGAAAACGGGCAAGTTGATACCCCTCAGGCACCTTGTCTACGTTTTGCACAAAAAGTCCCTGAAAATAAATCCGTTCTCCTTGTTCGTTAATGTACCATATATTTACCGGCTTTGTATCCACCGCATAGGGAAGGATTGGCTCGTATCCGCCTATCTCGAAGAAATGCCCCCAAATCTGCCCGAAATCAGAAGATTCGGTAACAATATTTTCGTTTCCGAGAAACACAGACGCTTCTTGATGGATTTGAAATGTAATAATTGCTTTTTCGCTCATAATTTTATTTTCCTTTCGATTTTCCCTGGAAGTTAAGGTTCCCCCTCAATTTATCCGCAGGTGCCGCAGCAGGCAGGGTACTTTTTCGCAAAAGCCTTGCAGTCCTTATCACGCTGTCCGCCTTTGCTGCATCTGTCCTTATTTAAAGTTCCACACTAAACAGATAGGCGGTACCGTCATTTTCCGCACCGTTTAAAAATACTTCCGCCGTCCAGTATTTATCGGGATAGGGAATCTGCACCCCCTGCCCTAAAATTATATTCCTTGTAACATCGTACATGGCGTCGCTGTCGTAGCCGTCGGTTCTGTGCATAGCCGCTACATCTCCTGTAAATACGGCAAAAGAAAATTGGGAGAGATAGGGCGGTCCAAAGTCAGTACCCTCAGCGTCTCTCTGTGGGACAAAATCCACGGAAATAAAACCATTCGGAACCGGGGTATCTGCCTTCATGAATCTTCCCAAAAATCCGTGCCGGGGTTCCACATCCACGCCTTTCCCCTTGTGATGCATAAACAGAAGATCATAATCAAAACCCGATTGATACTCCGCCAGCGTATCCAGTGTCTTTATCACCTCTCTTCTCCGGGTCCGGTCATAGGGATCGTGTTCCAACCATTTCTTTCCGATAAACCGCATGGCCGGCAAGGCTTTGTATGTAAAGCTTTTCAGCCGGAAATCTTTTTGCTGTTCCCGGACAAATTGGGGCATAAACAAAGTCCACTGCACCCCGGCGTCACAGTCCTTTAAACAGTTGATATAGCCGTAGAGTTCCACGCTGTCTGTACCCGTAGATCCGGTTCTGTTACCGGCGATAAGTTCCCGTATACGGCGGTCTTTCATAATGGAAAAATTGCGGAACATATCCTCCACCGCTTTCTGCAGGCCCGGGTCAACGGCTTTTCCCCTCAGCTGGCCGTCAAATCTGTCCAGCGCACCCCAAACAGCCTCATTTACAATATCCGGGCAGGTAATTTTACTTAAATAGGTACGTAGCTTTGCATTTTGCTCTTTAAATCTGGCCAGCACACCATTCATCAGGATCTGTTCGTTTTCCACCAGCTTGTCCTCTGTCCATTGGGGATCATCAAGTATCCAGTCCGTCAGCGAATCGAACACATCCGGATTTTGCCCCCGGGCTGTACGGGACCAGTCAACGACCATCTGATATTTTTCCGTATCTGAAAGCGTTCCGGTAATTTTATCGTCAATATTGTTCCAGCAAAAATTGTCTATGAGCTTAAAAGACGTGTCAAAACCTCCTTCTACCGAAATATTAATTATCAGAGGACTGTAAAATTTCAGGCGGCTGCCCTTTGCCGGAACCTCTGAAGGCTTAATCCCATGAAATCTTGAAAATGCCTTGGAGAAGCTTTCAGGGGTATCGTATTGATACTTCATGGCAATTTCTGTTATCTTTTCCTTCTGCAGCCGTAAGTCTCTGCCCGCCAGACTCAGCCTGCGGTTGCGGATATATTCCCCAAGCGTTATGCCTGTTACCAGGTGGAAGATACGCTGGAAATGTGCACCTGAAGAATAAACCTCCCTTGAGATATCTTCTATTCCAATCTTATTTGTCATATTACGTTCCATAAATGTAATAGCTTTGTTGACGCTTTGCAGCCAATACAAGAACTCCACCCCTTTCATTATATCAAATTGCCTTTTTATTTTCCTGTCACAAAATGCTTCTGTTTGGCACCTGCGAAGTTTGAATTGTCTTAATTATAACATGACTCCTGCTGTTTTTTATTATTATTCTGCGTTATTTAAGAATCCTTGTTCCTGCACGGATATATCCGGCGGACACCGCAGACAGAAAACAGGGATTCTCCGGCGCTTTATCGGGGGCCGGGACAAGGCAGGGACGGGCGGGCCATGAAACAACACAGAAAAAGAGCAGAACGGCACAGCCTTCCGACTATGCCGCCCTGCGGTAATGAAATTACTTTGTAACTATTCAGTCAGGTCCGCACATTTACTGCGCGGCAATTTTACTTCAGATCCAGGAATTCCTCATAAATCCGGCAGACATCCTTCGCCTGTTCTTCCTCCGGCATCTCACAGAAAATACGGATTAACGGTTCGGTTCCGGAAAACCGTCCCACTACCCAGCCTCCGTTCGTAAAGTAGACCTTGCTGCCGTCCAGATAGGATACATGATCGATTTCATACGGAAGCTCCGGCAGGAGTCTGTCTTCCAGAAGGATTTTGTGCACGGCATCCTTTTTCTCCTGGTTGAACTTGTAATCCCGTTCTTCCATATATATCTTTCCGCATTCGGCTTCTATATCCGCATAGATCTGGGACAGCTTTTTGCCGGTTACGGCGATCATTTCCACCAGCAGGCAGGCGGCATATACCCCGTCTTTCCCATGGATATGTCCTCTCACGGTAAGGCCGCCGGAGGATTCCCCGCCGATAACGGCGTCTGTTTCCGTCATCTTGGCGGAAATATGTTTGAAGCCTACGGGTACCTCATAGCAGGTTTCCCCGAATTTCTGCGCCACCTTATCTAACATATGGGTGGTGCAGATATTGCGGACAACGGGGCCATGCCAGCCTTTATATTTCACGAGATAGTAATACAGCAGTACCATGATATCGTTGGGATGGAGGAATTTCCCCTTGTCGTCGATGACTCCCAGCCGGTCCGCGTCTCCGTCTGTGGCGATCCCGATATCACATTTCCCGTCCAGGACGAAATTCTGCAGGGGGCGCAGGGTGGCTGCGGTAGGGGCAGGCAGCTTTCCGCCGAACAGGGTGTCGTGGCGTTCATGGATGGTATCCACCTCGCACCTGGCGGTGAGAAGGATGGTCTTAATAGAGGTTTCACTCACGCCGTACATGGGATCCAGGGCTATTTTGAGTCTGCTTTTACGGATCGCCTGCATGTCGATGTTGTCAATAATATTATCCAGATATTCATTGAGGGGATAGATTTCCCGGATCAGCCCGGCTTCCAGGGCTTTGTCGTATTCCATTGTTTCCACCGGTTCCGTCTCGATCCGGCTGATATATTCTTCTATCTCATCGGTCTGTGCGGCGCTTGCATCCCTTCCGCCCGCGGTAAACACCTTGATTCCGTTATATATGGCGGGGTTATGGCTTGCGGTGATCATCATGCCGTAAGGCATTTCATGCTTCATGACATAAAACATGACAAGCGGCGTGGGCGCCGATTTGTTTACAAGATAGGCCGTCACTCCCTGCGCTGCAAATACCTGCCCCGCCCACTGCATCGCTTCCTTTGCCAGAAAACGTCTGTCGTAGCCGATCACGATCCCTTTGTCCGCGGCGTTTTCATCTTTCATTTTCCTGCAGATGGCTTTTGCCAGAAGCTGGATATTTGCTTTGGTAAAATCATCCCCTATCACTGCTCTCCATCCGCCTGTTCCAAACTTAATCATCGGTTTTCCTCCCTTTTTCCGGGCACTCCTGTCCCATTATCACCTGTACCTGATGGGTGCTGCCCTCCGGCAGTACCGGTATCCGGGAAACCGTTTCCCCGTCAAGCCGGATTTCCCTGACCCCTTTCATGACGCCGTCCGGGTTCTGCACGCTTATTTCCATCCTGGCTCCCCGCCAAACGCGGCTCATATGGAATTCCTTCCAGTCTGCGGGAACGCAGGGGTCAACCACAAAATGGTCAAATTCCGGCTTCATGCCCAGCATGTACCGGGTGGCCGAGAAATAAGCCCAGCCGCCGGTTCCTGTCATAAACGGATGCCTCGCGCGTCCGAAGGCGCTGTGATCCCGCCCCATGATGAACTGGCAATAGGAGTAGGGTTCCGCTTCCCTGATTTCTATCTTGTCATTCTGGTAATACGGGCAGAGGGCATCGTAATACTTCATCGCCCGATCCCCGCGTCCCAGCACGCATTCCGCCGCCCAGGCCCAGGGATTGGGATGGGAGAAAATAGAGCCGTTTTCTTTAAGTCCCGGATACACCCGGGTCACAAAACCGATATCGTCGTCCGGCACCGTATAAGAGGGCGCATTCAGCTGAAGCCCGTAGGGGGTGAACAACCAGGTATCCACGCTGTCCATGGCCTTTTTCCCTTTTTCCGGGCTGGCCGCACCGGAAAGCACCGCCCAGGCATTGGATTCCAGATGGACCTTTCCTTCCTCGTCCCGGCTGGTTCCTATCTTCCTACCGTTTTTGGTGATGCCGCGGATGAACCATTCTTCATCCCACAGCTCCTTGTTGCACACTGTTTTCACCCGTTCCGCCATTTCCGAATAGGTCTTTACATCCTCTTCACGGCCGAGGAATTCCGCCAGTTCAAGGAAGGCGGACAACGCCCAGTAGTGCAGGAAGGAAACCAGGGCGCTTTCCCCGCCGCCAAGGTTCAGGCAGTCGTTCCAGTCGGCGCGCAGGCCTTTGCAGATTCCGGTGGCGCCTACCTGTCTGGCACTGAAATCCAGTATTTTTTTCATATGTTCGTACACGGTGCCTTCCCCGCCGTCCGCGTAGGTCAGCAGCGTATCCGCAAAATCGAAATCGCCTGTCTCCTTGATATATTCCACAAGGGAGGACACCAGCCAGAGTGCATCGTCCGAGCAGGCGTCAGCAAGGCCGTGCACATAGTCATCCTTATTCGGCGTTGGGATGACTGTAGGGGATTTGAAGGGCTTGACCTCGTTGTCAGGAACAAACCACTCCGGCTGGAACAGGTGCAGTCCATAACCTTCTGATACCAGACCTCTGCAAAGCTCCTCCAGCCTCTGCCTGCATTTTTCGGGATTGGAGTGAGGAATGGTCATGGCATCCTGTGCCGTGTCTCTGTAGCCAAGCCCTGTCCGGCCTCCCACCTCGATAAAAGAGGCAAACCGGGAAAACATGACATTGATTTCCGCCTGGTACAGAGTCCATGTATTAATCAAAGTGTTCATCCCCTCATTGGGGGTATGAATCTGAAGCTTGCTGAATTTAGCGTCCCAGTATTCCCGCAGTTCTTCATAGGAACGGTCTGCCGCCTCGGGAGAGAAATATTTCTCCCGCATCCTGCGGCCCGCTTCCCGGTTTCCTTCGCCTAAGAGGAACACAAGGCGCACTTCTTCCCCTGGTTTCAGGGTGATATTCTTCTGCAGGCTGCCGCAATGGTTGTTTCCAAGCTCAAAGGAACCGCCGCATTGTCCTTTCTCCACGGACAGCGGGTTATCCTCCGTGCGGTACGGGCCGATGAATTTATCCCGCAGGCAGTCGAACCCGTCCGGCTCAAAGTTTCCGGTAAAATACTGGAAACCAAACTCTTCATAGAAAAGATCGTGCTCGATAATCCCGTCTTCATAGGAGGAACCGGCACAGTACATACTCATCTGGAAATTCTGGTTGTCTGTCGTAATATGATGGAAGGAAAACTCACAATAGGAAAACACGCGCAAATCCCGTGTCCTGTCACTGTCGTTTTTAATGGTAACATCCCACAGCTCCACCGGATCCTGCAAAGGGATGGAAAGCTTCTGGCTGGCGCTGATGCCTTTATACTCGCTTTCATAGACGGTATAGGACATCCCGTGGCGGCAGCTGTACCGGGCTTCCTCCAGGCTCTTTCCCACAGGCTGCCAGGAGATGCTCCAGTAATCCCCGTCCGCATTATCCCTTATGTACACGTAATGGCCCGGCCGGTCCATGGGGATACTGTTTCCGCGGAACCGGGTGATACGGTGGTATTCCGGCGTTTTGTAGAACAGATAGCCGCCGGCCGTATGGTTCACCACGGCGCACATATTTTTAAGTCCCAGATAATTGGTCCAGGAGGCGGGCAGGTCCACCCGGTCTATCACATATTCTCTTTTTTCGTTGTCAAAATGTCCGTATTGCATAGCAATCCTCCATCTCACATAATTACGCGCATATATCTGCGGGCGTACAGGGAAAAGGCCCCGGCCGCCTGCCAATGCGCAGGGAATGTCTTATCAACTTCATTATAAGGGCTGACAGTCAATCCTGCTATGGTCAGATATGTGAAATTTTGTATATAATTGTTCTCATCCCACCCGGATTTTGTTTTTTTATGTGCATATTTTTGACGTTTCTTCCGGGACAGAAAAAGGTTCCCACCATATTGGATAACGGGCAATTCCGGCTTCGGAAGAGAAACGGACAAAAAAAGGCCTCAGTCAGAATACATACAACTACCGACCGAGCGCCTCTTGCTGTTTACGGACAGGGCGGAACCGGCAAAGCCGCCGTCCCGCGCCGGGATTTGTCAGCCCTTTACCGAGCCGATCATCACCCCTTTTACAAAATATTTCTGGATAAAAGGATAAATACATAATACAGGTACCGTTGACACAATGATCGCACTGTATTTCAGTGTCTGTGACAGCTGCATCTTGGCCTCCGCCTGCGCGGCATCCAGCCCCTGCATATTCGTCAGGCTCATTTTATTGGACATCAGCAGATCCCGCAGGAAGGACTGCAGCGGCATCAGCTCCTTGTCATTGAGATAAATCAGCGCCGTAAAGAAATCATTCCAGTGGCCGACGGCATAATACAGGGCGATAACCGCCATGATGGGTTTGGAAAGCGGCAGGACGATCTTCATCAGGAACTGGAAGGTATTGGCGCCGTCCAGCTCCGCCGCCTCCTGCAGGCTGGAGGGTATGCTGTTCACAAAATAGGTTCTGGTGATGATCACATTATATATGGAAACGGCTCCGGGTATCATCATGGCCCACGGGGTATTCAGAAGATGGAGCTTGCTCACCACCAGGTAGGTGGGGATCAGGCCGCCGCTGAAATACATGGTCAGCATGAACAGAAACATCAGGAAATTGCGCGGCACAAAGTCCTTTCTTGACAGCGGATAGGCGGCGCAGACAGTCATGACCAGATTGATAAACGTTCCGGCCACCGTATAAATAATGGTATTCTTATAGCCCGTCCAAATCATTTTATATTCGGAAACCGCCTCATAGGCCGACAGGGTAAATCCTTTCGGAAACAGGATTACATTACCGTTCCACACCTCATTGGGATTGCTGAAGGAGGCTATGACCACAAACCACAGCGGCCAGAGAAAAACCAGGAGAAGCGCTATCATAACGATTACATTGACGATATCAAAGACCTTGTCGGAACAGGATTTCTTATTCCTCATTATTTTCCCTCCTTAAAACAGGCTTTCTTCCGTAAATTTTTTACAGATCTGGTTTGCCGCGACAATCAACAGCATATTGATCACGGAATTAAACAGGCCGATTGCCGTGGAATATCCGTAATCACTGTTGATCAGACCCACCTCATACACATAGGTGGAAATAACGGAGGCTGCCTGTTTATTCAATGTATTCTGCAGCAGGAATACCTTTTCAAAGCCCACGCTCATCAGGGAACCCATCTGGAGAATCAGAAGCATGACGATAGTTGGTTTGATGGAAGGCAAATCCACATGCACGATACGCTGCAGCTTATTGGCGCCGTCCACGATAGCCGCTTCATGCAGCTGGTAGTCCACTCCCGACAGGGCCGATATGTAGATGATGGAGCTCCAGCCCATGCCCTGCCATACGCCGGTCCAGACATAGATGGATTTAAACAGCTCCGGCTTTCCGAGAAAATCAACGCTTTCCAGGCCAAAAAAGCCTCTGACCACATTAAAAATCCCGGTATCCGGATTCAGAAAAATGGTGATCATGCCGCACATAACCACGGTTGAGATAAAATAAGGCGCATAAGAAACCATCTGCACCGTTTTTTTCAGGTATTTATTCTTCAGGTAATTCAGCATCAGGGCAAAAATAATAGGTATGGGAAATCCCACCAGGATGCTGTAGACGCTGATTCCAATTGTATTTTTAAGAAGCAGCCCGAAATTATAGCTGCTGAAAAACCGGACGAAATTTTCCATTCCAATCCACGGGCTTCCCCAGATCCCTTTTTTAACGATGTAATCCTTAAATGCCAGCTGGATACCGTAGATGGGCGCATAGGAAAATATGAGATAATATACCACTACCGGCAGAATCATCACATAGAGAATCCAGTTTTTCTTCATATCCTTTAACAGACGGGCGGGCAGGCGCTCCGCCTTATGTCCTGCAAACCCGGTATTCTTCCGCCGCGCGGCGCTTTTTTGCTTCCTCCCTGCAGTCATAGGTATTCTCCCTCCTGTTCCCTATTAGGCCGCTGCCGTACCCGGCAGCGGCAATAACCGTTTTTTCGGCCTGGTTGCTTTTATGCATGGTGCTATGGGAGTTTACTTTCCTGCCGATTTGTTATAGGTATTTTTATAAATATCCGCCAGCTGGTTTCCGCCCATGTTGCCCACCGTCGCCACATATTCCTCCCAGCTGTCCTCCAGGGTGAGTTCGCCGGTTGCAACCTGTGCCACATACTGATCGATATAAGCGTCAATATCCGGTTTGATGGTGGATATGGTCTTGGCATCCGCATCGCTGTAATACATCATCGGCAGCGGAACCGCACCCTTTGCGGCGACCTTTGCCCGCTCTCCGTTCAGATATACTTCATCCGGATCCACCTTTTCGGACATCTTGTCAAACCAGAAATCCGGCTGGATGGAAGGATGGAAGGCCGCGCCCTGTATGGTGCTGCTTGAACGGACTGCAGCGATATCGTCACCATAACCCTGGCCGACGATCCATTCCCAGTTTCCGTCCGCATCCAGCTTCCAGGTCTTTCCTTCGATACCAAGCCATGCCACGATGCCCCCTTCTTCGGTATAGAACTGATCGGCCCAGGCCACCAGGATTTCGGGATTCTCACAGGTATCCGTCAAAACCATTGTTCCCGGCGTAATACCGGTATTCAGGGGATACATGCCGTCCTCAAAGGGTGTCAGGGCGATGTAATCATCGTCGTTATCCCTTCCTACCGTCAGGAAGGCTCCCGCATCAAAGAAGCTTCCCAGCACATCTCCGGACTGGCCGATGGCTCCCTGCTGCTCATGCTTCTGGGTGAATGCATTCTTGTCAAGCAGCCCCTCCTGGTACAGCTTCGCCACATATGCCACATATTCCTTAAAGGTATCGGAGGTGGGGATATAGGTCAGTTCTCCGTCAATAACGGCAGTTTTGGTCCCATAATCATAAGGGATCCCAAAATAGGCAAGCAGCAGATCCGGCTTCACCACATCGGTTGCCGTCAAAGGGATCTCGTCATTCGGATCCCCGTTTCCGTTGGCATCCTCGTTCTTGAAGGCTTTCAGGACTTCGTAAAGCTCATCCAGGCTCTTTGGCTCCTGCAGTCCCAGCCGGTCCATCCATTTCTTATTGATCCAATAGGTGGTCATCGCACCGTTCTGTCTTTCGATATCCGGCAGGGAATAAATATGTCCGTCCGAGGATGTGATATAATCCCAGCCGTTTGTTTCGTCCAGCCTGGCACTGAGGTTGGGCGCATATTGCTTAATCAAATCCTCCAGAGGAACAAACAGTCCCTGTTTTCCGTATTTTTCAAGATCATTGGCATCAAAGCCGGCCTTGAAAAACATATCCGGATATTCTCCCGAAGCAAGGACCAGATTTCTCTTTTCTTTCAGATCTGCACCCATAACCGACTGGAAATCAAATTTGAGATTGGCATTTTCCGTCACCGTCTGCATAGTGATATTATCCTGCAAATCATATTCCCCATTCATTATGGCAAATACGCTGTATTCCTTTGTCTCCGCCAGCGGGAAGGTCAGGCTATCGCCGGATGTCTGGCTTTCCCCCGCCTGCGCGGCTTCCTCCGCCGTCCCTTCCGCCGCCTTGCTGCTTTCCGGGGCGGCCCCGGCGTCCGATGTCTCCTTCGCCGCGCCGCAGCCTGCCAGGGAAACAACCATTGCCGCCGCGCACAACAGGGCCGTAAGCTTTTTCATTTTCATAAGTAATACCTCCTGTTTTTTGTCAATATACCGTTATCGGCTCACCCATCTGATGCTGTCCGGAGGCGCCTCTCCTTTGTGAGCATGGCTTTATTATAGGTAACACCGTACCGTTTCCACAAGACACATGATTATGGGCTTACGGATAAATACGGTATCGGGGGATCCTGTCAGGGAAGCCGCATATTTACGGTATTTGTGCGGCAAGCGTACAAATAACAAAAAAAATTTTTGAAAACTGTTCCGTCCATCCGGCCGGGATAACCGGCCCGCATTATTGCGCCCGATTTCCATTTATTGTATGATAGGAACTGTGCAGTAAATGTACAGACCTGCTGAAGAGTTACATAGATGTCCTATATTCCCGGGTATGCAAAGGAGAGCATATGAAATACTGCATCCGTTTTTTTTCAAACAGTAAACATTCCACTCTGATCAAATATTTCCTTTCTTATTTTATTATCCTGAGCATCCTGTTTCTCGGTTTTTTCCTCGCCGTACGCATCCAGCTGAACCGTATCTATTTTAAGGATTTAAACGATCGGACCGACAAACGGCTGAACAATGTCATGCTTCAGCTGGAGGACGATCTGTCCAACATCAATCAGGTGCAGTCCCTTCTGTCCAAGGATATCAATCTTGTCCTTTCCCGTTATAAAAATGAAAACTGGTACAACTATCAGGCCGCCCAGCGCATGAATGAATATACGGTGAGTAACAGCTTCATCGACACGATTTGTTATGTGGACAATAAAACCGAAAGCATCCTCTCCTCCGGCAAGCATGTTTATAAACAGGACGGTATCTACTATATCTATACCGGTTCCCATTATCTTCCGTTCCCGCTGGTGCAGTATGCCGGTTCGAATAAAAGCCAGCTTATCTACCTGTCGGACGAAACCTCCGGTCTGCTGATTTACCTTCCTTATAGCAGCAATATGGAGTCCTACTGCATTTTTTATATCATCAGTATGAAGGAGCTTCAATCCACGCTGGAGGCCGGCAGCTTCAACGGCATCAATTCCGTCTGTCTTGTCACGCCGGACAACCAGATCATCTCAGGCATTCATGAGGATGCCATCCTGCCTTACCTGGACGGCCTGAAAAAAGAAGCCGGGCGGTATCCGATTGATTCCGACGATACCATGTTTGTATACACAGGCCTCCCCGGCAGCCTGACCCTTCTGGCCCTTTCCTCCAACAAAGCCATCTTGGGACAGGTCAGCCTGGCGTTCCGCAATACCTACCTGATTCTCGTCCTGCTGGCCACCTGCGGAATCTTCCTCATACTTTTCTCCATGCGTATTACCTACTGGCCTCTCCACAAGCTTCTTACCAAGCTGGTGGACACGCCGATGCCGGGCCGCAGCTACGTGGAGCAGATAGACGCCGCCTTTACCACCGCGCTTTCCGAGAAAAATAAGCTGCAGAAAAAGCTGGACAAGTACAGGTTGTCCATGCAGAAATCCATCCTGGATTCCATCGTATCCGACAACAGCAATTCCCGGATGAACGGGCTTCTGGATATCGACCGGTTTTTCAGCGATGAGCCGGACAATATGATATTTGTCCTCACCGTCAGTCATCCCAGGAAAAGCTGCAATCCCAATGACGTCATGGTTTTTCTGGAAAATGCCCTGCCTGACAAAAATTCCTGCGCCCTGCTGGAAGCCGGTAAAAACCGGAGTGTCTTTATGATCAATTATCCGGGGATTGAAGAAAACAAGGATGAGGTCATCCGCCTTCTCCTGTGGGATTACTGCAGCGAAACCGGATGCCGGGCCGCGGTCAGCAACGGCGCCTCCTCCCCTCTGGAAATCCCTTATCTCTATGAAAACGCCCTGCTGGCCGATAAATACCGCCAGGAGGAAGCGGTGGTTTCCTATGGGGAAATAGCCCCCCGGATCCCTTCCCCTTCCAATCTGGCGTATCCGTATAAAAAGCTGGATGCTCTTGCGCTCTGCCTGAAAACGCCTGAATTTACACAGGCACGCCGGCTGAAGGAAGAGCTTTTTACCCAAATTGACAGCGCCTCCGAAAACGGGACTCTTTTTCCGGATTTCTTTATCCGGTGCGTACTGATCGATATCCTTACCATCATTACCAATGCCATGAACCGTATGAATATCAAATTCAAAAATTACAGCGATCTCTACTATGAAACCCTGTATCTGTGCCGGAGCTGTCCGTATCAGGAAAAAGGGGGAGAGGTGTCCCGGAATGTGGATGAACTGCTGGCCGCCTTTGAAGCGGAATATGCGAATTCTGCCGTACATGCTTCGCAGATCATGGAAATCCTCCGGGAAGGCTATACCTCACCTGATTTTTCCATATCGGTGCTCGCCGACAAATTCGAAGTCAGCATCGCCTATATGAGTTACCTGTTTAAGAAAAAATTCAACAAAAACTTTTCCGATTATCTCTGGGAGCTGCGTCTGGACAAAGCAAAGGACATGCTTCTCCATTCAAGCATGCCCATTGATCAAATCAGTGTCCGTGTAGGATATATTAACGTGTCCAGCTTCCGGCGCAAATTCAAGCAGGAAACAGGTATTACGCCTTCCCAGTTCCGCAATGGGAAGGGATGACCAGAGACAGCCGGTTTCCTGCGGTTATCTCTTCCGTAGTCTCCCTGTTCTCCCCATTGACCGTCATGTACCGGCAGCCCCTGAATTCCCGGGGGATACGGGCCTCTATCCGATAGCCCCGGGGGGCGCTCATTTCCATGCGCATTCCATCCCCGTCCGTCCGCCAGTATGCGCTGATGCGTCCGTCCGCCGTATCCATTGTGCCTTTGGCCCACCGCAGGCTGCCTGTCCGGGGCGCGAAACGCACTGCCTTCTGTACCCTGTCCGGTATTTCCATTCCCAAAAAGCCCCGCATGAGCAAGGCACCATAATACGCGCCGAAGCCATGATTCCTGCTGTCCGTACCGCTGAGTGTCTCCCCTTTTTCCGCCGTAAAATCACACCGGAAGGCCGCCAGTGTATCCGGCTTATCCGCCCTGCCCGGCACAAAAACTGGCTTTGCTTTGCAAAATAGTCCTTCTTCCATATAAATACCTCCTGCTAATCAGGTGCCGGAAAGCACAGTCACTCCTGCCGGCGCCTTAATTTTCGTCTCCACACTGCCGTCCTTCCTTTTTTTATGGGAGATACGGACGATACCCATAGGCGTGGGAAAGGTTCCTTTTGCCCAGGACAAATCCCCCAGATGCGGTTTGATTTCCAGCACCCGGCAGCCCGGCTTTACAATCCTGACCCCCAGGATATTTTCGGTCAGCCACGGCGTTACCCCGGAAGCCCAGCCGTGGCAGAGACTGTGCCGGTACCCCTTATAACAGTACGCCCCGTAGGTTCCGTGCACATCCGTTTCCCCTGCTGCCGGGAGGCGGTCGATAGGCGCCGCCGCTTCCATCCAGTTTATATCAAAATCCTCCCAGAACGTGGTAGCCCCCAGCTTCAGCATCCCGCCCCAATAGTCCCGGATACAGGAAAGGCAGCCCTCATAATCCCCCGCCATGCCGCGGGCCGTCAGAATATAATAGCCCATAAAGGTGGACATTCCCTGTGCACCGCCCACGGAAAGGATTTCCCGGTTCATTTCCCCTGCCTCCCGCAGCCCGGCCAGGACAAGCAGTGCCGCCGCCTGCTTGGATCCGCCGGAAGCAACCGGGAAGCAGCCCAGCCGCTCAACATCCCTTTCACAGCGTTCTGCAAGTTCCTGTTTCCCCAGAATAAGGAACAGCTTATGCAGGCGGTCCGCCGCCAGCCGGTGAAGGGCCTGCACGCCCGCATCCACCGCTTCCGGCTTATCGCTGGACGGCCAGTCCAGGAAACGTCCTTCCGTCACCGTATCCTTCCCGTCCGCTCCAATACAGTCCGTCAGCTGCCTGCTTATGCCTTCCAGATACGCTTCCTGGTTCTTCAGCCACGCCCGATCACCGGTATACAGAAACCAGTCATATACGATGACGGCATACCACATGGTGTAACTGGCCATCCCGTTCATCCAGCCCGGCAGAGGGGTCTCTTTTCGGATAAAATCAAGGCTTCCGGCAACGGATGCATCCGCTCCGAAAACGGTCCGTATGGTCAGCGTCTCCGGATGCATATCCCCCACCCATACCAGACGGTCCCTCTTAATCCCGTCCCAGATATATTCCTGCATGTTCAGATGCACGGTATAGGCTCCCACGTCCCAGATACGGTTCAGCAGCGGATCGCTGCACGAAAAGCTGCCCCGGTAGGGGACATCCTTATAAACAAGCACACCGGCCACCGACTTCAGGGAAAGCTGCACATCCTTTTCCTCCAGATCAAGCCTCACAAAACGGAAACCCGTTTCCCCGATCCGGTTCATGCTCATCATGCCGATTTCCGTATGGATATCCCTTCTGGCATGATCGTTGGTGGCATTTCCTTCCCCGCCCGGCTCGCTCATGGCCTCCATTACCGATTCCCCGAACCGCACCCTGACCTTCGCTCCCCTGCCCGTGCTGTCCTGCCAGGCAAGGATCCGGATCCCGCCGTGGATTTCATAACCGAAATCCAGCAGCAGGGATGCCGGGCCGTCCGAGCTGTCCATCACGAAAGGCTCATGGGCCGCAAGGGATATCTGCGGTTCCCTCTCCGTTAAAAGAACCTCCTCATGGGACACCTTCCCCTGCTTCCAAACCACGCTGCGCGGCAGCAGGTATACGGCCTTCCTTTCGTCCGGGTGAAGCGTATCCGTTGTTTCCTTATCCATAACCCTGAAAATTGTCCTGTTATCCATGCGCTTCTTCCTCTCTCTGTAAGGGTACTTTACCCGGTTACCTTTCTTTCGATAACGGTTCCGACACGTCGGGACGTCCGGTTCGTTCCTTCCAAAGGACAGGAGCCTTCAAAATCCCCTGCCGGATCCGTACATAGGAATCCCTCCATGCCTTTCCTTCCGTCATGAAATTGCCGGGACCGTATGCAGAAGCAACAGCCGGCCATTCGTGCAGCGGCCCGAAGGTATTCCGCCTTCCGAATATTAGCTCCACTGCTTCCGGTTCTTCCACTTCCGCCTCATAGGGCGCCTGTATCATAAGCGCTTCCTCTTTCCCGAGTACCCGGATGCAGGCCGCATGGGTACCCGCCATACGGATCCGGTAAAGCCCCTTTCCCAGATCCGGCAGCTTAAGGCGGATGCGGCCGGAGTAAAACGGAAGTCCCTGATCCCCGATATCCCCTGCCTTCAGCCGCGGGGGCAGTCCGGTCAGCACAGCCTTTTTCCCGCCGTCCGCCAGTCTCACGCCGAAGCGGCCCAGCAGATAGACGGCTTCGATTCCGCCTGTCTTATAATAGGCATATGTAATTTTTATAACATTGACGCCCTTCTTCACACAGCCGGAAGGCAGGACGATTCTGTCAAAGCAGCTGTCCAGCCATTTACCCGCCGACTGCACGGGAATCTCCCTCTCTCCCAACGAAAGCCCCGTCACATGCTCCCTATCCTCCAGGGCCAGGAAGCATTCCTCCGGGACGGTCTCCGCCTCAAACCGGTATTCCAGAACGACTTCCTTCAGCGGCTTTTCCGGTATCCCGTTTTTCTTTTCTTCATACCAGGGCTGCAGCATCTCCCCGCCCCGCCACGGGATTCCCAACGTATCACGAAGCGCCCGGTCCGCTTTCAGAACCTCCTGCCGGGGCAGCATCGTGCCGTCCTGCGTGGTGATGCGCACCTTGTCCAGCACACATACATTTTCTTCCGACAGCCGGTAATCATATTCCTCCGGCAGGCCGTCCACCCGTTCCCAGACATGCGGCTCCGGGATTGGACACGCCCGGTCCCGTCCGGCTATGACAAGGAGCTTCTCCTCCCCGGCCGCAAAAGAAAGCGGAATTTCCAGCCGGCCGCCCTTTTTCCGGAAGCGGCATGCCCATATCTTTCCGGTCTTTGCATCCCATAGCTCCGGCCATCCCTCCTCTTCCAGGGAAAGCACCAGTCTCCCTGCGGCGTGATCCCGATCCAGGTTCAGCAGGAACAGATAAGTCTCCTTCCCGGCCTTTCTGCACTGTACCGCAACCCGGGAAGCCCTTTTCCCGGTAATGCTTATCTTGCCGTCCGAACAGCATTCGGTGATACGTGCTTCCTCAAAGGGGATCCGCACCGCCTTTTCCGCGAGGCTACGCACCTTATCCGTCGGGAGAACATCCACATAGCCGGGAACCTCACCGGCAAAAACAAGCCTGCCGCCCTGTTCCCGGAATTTAGCGAGCAGCTCTAAGGTGGAGGATCGCATAGTCTCCATTCCGGTCACAAGCACCGTATGGTAAGCGCTCTTTCCCACATAAAGAATTCCGTCCCGGACGCTTCCGTGCCTGGCCATCATATCCTCTTCCCCATAGTCAAAATCAATATGGCTGCTTATTAGGATCCGAAAGGTATCCCGGTATCTTTCTTCCAACCGGATAATCCCCTCCCCAACGGCTTCCAGCCCCCGGAATGCACCGCAGCGGGAACGTGCCCACACACTCTCTATGGGATTTAACACCAGAACGCCGCAGACCGGCTCGGTATCCGAAAGGAGCGCATGGATTCGGGAAAAATAATCCTCCAGCTTCCGGTATTCCGGATACCATGCACTCTGGAAAAAGATACTTGCCGGATAATCCCGTTTGGCCTCGCCCTTCATGGTATACCAGGAAAGATGAGGACAGCGCAGATTGATGCCGAACAAGGCCTGCCAGTCCCCCACCTGCTTATAATCCTCCAGATCCATCTGCCAGCCGGTACAGCCGTACAGCTCGGAAAGGATCCATTTCTTATCCAGCTGCCTTGCCACAGAGGCGATCTGCTTCACAATCCACCAATTGTCATTTTTTTCGGTAAGAACGTCCACGCCGGGATAATCCATATATTCGTAAAAACGCATCAGGGAGCCCTGCATCACGGTCTGTGCCGTCAGGCTGTCCTCATGCAGCACATGTCCGGTGAAGAGCAGCTTGTTCGCCGAACACCAATCCTGAATAGGCTGCGCGAAATTCTCCAGGAACAGTTCCTGACACAATTCAATATAATCCCTCGCCGTCCCGGACAATTCTTCTCCCGTGTACCGGAAAAAAAGCTCCGGCAGCTTCTCCTTCAGGCTGTAGCCAAACCGTTTCTTATATTCCGGGAACAGGGATGGGGTATAAGGCACCGCCGTTTCCTTCCCGCCGGAAAACTCGGAGAAAAGCGGCCCTCTGTGCGGTTCATCCGTAAAGATTCCCGGAATGCTTTTTCCCAGCCGGGATCCGCATTCTGACGCATACCGTTCATGCGTGAGCTGCATATAATGCCCCACTGCTTTTCTGTTCATGGTATCCAGATACGTGTATCCGTTATAATTGTCACTGCATGCTGCCGGAACCACGGTAAAAACCACCGCCGTCTCCCCGTTCTCCAGAGGCTCTCCCGGCTTCAGGGGGCGCACCTTCTGCATGTCCCCGTCCCGGAATACAACAGCAAATACAGCAGGCTCCTCCTCTGCCGCAAAGTCCCCCTCCTTCTTACAAGGATTTTGTTCCATGGACAGCTGTGCGTCCATCCATTCCTCCGGGGTATATCTTTTCATTTCCAGGAAGGACGCCCGGTATTCCGGCTGCTGCGTCGCCATACCGCCGGCAGAACCGGAGGGCCAGCGATCCTCATCATACAGCCAGGCCTCCATTCCTTTCTCCGCCGCATAGTCCGCACAGCGGCGCGTCAGCCGGAACCATTCCTCCCCCAGATATTCCGTTTCCAGCCCGGTCCTGGAATGCATAAAAAAACCGCCGAAGCCCATCTGCTCAAAAATATCGATCTGACGCAGCAGCTCCTCCTCCGTAAGTTTCCCGTTCCATGCCCAGAAGGGCTTCCCCCTGTATTCCTTTGAAGGGTTCTCAAAAAGCTTCTGTCTGTCCTCTATCCCCATCATTTTTCTCCCTCTTTCCAATCCATTTCTCCGGATCCCGCAACCTGTGCGTACCATTTGCCGCTGTCCTTTACCAAACGCTCCTGCGTGTCGAAATCCACATGTACCAGGCCAAAGCGGCTTTCAAAGCCGGCACACCATTCCCAGTTATCCAGCAGCGACCAGACATAATATCCCCGGATATCCGCGCCCTCCTCCATGGCCCTGGCAATCCAGTACAGGTTTCCCCTGAGATATTCGATCCGCTGCGTATCCCGTATCCTTCCCCCGTCCTGCACCTGTTCCCCGCAGTTGCAGGTGCCGTTCTCCGTAATATAAACAGGAATGGCAAGCTGATACTCCTTCCTGAGCATTTCCACGGCTTCATAAACAGCTCTCGGATAATACTCCGTTCCGTTTTCCATGAAATTCCCGCCGTTTTTCTTCCGATCCGGCACGGCTTCCGGCTCCGCACAGTCCAGGACACGGTTGTAGCAGTTCAGCCCGAAAAAGTCCAGCGGCTGGCGGATCCGATCCATATCCCCGTCTTTTATCACGGGCATACAGTCTTTTTCTTCCATATACTGCAGCAGCTCCTGACGGTAACAGCCCTTTAGCACCGGATTCAGATAGGAACGGAAGGTTTTCTCATTTTCAAGGCGCGCAATTTCACAGTCCCTGTCATTGTCCGGGCGCAGGGGGTAATGCTGCCAGATATCCACGACGATACCCGCCTTACTCTCTTTCAGGTTCTCCTGCCGGAACCGCCTTATCGCCTCCCCATGCGCCAGCAGGATGTGATGGTTTGCCTGCCTCCCGTATTTTTCCAGCCGAAAGCCCGGTGCAAAACCTCCCAGGGCATATCCCACATAGGTTGCAATGGGTTCATTGACGGTCGCCCACATAGGGACCGCATCCCCGAACTCCCGGTACAATAGGGACGCATATTCTCCGAACCAGTCCGCCACATCCCTGTTCAGCCAGCCACCCAGCCGTTCCAGCTCATAAGGAAGATCCCAGTGGTAAATGGTGGCATTCGGTATCATATTCCGTTTCCACAGCCCGTCAATAAACCTTTTATAATAATCCAGGCCCTTCTGATTGACCTTTCCCTTTCCCTCCGGCAGAATCCGGGGCCAGGAAAAAGAAAAACGGAAGCTGTTCAGGTTCATACGCTGTGCCAAATCCAAATCCTCTTCGTATCTGTGATACAGATCACAGGCGTTTTCCGGCGTGGAGCCGTCCGCGATATTGCCCGGGATCCGGGCAAATGTGTCCCAGATCGAAAGCCCTTTCCCCTCTTCCCGGGCTGCTCCTTCCAGCTGTGCGGCACTGGTGGCCGTACCGAATAAAAAATCCTTGGGAAATCTGATCGTTTCCATATCTGTCTTTTTCTCCTTTATCTGAAAATCATTTCTTTCCCTTCCTTCAGCCTGCCTCTGCTTACCATCCGCACCGGCAGGCTGTAATACTTCCGTATTAGGTTAATAGTACCAATACCGGGGGAGGAAAACAACTCACAAGATTTTATCCGGTCTTTCCGATTTTTGCACCCCTGATCCCTTTCTTACAGACAGCGCAGCAGACGGGCTGTCCTGCCGAACCGTTACCCTTACGTACAATATTTATATAAGCCATAAAAATGATGTATGCAGGCACGGCCCAGGCCTGTGCGTCTGTCCTCCCCGCAAAGCGGGCTTACAGACGTCTTGCATATGCACACTCCAAAAAGGCCCCGCCGGCTGCGCCGGCGGGGCGGATACAAGGATGCTGTCAGGAAGTTGTCTGCAGGGAAGAAATAAGGGCCTGGGGATTGATGACATGGAAGGTGTAGCTTTGGCTGCCTCCCGGCTGTGTGCGTGTAATTTCTGTGGACGTATCCATGGCGGCGCGATAGAATTCCTCCGGTCCTATGTCAGGCCTGACCTGGCAGCAAAGCGCATAGATCCCCGCCACATAGGGTACGGTCCAGCTCCAGCCTCCGTCGGCATAATACACATACGTGTCCCCCGACATATCCGCGGTGGTACGGCCGTCCATGGGAACCAGAAGGGAATTGACAAACATATCCGCGCTGGCCCACTGCCAGGAACCCAGGGTATAATTGGCAACCGAATCCGGATCGCCTGCAGGATCGATTTTTCCCAGCCCGGCGAACGGCGCTTCCGTATGAAACGCAGAAAAGAAATCGTAGTTTTGTTCCGTGGATGTGGTAAGGACAAACATCCCTTCCTTTTTTGCCCGATCTATCGCGTCAAGCAGTACCTGCAGCCGTTTGTCCTCCTCCTCTTCCCCGGTAAGGGCATAGCCTCTGGCAATAGCGATTACCCGGATTTTATCGTCGGCCGGCAGCGTCTTATTCACTTCGATAATACGGTCAATCACACGGGCATATTCTTCCCAGGCAAGATTGTTTTCCCCCTCCTCTTCCCAGCTTATCACATTATCGAACCCCCAGAAATAGAGCTTCGCATCCGGCGCCACCCCGCAGTGCTCTCCCACCGCCAGGGATGCGAGCGCCGCAGCATGCATCGAACCCGTCTGGTTGGGCGTTACATGCATTTCCTCATAAAGGGCCAGCTTTGACGCATATTCGGGATGATCGGTATAAAGGACCTGATCAATGACAGCGATAGACACCCCTTTTCCGGTGATCCCCCGGTCATGCAGGCCGCCTACCCCCAGTCCCGGTGATTTCCCTGCTTCCAGGCATTCTTTCGCGGGGAAGGCATCCTGCAGGCCGTCCGGGAAAACCGTATCTTCATTGAAAGTAATATTGGGAATACAGCCTTCCAGCCGCGCCTTTTCCTCTGCGGTCATATTCCTGCCGTCATACCACCGGATATCCGCATGATCCTCTTCCAGGGAAATATACTCCTTACTGCGGTACTTCCGTATATCCTCCGCGGCCTCCACCCGGCGCGCAAGGCCGCTGCCTGATTCGGTCAGGCAGTCCGCAAATTTTTCATTCCCCGCCGTGCCGCCGCTCGGGCTCCTCCCGCAGGAAACACAGAAAAAAATGAGAAAAACAGGCAGTAACAGTGTAAAGAATCGTTTCATTTTGGCTCCCGTCCGCGCGCACCGCGCGCTTTGAAATTATCGAAAGGGAAATGCAGTGTATTATAACCCCTCCGCCATTCTATTGTAATAGAATATATTTTCATTCTACTCCGATAAAATGCGATTGTCAAGCACCTGCTTTGATACGAGTCTTTTCCAATAATAAAACAGCAAAAACCGGCACACATAACCGCCGGACAAACAGCCGGTTACATGTGCCGGAAATCATTTCAGCCCTTACCCTTCTGCCTGCGCTGCCGCCATACCGCCAGAAAAAGGAATCCCATTCCAACAAGGAGAAAAACCACCCTTGCTGCAAGCATGCCGGCCGGCATGGAAAAGGCCGGATCGGTCTGTTGCAGGGTGAGCGGATATTCCGTAAAGAAAGAATATCCATAGAGATCAAGGTTCCCGGGAAGAGGAATAAAACCAACGCCCAGCGCAAACGCCATCCATACAAACAACAGGGAGGAGCGTATATGACCGGCCAGCAGTCCGGTCCCCGTCAGAAATACAAGCGGGGGCAGCAGGGCGGCCGCCGCCGTCAGCAGCAGCATTCCCACAGGCACGCTGTCGTGAAACAGCGCCAGCAGGAAGCCGATCCCCAGCGCGGTAACACCCAGTGCCAGCAGCAGCCAGGCGGTAGCTGCGGCAGCACATTTTACAAGGAGATACTGTCCCGGTTCTGCGGGAGACGCGTCGGTGAGGCTCCAAAACCGCCGGGCCTTTTCATTGCACTGGTTCCACTGGAAGAACAGCAGCGCCACGCCCAAAAGCGGCATCAGCCGGGCCAGATACGCCCCGAAGGTCCAGGGCGAAAACGGGGCGGTATGGGCGACGCCCCGGATAACGGTAGTCTGCAGGATATTCCAGCCGAAAAACAGACATACGGCCAACAGTCCCCAGAAGAATTTTCCGCGCACAGTCCGGCGCAGTTCATACAGATATATTTTACTCAAGCTTCAAATCCTCCTCCGTAAGATTACAGGCGTCAAGGAAATCCTGCCATGTCAGATAGGGATAGGACGGATTGGTCTCTCCGGTAAACAGCCCGGACAGGATACGGTCCATAGCCGCCTCGCCGCCCACCAACTTTTCCGCCTTCAGGATTTTCAGCGGCATTTCACAATACTGCCGGACAGTGGACTGGCTGTTGGCGATATCGGCTTTGTACTGTTCCGGCAGCGCCGACAGGAACCGGGGATTGCGGACATAAAAATCCTGGTAATACGCATCCACCTGGGACTGCCACACATCCACATAATACGTCCGGGCATAATCCGCGCCGTGAAGCTCCTTCATCAGCCGATAGGTCGTGTAAACCGTCAGCCCTTCACTGGACCAGGGATCCGACGCGGAGGAGGATTCGATCATGTTACCCAGGCCCCACCACTGATGGATGATTTCATGGGCCATGACTTCGCTTCCCCCGGCACCCTTCAGCGGATCCTTAAGGCCCTCTTCGCTGAAGCTGTCCTCTCCCATAACGCTGGCGCCTCTGCCTGCATAGCCGCCGCCCACTGTTCCGATCTCTATGAGGCGCATACCCTCTTCCCCATAAAAAGACAGGGGGCCGTAGTGACTGGTACAGTATTCAAATACCTGTTTCAGCGTTTCCCTTACGTTGCATTCTTCCATAACTTTCCGGTGTTTGGCACTGTAGTAAAATTCCACGTCCAGCCCCGCCGCCTCGATCTGCTCGGAGACATAATCACCGGCATAGAGTATCAGGCTCCATCCCGAAGTCTGCAGCAGCCACTGGGTGGATCCGGCATCTGACTCCCCGGCTTTTACGGTACCGGTTCCGAACAAAACCGGTGTCATTTTGTCCGGTAACGTGATTTTTGCCGTAAAGGGTGCGCGTTCCATGGTACTTTCCACAAAATCACGCGGCATGGGTGAAAAATCCTGGTGGGCCAGGTAAATATAATCATCGCTGATCTCACACTCTCCCTGAGACAGGGACATTATGCTCCACTCCTGCGGAAATCCCCCGTATTCTACCGTCAGTTCCATGTCCTCATCGGCAGGGATATCCAGCTCGATAGTTTTCTCATTGATATCATCATCCTGAAGATCCCTGAAAGGTACGGTTTTTCCGTTGGCGACAGCGGACCGCACGGTATAACCGGGATTCAGCCAGAGTGAAATAGTCTGAGGCTGTCCGGAATCATTATGCAGGGTATAGGTGGCCTCCGCCTGAAGGGTACCGCGGGAAAGGGACGGCTTCGCATCCACCGATATAGCGGAATAGGTTACATGTTCGTTGTAGGCAAAATTTTCATGTGCCTCATAATCGATTTCCTCCCTGCTGTTATCGACAAAAGGCTGCTTTACATAGGCCAGACAGCCCATTACCGTCAGAACAACACCCAACAGGGGAAGATAAAATATCCGCACGTTCCGCAGAAGCGAACCGGCAGGACCTTTTCCATACCGGCGGACGCACAGCAGACACAGACACCAGATCCCACCCAGCGTAAACAGCCAGAACAGCCGGTTCCATCCCAGGGACATGAGCCTGCGGTTATTTCCGAAATCGTCGGAGAGATAAACCAAAGCGGGATTTACCCACCGCAGCAGCCAGTTCCCGGACCAGGCGGTCAGGCTTAAGAGAAAAAAGCCCACAAAAGCTATCAATGTCACATCCAGTCTCCGGATGAGCTGATAGGCCGCAGCGGTAAACAGGATAGAAAACCAGAGAGCGGGCAGCATCACCAGCAGATATACCGCCGCACACAGTCCCGGACGGAATGCCGGGCCGGCCGTTAAGGCTGTGATCGGAATCCAGACGGCCAGAACCCCTGTCATCACCGCTGCTGCCGCTGTCAGCAGGGCCAGGGTGCGGGAAGCTTCCGCCGTTATAGGCAAAACCATGGATTCCGTAAGCACATCAGTGCGGCTGCGATGGACGCGGTCCAGTTCCAGCACGGTGAGCAGCGCAAAAAGGAGCGCGCCGGCCAGCGCACCGCCCAGAGCAGGATTGGCGAGTGCCGTACTGTTGTGTGAGCCGGACAGAGGGGTATAGATAGTCAGCCCCGCCGCCGGTGCCGCCAGTGTGAAGCACAGGACTGCCCAGGTCAGCCTGCTTTTAAAGAGCCGCCCCAGCTCCACCCGGAAAAGAGAATAGAATTTCATTGTGTTTTCCCCTCCTGTGTAATGAGATACAGATAGGCATCCTCCAGTGTGGGTTCCACACTGCGGGCCTCCTGCGGCAGAACCTCCGCCACGCCCCGGCACAGCACACCTTCCACCGTATTTACCCGTGAGATGATATGCAGGGCGGATTCCTTTCCGTCGCCGGCCTGTTCCAGGAGAACCCCCACATGTCCCCTGGCCCGGAGGATCAATTCCTCAGGCCTGCCGGTAAACAGAATCTTCCCCCGGTCTATCACAATGAGCCTGTCACATACCGACTGCACATCCTCTATGATATGCGTGGACAGCAGCACCAGTTTATCCTGGGCCGTTTGGGAAAAAAAGTTTCGGAACCGGATACGTTCCTCCGGATCCAGGCCGACAGTTGGCTCGTCAAAGATCAGAAATTCCGGTTCCCCCAGCAGCGCCTGGGCAATTCCCACCCTCTGACGCTGCCCGCCGGACAACGTCCGGATACGCGCTTTTTTCTTTTCTTCCAGTCCGGTAGCCGCAATGGCGCGTTCGACAGCCTCACCGCTGTCACGTATCCCCTTCAATGCCGCCATATAATCCAGGAATTCCCGGATTGTCAGTTCGTCATACAGCCCGAAATCCTGCGGGAGATAACCCAGCTTTCCCTTCAGTTTTTTTTCGCATTTGGACAGAGGTACCTCATCAACCGTTATTTCACCGCCCGTAGGAAGAAGCCCGGCTACAAGCAGCTTCATCAGGGTCGATTTTCCCGCGCCGTTAGGGCCTACCAGGCCTACAAGGCTGGGACTTTCCAGCGTCAGGCTGATGTCCTTTAACGCCAGCTTTCCGGTGGGATAGATCATGTTCAGGTGGTTCAAGTGGATTCGCATAGATTCTTTCCTTTCTGACCTCATTCGGTTCCGGGAACAGCCTTCTGTTCCTATTTTTATTCCCGCAGGCAACGCTCCGGACGGATGCGCGATCGCATCCGCTTGACGGCTGCCGCGAGGGTATTTCTCTCTGCTCTGTCTAAAAATATAACAGCTATTTCTTAAAAATGTCTGATCAAAATTCTTAACAAAATCAAACAACCGTAAAAGGACTTTTAATTCTGCTGCGCTTAAAAGGGGATAAACGAAACGTGCTATCGATCTAAAAAATGGCCCGCGATAAAATAACCGCGGGCCATTCCCTGCAGGTGCAGGCTCCTGTATCTTTTATACAGCAGCTCTGCCATACCTGTTTATTCTTCTGTATCCAAAAGCATTTCTTCTATAATATGTGCCGCTTCCGCAACCAGATGGCTGCAGGGCCTGGAGGCGTAATACTGCGCAGTCCGCTCCGTTGGTCTGGCACTATCCTCCCGCTGCATGCCGGCGGGCATTTCCAGAAGTTCACGGCAGATAATACTGCCTCTTTTTTCCCGGAACGCATCGCTCATCCTGCGCACCATTTCATAGGAGCGGGTCTTAGCTTCCTCGTCGGCAGGATCGGTATTCCCCATTTTCAGGCCGGACAGCAGCGCCATGGCGGATACGGTACCGCATACCTCGCGCATGCGCCCTACACCGGCCCCCATAGGTCCGGCAAGCTTCAATGCCGTCTGCCTGTCCATGCCGAAAACATCCGCATAGGTGGCAAAAACAGACTGGGCACAGTTAAAACCGGATTCAAACATGTTAACTGCATCCTGTATCCTGCTTTTCATTTCCTTCCCGCCTTATTTGCCTTTGCCGCAGCATTTCTTATATTTCTTTCCGCTGCCGCAGGGACAGGGATCGTTGGGATATACCTTTTTGTCCTTCACAATCGTGGTGGAAGACTTCTGTTCCTTATAAAGGGCTTTCCTTGTCTCTTCATCAAAAATATCGTTCCACTCTTCCAGCTCATACAGCCAGTCGGCTCCGGCCGCTACCATATTTTTATAAAGAAGCGCTTTATCAAATCCAAGATTTACCGCTGTGTCCTCTTCCATTTCTTCAATCGGATTGGATTCCACAAGGCTGTCGTCAATTCCGTCCAGGAAACCGGTCATGGTCATGATATCAACATCATACTTTTCCGCCAGTTCCTTTACCGTTCCTTTGACCACTTCATCCGGATTTTTTAAAAGCTGTGCGTAAATTTCTTTTTCGCTTTCAAAATAAGCCGCCCAAAGTCTCTGTAAATCTCCTTTGTTGGCTGTCTCGGAATAAGCCATCGATCTCCATTGTTCTAATAATGCCATTTTTATCACCTCGTCCGTGTATTTTCACCGGTCAGGCCCGGTTCCGTCTATCCGGCACTGCCCGCAAAGAGCACTGCCGCTGCAGGATTTACCCCAGCTTTCCCAGCTTTCGCTCAGAATAAAAATAGTATATAACAAAATGTCTGTAAAGTCCAGCAGCGGATTGCAAAGGCGCAGGGATAAAAAAGCGGACAAAAAAAGCCGTGGCATCCTGTTTGAAATATTTTTTTTATTTTGATGTATATTCTTTTTTCTCCGGGTTATACTGTTAATATCATCGGAACCCCCTCCTTTGATGATTCATAAACCGGGCGGCCTCGCCGCCGGCTTATGATTACGCAAGATAAATAATTACTTATCCTCCCATTGCGGGGAGGATTCCTCCCCTAGTTCAGAATCCCGTCTGCAGCAGCAGTGCTGCAGGCGGGATTTTGCATTTCCGGTTTCTGCAATTATTCGTTGCCCTTTTTCCGGCAATGAGATATCATTAGATCAGAGCGTTTTCCTGCTTATGGCCGCGGACGCGGCAGCCGCAGGGAGACAGACAAGACAAACTTACAAAGCGAGGTATCTCTTATGAAGCTCAACACAAAAAGAACCATTCTGGTGGGTCTTGCCTTTCTTTCCATCAGTGCTTTCTGGCAGCTGTACGACAGCATCATCCCGCTGATTCTCAAAAACACCTTCCATATCAGCGATACGATTTCCGGGGGCATCATGGCTGTTGACAATGTGCTCGCCCTGTTCATGCTCCCTTTGTTCGGAAGCCTTTCCGATAAGGTACATACCAGACTTGGCAGACGTACACCGTTTATCCTCTGCGGTACGGCAGCTGCGGTCATTGCCATGCTGTTCCTGCCTTTTTCCGATAATATCGCCTCCCTCGGCCTGTTTGTGACCGCGCTGTGCGTTACGCTGATCGCCATGGGAAGCTACCGTTCGCCTGCGGTTTCCCTCATGCCGGATGTCACGCCCAAGCCTCTGCGATCCAAGGCAAATGCCATCATTAACCTGATGGGTGCGGTCGGCGGAGTCATCTCCCTGATTCTGATTTCCGTCCTCATTCCCAAAACGGGAAAGCCCGATTATTTTCCTATTTTCTTCATTGTAGCGGTGGTTATGGTGGTTTCCGTACTGATCCTGCTTTGGAAAATCAAGGAAAATCCGTTGCGTGAGGAACGGGAAAGGGCCGATCTCCAGCTGGATATCGAAGAAGGCACCGTACAGGAAGAAAGCGAGACAAACGCCCCGATGACTCCTGAGGTAAAAAGGAGCCTGATTCTTATTCTGCTATCCGTTTCCTGCTGGTTCATGGGATATAACGCGGTTACGACGGCTTTTTCCAAATATGCGCAAATTTACTGGGGTATCCAGGGCGGCGGCTTTGCCAACTGCCTGCTGGTGGCTACCATCGCCGCTATTTGCTCCTATATCCCCGTTGGCGCCATTGCATCCCGTATCGGACGCAAAAAAACCATCCTCGGCGGCATAGTCCTTCTCGCTTCCATGTTTGCCCTGGGTGCGGCCGTCAAAGAATACCATGCCTGGATCAACGGCCTTTTTGCCCTCGTTGGCGTGGCCTGGGCCGCAATAAATGTAAACTCCTACCCGATGGTGGTGGAAATGAGCAAAGGCAGCGATATCGGCAAATTTACCGGTTTTTATTATACCTTTTCCATGGCTGCCCAGATCGTTACTCCTATTCTTTCCGGTTTTCTGCTGGAACATGTAGGATACCACACCTTGTTCCCTTATGCGGCCCTTTTCGTAACCGCGGCCTTCTTTACCATGCTGTTTGTCAAGCATGGAGACAGCAAGCCAATTCCGAAAAAAAGCAAGCTGGAAGCCTTTGATGTGGATGACTGAAGGTAACCCGCAGACAAGTCTGAACAGTTACGACAGAGGAGATAAAATCATGGATAAAAAGAAAAAAACACCGAAACAAATTGCCGCGCTGATTTGCGTGGGACTGCTGGTACTGCTGTACTTGTCCACTCTTGTGGTCGCCTGCCTGAATTTCCCCGGTGCGGACCGGCTGTTTCAGGCATGTCTGGTGGCAACGGTAGGCCTTCCTATCCTTTTGTGGATCTATATCTGGCTGTACGGAAAAGTAAAGGACAGATATCAGGAAAAGGATTCGGACGGAAAGAAATAAGAAACCAAAAGGAAAGTACCCTGTTTGTCTGACACGGAAGAAGAAAACGTGTCTGGCGGGCAGGGTACTTTAGTTTGAGTTTGTTTTCCTATCAACGGAAATACTACCGGACAATGAGATTGTATGGGACTTTTTGATCCCCGAATATAAAATAGAGACGATAGGTCCCGGCTGTGATGTTTTCCGGAACGGTAACCGTTATTGTCTGCGTGCCTTTTTCATCCGTAATGTCCGTATTTCCTTCCACGGGCCAGTCTTCCGCATTATTGTAATCCCCTTTTTCTTTTTTTAGAGTGCTTACATTGATTTTCTGCGGACTGCTGTCCGTATTCTGTAAGGAATAGGATGCTGTAAAGGTAATTATCTGCTGTGCCGCTACCACCCGATCGGCAGTTTCCTCCAGTTCGATGGTAAGTCCATAAGAAGGGTTTTCCTTGACTGTGTAGGAAACGGTCTCTGTTTTTTTGATTGTTGTCCCCACATTTGGCCCTACAGGAAATATCTCTGCGGACAGTTCATGAGGACCTGGTATCATACCGGCTGAATTTACAGTATTCATTGTTATGGTATGGGGATCCGTATCGTTCAGAGGTATGTAAACCTTATTTCCGCTTGGGTAATAATCCGCATTCCCATACCGGAACACCGTCCCTTCCGGGAAGTCACTGCCGCTTTCCGGAGACAAAACCACGGCAGCGCCGTTTTGCCACCTGGTATCATAATTGGGCAGGAGATCTAATGTGAAGGTATTCTCTCCTTTGGCATACATGGCGGCATCACTCTCTTTCCAGCCGATACCAGGATCCGAGTTTTGGATAGTAAAATTCACACTTTCTGTATCCGCACCTGTTTCATTACGCAGGCGCAGGTTATATGACCCGGCGGAGAGCGGATTGGCAGCAGCTCCGAAATCCACAACAAAAGTTAATTTTATATCTTTCGTTATATTACTTGACAGCTTATCCTCCCCCCACATTTTATAAAAATCACTTAAAATCAGCCTGTTATCCCCCTCCTTTTCCAATACCTCATAGCTGTAGAATTCCTTCATTCCAAGCAAAGTCAGCCTCGTCCCCACCGGCAGCGCAATCATTTCGTTGTTGTCCTGCCTTCGCAGTTCCAGCCATAATCCATTGGACGTGGTCTCCTCCCCCAATTCGATAACTGCGGTCAAAGCGCTTTTGGGGGAAAGAATCACCGGATCCGCATTCCCGGTTTTTGCAGACCAGTTATATGCTCTGCCGGACGCGGCCTCAATGGATCTAACGATAGAAGCCTTCCAGTGTATATTGAGAGTGATTTCTGCCTTCCCTTTATCATCCTCCAGGATAAGAACAATCTTATCCGCTTCTTCCTTTGACGTAAAAGCAGGATTATTGCTCAGTTTGAATTCAATAACAGCCTGATAGCGGCTGTCCGTGGTACCGATTGCTCTATTGCCGCTTTGGTAGGAAGCCAGATCGAATGCTTCCTGCAAAAGTCCCGACGAATTCCAGCCCTGAGACTTTACCGGCTGCATGGTAATGGAAAATTCCCCTGCCTGAAGCTTACTGTTATTCCCGGCAGCTACAAGGGGTGAACTTCCCTTTTCCACCCCACTCAAACGTAAACTCCGACTGTCCCCTGAAGGTATTACCAAACTCCCCGTATAACTGCCGCTCTGTGTGGCATAAAGATCCACTGTCTGATCTGCAAGGCCGCTCGCTTTTGTTATGATTTCCACATACATGGTAATTTTAGCCCCGTCCCCGGAAGGCGTCAGTTCAATCTCCAGCATTCCCAAGCTTTTTCTGCTTGTTATCCCTTCATTCCAATACGTAAGATAGAAATCAATGTGAGGCGTCCCTCCGCCTGTAGCGGCTGCCGTAGTTTTTTCTATAATAGTGTTCTTATCCTTGTCATTTGCGGATGCGTTGGATATTACTTTTCCTTTTGCATTTTCTGCATCTGTAAATCCGGACCCAACCCGCATGATAAGTCCAAAGGTCGTTAAAGGGGTTTCTTTTATCCTCTTTTTTTCAGCATCTATTATTTTTTTTGCCTCTTCCGTATCCATTGTCAGTTCCGGATCGTTATTAATTCCTGAAGTTATCCAGCTGCCATCAGCCCCCGCTCTAACCGCATCTGTCAATACCAGATTGCTTCCGGTAGGAATCATGACATTCGTAATTTTATAAGAAGAGCCTTCTGCCGCAGGCGGAAGTTCCACACTTCCCTTTGCCACGGCATACCCTTCACTGTCAAGATTACCGCTGTCCTTCTGTAAAGTCTGTGCGGTCAGTACTGCATGGCGGGCTGCCACCGCTTGCTTTCCGTTTACGTGCCAATACCGATATTCTTTCGTTACATTTTCATAGGCGAGTGCTTTTCTCTCCTTGTCTGCGAATCCTCCATCGGCATTATTTTGACTCTCCGTTTTTATCCTTGCATACGCGTAGGCGTCTGCGGTTTCCCCGGCAAACATATAAGCGTAACCGGAAACCGCTCCATACACTTCCTCGTCCGCTCCTGCCTTGGTACAGGATACCCTGAATACCGTACCGGTATCAAAAAGAATGGTGTTGGGAGTCCCCTTAAGACTGTTCAATGTAACAGGGATGCCCCCCTCATCTATACTTTGAAAATTAGCCGTCTCGATTACCGCCGAATCCAGAAGGAGCGTACTGCCTGCCTGCAGAACCAGGCTGTTTTCCCCTTCAGACACGCCTTCGCCGGCACCATGATCACCGATACGATTCAGGGAATACAGTGTGGTCTGATTAGGATTTGCCACATCCGATTTTCCTGTCAGCTGTACATGGGAATTATTCAGTACCACCCGGTCTGCCCTCTGAATTGCTTCCAGCGTACGTGTTACACCGGCTGCCATCCCATCATCGTCCCTGACGGCTGTTCCGTAATTCTTCAGCGTTACAAGACGGGTGGAACCTGCATCACAAGAGGCCCCGCTGCCAAATACACCGCCGGAAATTCCCATCTCCGGCCCCTCTTGCGCTCCTCCGGTATTGTATCCCGTTCCGTCAATATACACATGTGAAGTACCCTTTACGGTTATTGTTGTGTAATCAATGGTATCACCGCCTCCGTAATCCCCTCCTGCATAAACAGAACCATCCACCTTTAATACGGAGGCTTTCATTTCAGGCTTCTCATTCGAATGCGTCTGGTAATATTTGCAATCCTCCGGCGCATGCAATCCTATATGCAGATGCGTGGATCCATTTACCGTCCCTCTGTAGCCGCCTCCGAAAACATTGCCGCTCACCGTGCCCCCGGCCAGATTGACAAATATCAGGTCCAGGGGCTCCCCCTCTTCCGGACCATCATCACTCAGCTCACTGCCGCCATAAAGGTTGCCCTTTATCCATCCTCCGGACATATTAATAGCAGATCCCCCATAGACCAGCTTTTGCCCCGTTACTCCCAGCGCGCCGCCATAAACGGAACCTTCTACGATACCGCCGCCGATTTCCACGACAGCTCTGCCTTTTACAAGCCCGTTTTTACCGCCGCCGTACAGATTCCCTTTTATACAGCCATTTTCCGACAGGGATATATAGGTATTCCCTTCCATCCCGGCATTCTCACCGCCCCCGTATACGTTGCCCGCTATCGTTGCATTTCCCTTAACAAATAGCTTAACAACAGAGGTACTCTCAACACGGGCGCAGGCCGCATATCCTTCTTTATCTATTCCTTTTCCGCCGCCATAAACACTGTCCTTGACTTTAGCGTTTCCCTCAAGTGTTATGGTAACGTTTCCATCCAGGTAGGCATTTTCTGTGGTATCATACGTATAACCATCTTTATAAAATCCTTCTCCGCTGGCATAAATATTCGTAACAGCAGCGTCTCCTCCTAACAAAATCTCGACATCTCCTGTCAGGCTTCCAAATGTGGATGGTTTTACCTTATGATCAGCAGCGCTTGTTACTGCAGCATCCCCTCCTTTGCCGGCTGCAAAAATATTGGTTACCGTACCGCCCTGCATATTGATATGGATAGAAGAGGAATTCACAGAATCAGGACTTATCACATAGGCTGCGGATCCGGCACCGTAAATATTATCTACCTTTCCATTTTTCATATTAATTGTTATTGAACCTGAATAGGTTGGAATACTCTGGCCGCGCCCTGATCCGGCTGCATAAAGATCTTTTACCGTTCCTCCGCTAATATTAATTTCTGTTTTTCCGGAAAATGCAGCCTCCTGATTCCCAAATCCCTGATTTCCTCCAACCAGAGTTGTTACATTACCATCTTCCACATTAATTTTCACATTACCATTTTCTATTCCTCCATTGGCGCAGCCGGCTATAATAGTAACTACATTTGCCGTTCCTCCTACTGTAATACAGGCTTGTTTATTTTCAACATCAATGGTTTTTCCAGTACTTCTTACATATCCGACAATTCTCTCAATGTGTCCACTATAAACTGCTATCTTTCCAACCTTTTCACCTAACTCATTCCGACCGGCACCGTACAGATAAAAACCTGAGGATGGATTCGTAATTCCACTTCCTATCGTGATATCATATCCATTCCCATAAATATGTCGTAATTTTTCCACCTTAAGGTTCTCAAGATAAAGGGCCCCATTCAATGTAATACCCTGATCATTACTACTATCCGGCCATCCAGCCAATGTTACAGGCTCACCCTCTATCCCGGAAATAGTAACTGGAATTTCGATAGAAAAATTATTATTCTCCTTTTCCTCCAGAAGGTAATCACTAACCAGAATGATTTTATTCGTTTCTACGCTCTTCCCTTCAGATGCCTTAAGTAATTCGGATGCTTTTCCCAATGTCTTAACAGCTTTATCTTTCGAAAGCCCGTCATTTTGCGTATCATCGCCTGCTTCCTGATCCACATAAATAATATTACATTCCGCCGCCGCGTCCACTGGTTCCGAATATAACGTTACCTCGCCCTTTTCCGTCCGTGCACGCATAAGCCTGACTGCTTTTACCTGACACCTAAGCTGCTGTCTGCTCCCTTTGGGAAGCAGACCTCTCCGGTATTCCTTTTCCCTTGCGCCATCAATATCCGTCCATATTACCGAATCCGTGTCTCCCGGATCCGCAGCCTGCCATTGAAAGGAAAGCGAATAACCTTCCGGTGTGCTCACAGGCTCGCCGGTACTGTCATCAATCAATGTATAAAGCACGGATTTTTCTTTGATTTCTTTCTTTATCCCCAGCTGATACTTGTTTGTACTCTCCCAAACAGAATAAAGGAAAAGCTGTTCCTGTCCCTTCGTATCAAAGGATTCGCCGGCTGCCAGAATAGAAGCGGTTTCCCCGGATAAATCTTCGGTCCATCCCGAGAAGGTATAGGAGAAAAAAGGATCTTCTTCATATGCGGCACTGATTTCCTGCGGACAATCAGGCAGTTGGATCCGGCCATTTAATGACGGAAGTTCCAACGCTATCCGGTCATCAAGCGTCACTTGTATGGAACCGGCTGCTAACTGGTAACCGGCTGCCAAAGCTGCCTCGAGAAATGTCGTATTCTCGTCAGAGCAGATTACGCTTCCTGATTGTCCCGGATAAAAGAGCGTATCCGGATGTTCCATTTCCTGACGTGTCAGGCAGATACTGGTATTTTGTTTCTTTTCCGTGCTGTTTCCGGCCGGTTCTTCTGTTTTCCTTTCCGGTATTGCCGGGTTTTCCGTATGACTGTCGTGTTGTTCCCCGGCCTGCTCCGTATCCTTTCCGCCTGCTGCCAAAGAAGGCGTTGTTTCTTCACTAACCGCCGAATCCGCAGCCGTATCTTCGTTTTTATCACTCTCCGCTGCTGTGGATTCCGGGGTACATTCTGCGATGAAAGCGGATGCAATTACAGAGTTTTTTTTCCTCGCTGCCGGAGACAGCGATACTGTTCTTCCGACAGACATAATATTTAAAACTGCTTCATGGGCTTCCTGCTCTTTTGGTTCTTCCGGGCTTTCCGTTTTTGCTTCCGTTTTAATCGGCCCGTCCGTTTCCATTTTCTTTTGCTCATCCGCTTCTTTTTGTTGCTGTGTATCTTTCTGCTCCTGCGTTTCTTTCTTTTCCTGTGTTTCTTTCTCTCCCTGTGTTTCTTTCTCTCCCTGTGTTTCTTTCTCTCCCTGTGTTTCTTTCTGCTCCTGCGTTTCTTTCTGCTCCTGTGTTTCTTTCTGCTCCTGTGTTTCTTCCGCTCCCTCCGTCTGTATCTGGCTGTCCCGGGTAGCGTCCGTCTCTTTTCCCTCTTCTGCTTCCGTATCCGGTTTGGCTGCTGTTCCGAAAACATCCTCCGTTTCCGTTGTTTCCTGACTGCTTTCTTCCGTAATCGTATCTGTCTCCGTTTCTGTTTCCGTATTCTCAGAATATACGATTTCCTTTTCCAAAAAAAGATTTCTTATAACTGTATACCGGGGCGCTTCTTCCCGATTGTCTCCGGAAAAAGCATAGTCGCCGAAGCCGATAATGCTTTCAGGAAGTACCAGTTCTCCTTCCAGCCCACCCAATCCGTAAAAAGCATAGGATCCTATATATGTAATTCCGTCTTCAATAACCAGTGAGTGGATTTCCCCGCTGTAATCAGAAAAGGGGGCTGTATCCGCACGGAAATCGTCCATGGCTCCTGTCCCGGAAATAGTGAGCGTACCATTCTTTAAGGTACCCTTTATCTTTTCCCCTACCCGGACGGTAACGGAATCACTGCCTGCTGCATAGGTGATCATATCCTTACCATTCATCTGACAAAACAGCATGGAGAGGACCAGCAAAACCGCAAGGACACGCTGCCTCCAACTCTCTTTTTTTCCTGATTTTTTCTGTCTTTTTGTCCTCATGGCCGTTCCTCCATTCCCATACATTACCACTGCTTTTCTGTTAAGATATACAACCGTCTTATAGTTCTAAGAACCATTTCCAATGTTAATTTCATCTGCAAAAGGAATAAAAGATTTGCTTAAATTCATCCCACTATCCTTTTTCAATAATACTATAGAATAAACCTCATGACCGGAGGACTGAAAACGATAGTCCTCTCCTTCTTTTTCCACCCTGTCATTCGTATTATCGGGTATCACTCCTTCCGGCAAAGACAATTTCACGGTTTTCGCATCATCTGTGCAGTTCATCGTAAGCACTGCCGCTATATTTCCTTCTGCATCCTCTATGGAATATTGATTGCCTAATGCTAAGGTAAAGGCGGCCGAAAGAGTCATGGCATACGGTTTTGTTGTCGTGACGGTAACCTCTACCGTCCCCTCCGCATCTTTGGCAGGAATGACAGTGATTGGGGAAGATCCTGCAATCCCGCCTTTTATTGTGCCTTCCGTTTTATCTGCCGCACCGTTCGTAACTTTAACGGTATACGCTATCTCGGCGGAAGTAACTCTCTGCGAATCCGCAGAATTATATAACATAATCTGAAATCTGGCATTCTGCGGATCTATATAATAAACAGGTCCATCCCCCGTCGTCTCCCTGAGCAGATCACTGGTAAAATAAAATTCCGATGCTTCGGCAACTGTCATTTCTTTCTTCTGCAATACATAACGGGCCGCAGTATATCCGGCAAACACAAGGACTATGATTTCTGTCAATACCAGCAGGATCAATATCCCCGGTAACCTTTTCTTCTTTCTTCTATCTCTTTTTTTCATCCTTCCCCCTCACCCGTCAGTCCGTTTTTGCTTCCGCCTGTTTTGCATCAACTGTTAAGGTTATCAGATCAATTTCATCCGCGTAGCTTCCCTGGTTTTCCGTTTCGGGCCAGGTCACAATCAGTTCATATGTATGTTCTGTTTGCACACTATGGGGAAGATATCCGCCATTCCAGATTACCTGGAAAGATTCTTCCGCGCTGTGTTCCACATCTACATATGATCCAGTGTCCGGGTTATCTTGTGCCACGTTGTCTGCCAACAACTGATATTTCAAAGGAAGATTTCCTGTTGTAGTCATGGTTATGGAATACTCCTGTGCCACTTCACTGACCTTCCGCTCTCCATTCCCACTATAATTATTGACTGTAAATATAATCCTTTTTTCCTCTCCCGGTTTCATACTTTTCAGTACACTGGTCAAATCAATTTGTGAATTCACGGCCACTGCTACCGCTGCCGCCTGAGCCGAACCGGTACCAATACCGGTTGTTTGGAAACGGGCGTTTGTTGTGCCAAATACCAGCAAACAGGCAAAAAGTACACAGAGCAGGTAACAAGCTGCCCGCCGCATAGACAATTGTCCTTTCATCCGCACGCTCCTTTCTCCCCGGTTTTCTTTTGATCCGTTAGCAGCCAAACTGCTGCTCCCGCCAAAAAAACTATAGCTATAACCAATGGTGACCGGACAGCGAGCAACAGCTTTCCGGCCTTCGGGATAATGCCTACCACCTTTCCCAGCACCTGTTCTGCCGGCACCGGGTTTATATCCCGTATCGTATTGGCATCTCCTTTTGTATCATATCCGCCCTCTTCCAATGCCATAATTCGATGGGTAGTCAAAAAACCATCCTCCGAAAATGTGATAATATCCCCTTCCCCATAGTCTGTCTGACGGCTGATCACAAGTAAATCCCCGGCTGATATGGCAGGTTCCATGCTTCCTGAAAGAACGGCAAGATAAGAATACCCAAACAGTACGGGCAGCTCCCGGCCGGAAAAAACAGACACCGCGAGCTGTAAAAGGACCAAAACCATAAATAAAATAAGGGAAAGTACTCCTGCAGCCCTACCTATTTTCCCGTATTTCTTCATTGGTCAGCCTCCTCCCTCCGCATGAATACGCAAATCCAGCGTATATGTGCCTCCCTGCTTTCCGGCTGCGGTATCCGCCGCATCGTTTCCGCTTTCAAAGGGCCATACCCAATCCAGCTGGTAAACGGCTTCCTCTCCTTTTTCCAGTGCCGTATTCAGGGTAAGTATCTTCCCCTCGGTTAAGGAACCCGACTTCGCGTTTCCTCCCTGATCCCGCCGTTTCAGTGTGAACTGCAGGGGCAGATAGGAGGAAGCCGCATTTTCTTTCAGGTATAATGTAACCGTCAGCTTTTCTTCTCTGGTATTTTTCAGCCGGAATAGATAAAAGCCGCTGGATCCTGGTGCGATTCTCCCGCTTCGCCCGGTCTGAGGATTATAGAAAAGATCAATGATACTGTTCTGTTCCCAGGATACATAGCTGCCGTCTTTCTGTGCCCCCTCTACATACAGGCTCCCTTTATCGGTATTGTCAGGAATACCTCCGCCCCCGTCATCACTGTTTTCCTGGCCCCCGCTGTTCCCGCCTTCTGCGCTCTCTCCAAAAGAGCCGGGATTTGCAGAAGCGCCGGGTACCGCAGCACTTTCCTTTCCGTCTGCCTCGTTGCCTTCCGGTCCGGCAGCGTCAGCAGGTGTATTTGGTATTGTCGGTGCGTCTGGTTCACCGGCTGCGGGAGGTATTACCGGCTGCGTTATCACATCCGATCCGTTTGAAGCGGCATCGCTCCGCTCTCCGCTTCCCCCGATAGGAGTTACCGTACCATTTCCTATAACCACCCCGCTTTGTCCCGGCATTTCTGTCTCACCGTCGGGCGATATAATAACACCGCCCGGACGGATTTGTGTACCGTCCGGCAGCGTTACCGTCCCATCCGCGGATACCTCAATGTCCCCTGCCGAAAGCTGCTGATCCGTTCGGACCGTATCATCGGCAAGAATAATATAGGTGGTATCATTCTCCTCCCCTCCGGGCAAGACCACCTTCCCGTCCGGCAGATATACATTACCTCCGGGTGTAACAACAACTCCATCCCGGATGGAAGCCGTACCTGCAGGTGTCGTTACCATACCGTCCCTGTTTGCATACGAAATTCGTTCCGGGTCAATAAAAAGGGTATGATTATCCAGTTCTATTTCAATCTCCAGTATTCTTACATCAATGGAAAGCTCGATTAGGTATCCGCCTCCGGTTTTCATATCCACGGATACGGCTGTCTTAGTACTGCCGTCACGCACGATTTCAATTTCCTTGTGGGCAGCAGCCGTACCGTCACTATTCATCACATAAATGGTATGCTCCCCTTCCGGCACACCGGAAAACAGGAACCCTCCATCGGAATTGGTTACCGTACTCAGCGGATTACTGTGAAGTTCCATACTGCGGGAAGCTGCCGGCATTCCATCGGTGTAGAATACCCTGCCCGTAAGATGTATGGTTTCTTCTGCAGGCGGTAAATCCGGTGACAGCAGAATCGTGTCTATAATCTGACCGAGTGAAGGTGTCCCGGAGCGATTGCCTAATATAAAGCCTGCAATGCCGGAGGTAACCAGCGTTAACAGCATAAGGAGCAGGATCAGCGGCAGGCCGGAATACCTGTCAGCCTCTTGCTTTTCTTTTCGGGAGGTACAATTATGTTGTTTTATCATGGAGATCCTCCTTTTGAAAAACAGATATGTTCAGCCTATGGAAAAAGGGGCGGAATCCGTCCCCTTTGCCGCGGGCTGGACGCCATCGGCAGATCCGCCCCCGGCACAGGAGGGGCGGAAGCATTTTGGTGATTAGGGAGCGGGAGTGGAAACCACCTGTTCAGCGGTGATAGAAATAGTCAGACCGTATGTAGGTGGGGTTCCCGTAGCATAACTACCAATTACGGTATCTGCTTCATCATCCTCAGCTGACTTACCAACATCCCATGTCCACCAAACACGCACTTTTTTAGACTTATCAGACTCCTGCCAACCAATATCCCCCTCAAGGCCTTCTACTATTCCACTCTGTAAATCATCTTCAGATTCTATGTTGAAAGACACCGGCTTATCATCTGCTGTTACTTCGGTTAAAGCAAAATTCATTCTAATCTTCTTATCGTTATTTGCTGGAGTGATTTTTACATCGCTGATTTTAACCATTACCTCACTCTTATTCTCTACAACAATATCAAAGTACCCATAGACTCCCGGAGCAAGCATATCCTTTTTTACACCGCCAGTCACCGGAGCATTCCATCCGGTAGTAAAAAGGTTATCTATCGTTGTCGTCTCGCTTGTGAATTTACTATTATTCCCCATAATATCCACATCAAACTTCGCCACCGTCGCCGACCCTGTTGCCGATACCGTGGTTACATACTTCGCCATAGTCCCGCCTGTCAAACAGGTGGTCACCATGGTCAGCGCCAGTGCCAGGGCGCCAAGACGCGCTGTATTGGATTTTTTCTTCATAGCTATCGTCCTCTCTTTCTGTTTTTCCGGGAACCAGACCTGTCTGCACAGACACGGTTCCCGTGTGCCTGCGGCACTCTATCCCAGGCACACCTTTCTTACCTGGTACTGTACAGCCCATTTTTGCTCTGTGCCCGCGTTCATGGGCGGTGCATACAATTGTTTTTACGGCTCTGCCGATTCCGCATTCTCTTTTTCTGTCTTCAGGGCTGTCAGCTCGGCTTCCAGTTCCGCTCTGCTGAGAGCCTCCTTTTTATCCGACCGATAGCGGATCCCCATATCCCAAAGGAAAAAAAGAACCAGAGGCAAAACAAGAAAAAGGAGCATGCCCGTTGTCGTCTGCATGAACAATAGAACATTGCCAAGGCCTGCTATACGGCCTCCTTTCCATGTTCCCTGTATCTGATCAGCGGTTACACTGATGCGATCCTGCGCGTCATTGGCATCCCCTTTGGTCTGATACCGTAAAAGACCGTCTTCTCCGGTTGATATTGCTATAATGCGGTGGGTGACAGCCGCGCCGGAATCCAGATAGCAAATCACATCCCCTTCCCGGAGCTTTTCCGTCTCCGTGCTGTGGATAAAAATCAAGTCGCCGGCACGGATTACCGGTTCCATGGATCCGGATAATACTATAGCAGGTTTTATTCCCAGAACGCCGGGAAGCGCCTCCGGATTTATGTAGCTGTCGGCAATCAACAGCAGGTTCAGGATAATAACCGGAAGAAACAGCAGGCACAGCAAACCTCCTGTAATGCCTGACAGGGAACGTTTTTTTCTTTTCTGTTTCACTTGTATTACCTCCTAGCCGTATCACATAAAACCGGCGGCAGTTATAAAGCCCGCCGCCGGTTTTATATCATGCTGCGGATCAAGCCGCAGCCGCTATTTATGAATCACCCGGAAAGTTCTTATTGCAGAGGGGAAACTCTCCCTCAGTCTCCCGGCACGAATGATTGTTTTTACGATAGCCGGCAGACACTGCCAGCCGCATAATATTTATCTTGCTTTACTCACAACATACCGGCAATACTTCTGTCTACCGATTTCATAACGTGTTTTTTGCAACAAAAATGACAACTATTCCGCATCTGAATTTCATTTGCAAAATCGTCTTATCTTATTTGTAAAAAAGCATTAATTTGTCCTTGTTATTTATATTTACATCGTTGTAATAATTTATTGTATATATTATACATCTTCACAATAATCCGCAAGTTATCTTTCCAATCTGGCAATGCCACTTTTTTGTCACTAAAAATGACATCCTCTCTTGCCATTTTCCCAATATTGTGTATACTGAAAACAGAGGAGGGATATGACATGCAATTTTACGAAAAACTGATTTTTATGTTGAATCTGACACAAACCACAAACCGGATGCTGGCTCAGGAGCTGCAGGTGGATCCCTCTCTGATCAGCCGCCTTAAAACCGGCACAAGAGGCATCCCTCATAACCGAGATCATATGAAAGCCATGGCCTCTTATTTCGCCAGACGCTGCACTACTGAATATCAACGGCAGGCCCTGTCCGAAATGCTCGGAATCAAGCTTGCGCTGACTATGAAGAAGGAACAGCTATCGGAGATACTCTATCAGTGGCTTTGCGGAGAATCCGATGAGGTGGGCCGTTTCATGCGAACCTTTGAAACCTTAAATGTGGGGGAGATGGATAACAGCCAAACTATTGTTTCCTGCGATTTGAAAACGAATCATATGGCCTATTACGGAAAAGAGGGAAAACGGGCCGCCGCACGGGCTGTCTATCAGCATTTGCTTTCCCTGAAAAACCCCTGTACCATCTTTCTTTTTTCGGATGAGGCAGATGACTGGATTTCAGAAGATTATGAGTTTCACAGCAGCCTGCAGGGCTGGGGCCTCACTCTTCTGCAGCTCGGCTTCAGCTTCCGCCAGATAGCGCCTCCTGCTGCTTCCGTTGATCTGGCATTTGAGTCCCTGATCCGGTGGACTCCTTTGTATATGACAGGACGGGTAGATGCTTATTACTATCCACGGATACGGGATAATGTCCACCGGCGCACCCTTGTGGTGGTTCCCGGCGTATTAGCTATGACCTCCGATTCCGTGGCCGGACAGCAGGAGTGCAGTGCCGCGATTTTAACTACCGACATAAGGCTGACACAAGCCTACAGTATGCAGTTTCAAAATTATCTATCCCTCTGCCGGCCAATGCAGACCATATATAAAGAACCGGAAAAGCTGATGCAATGCTTCATCAAGTTTTTCTCTCTGAACGGCGGACGCATCCAGATGGCCGCTACCTTATCCGCGGACACGGCCCCTCCTGAATTGATGGCCTGCTGCATGGACAAGTTCCAGAACCCGGACTGGAAAAAGCTTGGGCATCTTTTTTTGCAGGAGCCGGGACATATGATGGAAGGTCCGGATCATTCTGCATTTATAGATATTGCCTATCTCGCCAGTGCGAAGGAAGTCCGCAGCGGCAGCGTTCCTATCATCCTGTCTTATTGGGACAAGTACCTTACGCTTTATTACACACCGGAGCTTTATATCCTGCATCTGAAGAATATTCTTCATATCATGGAAGTCTGTGAAACTTACCACTTCATCCCCGTGAATACCAAATTACAGGAAAACGGGGTTCTTTTGGTTAAGGACGTGCAGCAGGCTCTCCTGGTGCGCACAGTTCCGCCGCTTACTGTATTTGAAATATCCCAGCCGGATATCGTGCAGCTTTTCAGAGAACATCTGTTAAAGATTGCAAACCGTATTGGCTATACCGGGGTGAGCCGTTCCAAAATCATGTCACAAATCCGGGAAAGGATACGGGAGCTTCAGGCATGAACCAAAAAAGAGACCGTCCCCTCCGGGGACGCCCTCTTTTTCTGCTCTGCTTTTCCTTATTTTTTCCTATATTCCTATAAAATCTCCTGTTTTTTTCTGACAGCCGTCCCGGGCGGGATATTCAGGATCTTCACGCTTCCACCCCGAGCCTCTTCAGTTCTTCCCTCGCCTGTAGGTAGCTTCGGAAAAGGATGGTGCGGATACCGAATCCGGCTGCCGCGTCCAGATTTGGCTGCATGTCGTCAAGAAAAACGCATTCCTCCGGATTCAGTCCATAGCGATCCAGCAAAAGCCGGTAGATAGCCGGATCCGGCTTTATTACTCCATCCATGTAAGAAAGGATACCGCCGTCCACATATTCCAGGAAATCAAGGGCATCGCTGTTATCACGCTTCACCTTGTCGGAGAAGTTGGACAACACCAGGACCTGATAGCCCGCCTTCTTCAGAGCCTGTATCCAGGGAATGGCATAATCCGCTCTGGTGACAATCCCATGCAGGCTTATATAGATTTCCCGCAATTCCTTTTCCACGGAAGGGTCATTGCGGATAAAACCTTCCAGCATCTCTTCATCACTCAGGAACCCCTTGTCAAATTCATGCCAGAACGGATTATCCACCGTCGCTTTTCCCACCCGTTCCTCGATTTCCTCCGGGAATCCGAAACTGTGCAGAAAATCCTTCCAGCCGAATACAGTGAGTACATTGCCGATATCAAATATGATTGTCCTTATCATTGGTTTTCCTTTCCGCCTTCCTGCGTCCTTATTAATTCCAGAAGCCTGCGGGCCGCCGCGGACAGCAGGTTCCCTTTTCCCGTCACCACGCAGAAGTGGCGTTTGGGAATCAATTTATTAAACCGGAGTTCAAAGAGCCTGCCGTCCTCCAGATACTCTTTTGCAAAATCCCTCACCACACTTCCCACTCCCAGATTCCGGAGGGTGAACTGTACTATCATATCGCTGGTAGCCAGTTCAAATTCCGGATTGATGCGCACACCGTTTTCCGCCAGGACGCAGTCCATGCAGCTTCTCGTACTGGTGTTGCTTTCCAGGGTGATGAGAGGCAGGGTTTCCAAATCATGAAAATCCAGGGTTTTGTTCTTATACTGGATAAAGCGCCTTCCCGCCACAAAAATATCTTCAATTTCCCGGACGGTTTCGCTGTGGATACCCTCGCCGGAAAAAGGCGTACTCACCACACCGAAGTCAATTTTCCCGGCTTTCAGGAAAGCCAGCGTTTCCGGGGTGGGCGCATTGGTCACCATAACTTTTATCCCCGGGCAGAGCTCATGGAAATGTTCCAGGTAAGGAAGAAGATAAAAACGCAGGGTCATATCGGAAGCGCCGATATGGATTTCCCCCAGTTCCAGGTTCATCATCTGCCTCAGCTTTTTTTCACCTGTTTCGATCTGCTCATAGCCTCCGGCTACATAAGAATACAGAAGTTCACCCTCCTTCGTCAGCCTGACGCCTTTTGCACCGCGCACAAAAAGCCTGACGTCCAGCGCCGTTTCCAGAAGTTTGACCGACTGGCTGACCGCCGGCTGGCTGATGGCAAGCTCCTGGGCCGCCAGTGTCAGCGAACCGTACCGGGCCACATGATAAAAAACCTTATAATATTCCAGATTCTGAACCATCCCCGCTCCTGTAAATAATATCGTCTCTTCCCGGCCCGTTGCTCACCATGGTAATGGGATAACCGATATGCTTTTCCACAAATTCTATATAGTTCCGGCAGTTTTCCGGGAGTTCCTCATAGCTCCTGATCCCCCGGATGTCACAGCCCCAGCCGGGCAGGGTTTCCAGCACCGGTTTTGCTTTTTCCAGCTTCCAGGTCACAGGGAAGTCCGTCGTAACCGCTCCGTCCACCTCATATCCCACACAAACCGGGATTTCTTTCAGATAGCCAAGGACATCCAGCACAGTAAAAGCCACATCCGTGGTTCCCTGGAGCCGGCAGCCGTATCGGGAGGCCACGCAGTCAAACCAGCCCATGCGGCGGGGCCGTCCCGTAGTCGCCCCGTATTCGCCGCCGTCACCGCCGCGGCGTCTTAATTCATCCGCCTGTTCACCGAAGATTTCCGATACAAAAGCGCCGGCGCCCACAGCGGAGGAATAGGCTTTGCAGACAGTCACCACCTGTTTGATTTCATAAGGAGGTATCCCCGCTCCGATGGCACCGTAAGCCGCCAGTGTGGAGGAAGAGGTAACCATGGGATAGATTCCGTGATCCGGATCCTTCAGGGTTCCCAGCTGCCCCTCCAGCAGAATATTTTTGCCTTCCCGGATTGCCTGATCCAGGTATGCGGAGGTATCACATACATAAGGGGCAATCATCTCCCGGTATTCCAGCATGGTGGCATAAAGCGCCTCCACGTCCAGCCTGGGTTTATGATATAAATGCTCCAAAAGGACATTTTTGGTTTCGCATACGCTTGCCAGTTTGGTTTTCAGTCCTTCTTCGTCAAACAGCTCGCAGACCTGGAAGCCGGTTTTTGCGTATTTATCCGAATAGAAAGGGGCGATACCCGATTTGGTGGATCCAAAGGATTTCCCGCCCAGGCGCTCCTCTTCGTACTGGTCAAAAAGAATATGATAAGGCATCACCACCTGCGCCCTGTCGGACACCAGTATTTTGGGCACGGGTACGTTCTTATCCGTAATCGAACGGATTTCCTCTATAAGAACCGGAATATTCAATGCGACGCCGTTGCCGATGATACTTGTGGTATGTCCGTAAAAAACACCGGAAGGAAGGGTGTGCAGTGCAAATTTCCCGTAATCGTTCACAATCGTATGCCCTGCATTCGCACCTCCCTGGAAACGGATGATGATATCCGCCTCTCCGGCCAGCATATCCGTGATCTTGCCCTTTCCTTCATCACCCCAGTTAGCGCCAACTACTGCTTTAACCATTTCTGATTCCTCCTTGTTTTGCGGAGCAAAATGCGAACCCTCTGGTGAGCAGAGGAATTTTCCTCCTAACTATTCCAAAAAAAGCGGGCTTTTACAAACCCGTTGTAAAAAACCCGCTTTCTATGTCTTTTACTTCATGATTATATATTATTATATACCATAAGTAAAATCAATATTTATTATATTCGGAATAAGTTAAGCTTATGTGTTACCGGTCACGGATTGAACAGTAACGCTTATGATGCATCAATCAGTCATACAGGTTGGGAGCGATCTTGGGATCATCCATGTTTTCAGCGGTGTACCACTGGCATCCTGTGTCAACATCGCTTACCGGCTCGCCCTTGATAGCTTTTACACAAAGCTCAACGGTTTTGTAACCAATCTGAAGAGGATCCTGGGTAACAGCGCCTGCCAGCTTCCCTTCTCTGACAGCTGTTTTGATAAGAACACCGGAGTCAAATGCCACGCCGATAACGTCCTTGCCCAGCTTGCCGATATTGGCATCGCCATTGATGAGGCCTTCGCCGGAGAACTGGTTGGAACCGTAAATGCAGATGGTATCCGGTTTGTTCAGCAGGTTCTGTGCGTCAACGGAGGACAGGTCGGCACTTACGGAAGCGGGAACTGCGACATCGATAATAACGTCTGCGCCGTCAACCTTGTTTGCCCATTTGTCATGGCCTTCTACGGAAACGGTCTTGCCGTCTGCTTCCAGAAGAGTTTTCATTTTGTCAACGAAGCCGGAGCCGCGCTGTACGATAGATTCGGAGTTGGCTTCCTGGTTCATGACACCGATTCTTACGGTACCTGTTGCGGAGGCCACTTTATCCTTAATCAGTTTGTAGGTTTCATCTGCAGCCAGTTCGCCTGCCGCATAGTTATCGGTTGCCGCGTTGGCTGCGATAGCTCCGTCGGGCGCACCGGGTACACCGGAGTCAAAACCGATAATCGGGATGCCTGCCTTCTGGATTTCCTTAATGGTATCCAGACATGCTTCGGTATCCAGAGCCGCCAGGCCGATTGCAGGCGGATTGTTGTTGAATGCATTGTTCAGCATCTGTACCTGCTGCGCAATATCGGATTCGGTATCCGGTCCCTGGAAATCAATTTCCACGCCATATTCTGCTGCCGCTTCATTGGCCCCCTGGAGAACCGCCTGCCAGAACTGGTGCTGGAAGCCCTTGGATACGAGGTAAATCTTTCCTGTTATTTCTGCGGAAGCCTCCGCCGTGTCAGCGGATGTGTCCGCCGCTGCCTCTGTGGATGCGGCAGGCGTCTCTTCTTTTGTCTGCGCCGGAGCCGGTGTTGACTCTGCCGGAGCCGACGTGCCGGCGCTGTTTCCGCAGCCTGCAAGCATGCTTGCAACCATGGCTGCTCCTAATGCGATACTGAGTAATTTCTTTTTCATGCAAAAACCCTCCTTAAAATTTGGTAAACCCCCGGTTAACCTTACTGCCGGTTTTGTAATAACAAGCCCTCATCCCCTGTTTTTTTATTTGGCATGACGGGCATTACAAACGAAAACTGTCAGGCTTTTTTCTTTTTCTGCCTGTTCATAACATCCATAAATACGGCGAATACGAGTACAACACCGGTAACCGCCTGCTGCCAGTTGCTCTGCAGCCCCACGAAAGGAAGTCCTGTTTTCAGCACGGACATGATAAACACACCAATCAGGGTGCCGGAAATCGTTCCGTAGCCGCCGCTCATGGAGGTACCGCCGATAACTACGCCGGCGATGGCATCCAGTTCAAATCCGCCGCCGCCCCCGGGCAGGATGGTGGAATAGATGGAGGCATAAGCCAGACCGGCCAGACCGGCCAGCGTACCGCTTATAACATAAGCCAGCGTCCTCCACTTGGCAATATTAACGCCGGAGAGCCTTGTCGCCTCGCTGTTGCTGCCGAGTGCCACGATATAACGCCCCGGCCGGGTCTTATTCAACAGGATGGAGGCAATGACAGCCACGATAATCAAGAGGATAAATCCTGTAGGTATCAGCACTCCGTTCTGGTTGATTTTAAAAATATTGCGGAACCACCCTTCCGCCTGGCTGGACTGCGGCCAGGTAACGCTCTGCGCTTTGGTAAAAATGGAACCCAGGCCCTTGGAAAGCATCATGGAACCCAGGGTGGCGATGAACGGCGGCAGATGCATATAGGATACCATCAGGCCGTTCAGCAGGCCGAACAGGCTGCCGATAAGGATACACACCAGGAGGCCCAGCGCTACGGGCAGATGGTATTTGGTAATCAGCTGTCCGGAAATCAGCGCGGAACAGGTGAGCACGGTCCCGATAGAAAGGTCGATACCATCGGATGTGATGGCAAAGGTAACGCCGATTGCCATCAGCCCTATGTAATAGGATGCATCAAAAATATTAACGAGTGTGGCATAAGACCGGAATGCCGGATTGATAAATCCGAACACCAGGTAAATGATAATGAGGGCCAGCAGGGCGATGAGCCTCTGCGTCCCCACGGACTTTGCAAATTTAGCCAGAGGGTTTTTCTGAAAAGCCCCCTCCTTATTTGTTGTTTTCGCCATTTGTTTCCTCCCCCTTTACATACCGACCGTAGCAGCCTGCATAATCGCTTCCTGTGACGCTTCTTCAATTGGAATTTCCGCCGTCTTTCTTCCCTCGCACATCACCATGACCCTGTCGCTCATACGCAGGATTTCCGGCAGTTCGGAAGAAATCATGATGATGGATTTTCCGGAAGCGGCCAGTTCGCTCATCAAATGATAGATTTCACTTTTAGCCCCTACGTCGATTCCTCTGGTGGGCTCATCAAAAATCAGGATATCGCAGTCACGCACCAGCCATTTGGCAATTACCACCTTCTGCTGGTTGCCCCCGGACAGGCTGAGTGTGGGTGTATTCACCGTAGGTGTCTTAGTATTCAGCCGATCCACATAATCCTGGGCCGTTGTTTCTTCGCTCTTTCTGTTGATGAAGATACCTTTTACAAATTTTTCAAGGGACGCCATGGTGGTATTTTCCGCTATGGTTTTGTCCAGTACCACCCCGTAGCGCTTCCTGTCCTCGGACAGATATCCGATACCAGCCTTCACCGCATCCTGCGGGCTGTGTATCTCCACCTTTTTGCCGTTAACATAAATATCTCCGCTTTCCTTTTTATCGGCTCCGAAAATGACTCTTGCCGTTTCCGTCCTTCCCGCCCCCATCAGGCCGGAAAAGCCGAGGATTTCTCCTTTTTTCAGTTCAAAGCTGATATCCTGCACCATCTTTCCCGCCTGCAGGTGCTCTACCTTCAGCACCACCGGCGCATCCTCCGGCACATTGCTTGCCGTCTTGGGATCCTCGTAAATGGTACGGCCGACCATCATGTTGATAATGTCATCCTTGGTACAATCCTTACTGATTAAAGTCCCCACATATTCGCCGTCCCGCATAACGGTCACACGGTCCGTGATGATTTTAATCTCATCCATACGGTGGGAAATATAGATAATGCCAATGTTCTTTGCCCGCAGATCCCTTATGATTTTGAACAGCTCGTTGATCTCGGAATCCGTCAGCGCCGCGGTAGGCTCATCAAATACCAGCACCTTCACGTCTCTGGAAATGGCTTTGGCTATTTCACACATCTGCTGCTTTCCGACAGTCAGATCCCCCATAACCTGGGAAGGATCGATTTCGATATTCAGCTTCTCAAACAGCTTCCCGGCCTCCTCATTCATCTTTCCGTCATCTATGATTTTTCCCTTCATAAATTCCCGTCCGATAAATATGTTCTGGGCCACTGTCAGCTGCTGCATCATATTCAGCTCCTGATGCACAATGGCAATTCCCGCATCCTGGGCTTCCCTGGGATTGGTAAATGCCACTTCCCGGCCTTCATACATAATCCGGCCGCTGTCCTTGGAATAAATACCGGTCAGGATTTTCATAAGCGTGGATTTACCGGCGCCGTTTTCCCCCATCAGCGCGTGGACCTCGCCCCGGCGGACTTCCAGGCTTACTTTTTTCAGAGCGTGGACACCGGGAAAGGATTTATCGATATCCTTCATCGTCAGAATTACTTCCCCCACTTTTTCACCTTCCATCCCTTCTCTTTTTCAAATTGCACTCCCTTGTCTGATGCTTTTATTATAGTGGCACCTTAAATAAAACAACATGTGATTTTTTATAAAAAAGGGGTAAAAATTTACTGTTTTGTAAATTTTTACCCCTTTTATCCTGCAAATACCACAATAAAATAGATTTTCTTTGTTGATTCTTGTCGTGTCCGTCTTTATTCCCCTTTAAAAGGGAACAGCATTTCCTGGTTTTCATCCAGATACATATTTTCTCTTGTAATCAGGACGGAACCGGAATCGATTTGCTCCGGGACCGTTTCCCCGTTCAGGGCTTTCACGGCGGTTTCCACACCCAGATAGCCCATTTTGAACGGATTCTGGATCACCATGCCGCGGAAGATCCCGCCTTCCAGCATTTTTATCTCTTCCAGGGAGCTGTCAAAACCCACAAAGCTGATTTTCCCCGCCAGCCCCTTGTCCACAATAGCCCGGGCCGCGCCGACGGCGGAATATTCGTTCAGCCCCACAACCACATCCACATCCGGATGCTCGGCAAGAATCCCCAGCATCAGTTCATAGGCCTTGTCATAATTGGAATCACAGAAAACCACATCGACTATTTTTTCCGTATCGCTGCCCAGCCCCTCCCGAAGCCCCTGCTCCCGTTCCATGGCGGTGGACGAATTTTTCACATGGGCGACTACCGCTATCCGGGAATCCGGCTTCAGGATTTCCTTGACAAACGCGCCCTGCAGCCTTCCGGCCTTAATGTTATCCGTGGATATCATGCATTCCGCCACCTTCGCGTCGATTTCGGAATCCAGCAGAAAAAGGCGGATTCCGCTGTCCACAATTTTTTGCGCCATAGGCGTTGTTTCGGTAAAGCTGGAAGGGGTGAGGACAATGGCATCCGGCTTCTCACGGATAGCCTGTTCGATCAGTTCGTTCTGCCTTACATAATCATCCTCCGTTTCCGGCGCGCATACGGAAAACTTCACGCCGTATTCCTCTGCCGCCATACGGGCCCCGTCGATTAACTGGGTCCAGAAATCGCTGTCGTCGATTGTCTTGGATATAAAGATGACGGACAACGGCTCCCTCACCGTCTCCTCCCTCCCAAAGGCATAGAAAAGCAGGAATGCGGCGGCGGCCAGAAGCAGCGCGGCAGACAGGATCCTCTTTTTACCGGACATAAGGATGGTCCGTAATACACGGCATCTGTTATTTTTCTCCCTCATCCTTATGCACCTCCTCTCCTGCAAACGGGATTTTTATCGTAGCGGCTGTCCCCTCGCCGGGAACGCTTTTGTAAGAAATCCCATATTCCTTTCCATAATAAAGCTGCAGACGCATCTGCACATTCCCGATGCCGATACCTGATTTCGCTTTCTGTTCGTTTCCGGTTCCGGGTTCTAAAATCCGGTCCAGCACCTCCTGCTCCATCCCTTTCCCGTTATCGTATACGGTGAGAAAAATGCAGCCGCTGCGGTGTACGCCGGTTATTTTGATAAGCCCTTTTCCTTCCTTATACTTGATTCCATGGTATATGGCATTTTCCACCACCGGCTGGAGCACCAGCTTAATGATCCGCTGCTCCAGAATTTCTTTTTCCACATCGATTTCAAATTCCATTTTATCCTGATAGCGCATTTTCTGTATGGTCAGATAACTGCCGGCGTAGTCCACCTCCCTTTTGATGGAAACCAGCTCATCCTCGTTGCTGATGCTCTGGCGCAAAAGCCTTGCCAGGGAGGAGGTCATGAGCACCACCTCTTTCGTCTTTCCCCCTTCCGCCATCCAGATGATGGAATCCAGGGTATTGTACAGAAAGTGGGGATTGATTTGGGACTGCAGGGCTTTCAGTTCACTGAGGCGTTTCTGCTCCTGCTCATAGGTATTCTGTTCCATCAGCTGCCGGATGCGGATCATCATGATATTGAAGGATTTGCCCAGGCTTGCGATTTCATTATTTCCTTCTTCCTTTACCCGGATCCCTTCAAAATTCCCTTTTTCCACTTCTTTCATGGAGTCCTTAAGGCGCTCCAGAGGACGGGTGATGGCGGAAGAAAAGATCACGCAAAGCAGCACCGTCACCACCAGAAAAACCGCTGTAATGATAACATACAGCCGCTGTGCCTCCGAACGCCCCCGCATCAGCTCCGCCATATCGGTAACACCCACCACGCTCCAGCCGGTTTTTTCCGACACGGAAATAGTATACAGCCTGCTGTCTTTTTCTCCGCCGGTGAGAAAATAGCTGTCTTCACACTCCAGGACCTCATCGATCCGCTCCGTTTTCAGAGAGCTGTAAAGCAGCTTCTGTTTGGGGTGATAGATTATTTTCCCGTTCTGGTCGATTATATAGATATAGTCCGATCCGATATTATTCCTTTCACACAGATCCTTCAGCGCCTTATAATTGAGATCAATAAAAAAAACACCCATCACATCCCCGGTGTCCGGGTTTTCTATCCCTCTGCTCATGGTAATCACCCATTTGTAATTATCCCGGATGACGTTCTGCACATGGGAAGAGGTCAGACAGGTGCTTCCTTCCTTTTCCACCTCCCGGTACCAGTCCACCGTATCCAGGGGAATATTGTCGTTAAGTACATCATTTCCGTCATTGATGATGCTTTTCCCATCCCCCGATACCACGGCAATATTGGAAATATCCGTTCTGGTTTCCAGAACGGTGGAAAACTGGGTAACAATACGCCGGTACAGATTGGGTTCGCCCGATTCCTTCCCCTGCATCAGATAGGTCTGCACATCGCTGCTGTGCGCCACCAGGGAGGATATGTTTTCCATATAATCAATATAGGAATCAATGTCCCTGTTTACCTGTCCGATCAGGCGGGTGGTATAATCGATAGAATTATTCAGGATCGTCCGTTCCGTATAATTCAGGGAAATAATGTAAAAGAAAGTGAGCGTCGCCACAATTAATAAGGAAAACACCACCAGCATGGTGGTACGGATATTGGAAAACGGCAGAATTCCCATCCTTCCCTTCTTTTCTTCCCTCATGGCTTATTTCCTCTTTTCCCTGGCGTATTCCGTGGGGGATTTCCCCGTAGCCTTTTTAAAGGCGGCACTGAAATAGTGGGGATCGGAAAATCCCACCTTCTCCGCGATTTCATAATTTTTCATGGAAGTATTCTCCAAAAGTTCTCTCGCCTTCTGCATCCGTATTCCGGTGAGCACCTCCATGAAGGTTTCGCCCGTAATGTTCTTAAAAATGGTACTGAACCGGCTGGTACTGATATTCAGGTAGGAACATACCGTATTCAGTCCCAGCTCATTCTCCCCGTAATGTTTTTCTATGTAATCCAGCGCAAGAAGCGCGTACTTTTTCCCGCCCTCATTTTTTCCCATGTCGAGCATTTCCGCCGCTTTCAGAAAATATCCCTCCATCAGGCCAAGAGCCTGATCCAGGCCGGAGGCTTCCATAATTCTGCCGAGCGTGCGCTCCTTTTCCCACAGGATATCCTGCTCCTCCAGATGGAAAGAACGAAGAAGCTCCACCACCTCGTCCAGCTGCTGCTGCAGATAGAGATTGACCCGTTCCCGGTTCCAGGCGGCTCTGCGGATTCCTTCCTTTCTTTTATCCACGTACTGTTTAATCCCTTCACTGTCCCCACGCTTCAGGGCATCCAGGATTCCATCCTCCGTCCGTTCCGTCTCCGTCCGGTCCGGCTCGCCTTTGATCTCTTCCAGGACAAGCACGGATTCTTCCCCGTAGATATAACGGTACTGCAGCGCAGTCAGTGCCTCTTCATAAGAATGGAACAGCTCTCCCCGTTCCTTTACCAGGCCGCCGATTCCTATAGTTGTCTTCATATTCAGGATCTCCAGGAGGCGGTTGTTGATTTCACCGGCAATTGACGGAAGCTGCTGTCCCAGTTCCGCCGGACGGTTGGTTTCAAGGAGCAGCACAGTGCGGTAATCCTTTCCCTGAAGGACTTCGCCTACATGCCGCTTTTCCACGATTTCCTGGGATACGTTATACACCACAAATGCGATGAGGGAGCGCTCCTGCTTCTGCTTATCCTCCAGGCTGTTGGCGTCCCTGTAGTCGTCAATCTCCACCACCGCGACCCGGAAGGAGCTTCCCCACAGAGTAATCCCCACTTCCTCCAGCTCCCTGTCATTTTCTTCTTTCGTTTTGTCCCCCATGATCAGGCTCATGAGCACGTTGGAGCGGACCAGAAGATGGTTCCGGTGATACGTGGTGCTCATCTTTCCGATCCGTTCTTCTTTTTTTCTCTGTTCGTTGATTTTCTCCCCGACCTGTACCAGCACTTCTGAAAGCTCGGAAGCCGTCACCGGCTTAAGCAGGTATTCGGAAACCTGATACTTCAGCGCCTGCTTCGCATAGTCGAATTCATCATAGCCGCTGAAAATAATGATCCGGATATGAGGATATTCATGGTACAAAAATTCACTCAGCTGCAGGCCGTCCATATAAGGCATGCAGATATCCGTCAGCACCACATCCACCTCATGCTCTTTCACATACGCCTGCGCTTCCCTTCCGTCCGCACATGCCGCCACCAGCTCATATCCCAGCTTTTCCCAGGGAATGTTCGCACGGATCCCCTCCCGTGTCAGGATTTCATCGTCCACCACAATTGCTTTTATCATATTTTTCCCCAATCCGTAAAATTAAGAAACACCCTTCCCCTTTGCCCAAGGACGCCTGCCGGGAAAGAGCCGCAGCGGTGCCGCACACAAACCCGGGAAAAGAATCCTTCGCCCGCCCCTCACGGACAATTCTTGCTGTTTTTCTTTATGATACTGAAAAAGCGGAAATTTGTAAAGGCTATTTCCATATATGGATGCAGATTAAAAAACCTGGGATTATTGTTCACACCCCCTATGCCGCTGTCCTTATAACAGGAGAAGGAAAATGGGGGATATTCCTCAATTTTCCTTCTCCTTCCTTATCTGAAAACGCTTTAGTTCTTCATTCAGGCTTTTTGCTTTCCTGCGGGCGACAAACCACAATACCCCTTCTGCCGCAATGCTGATGAGCAATATCATAACCATAAAAGGCAGCAGAACTTCCCAAGCCGTACTGCCGGCAAAAAAAACAATACCTACCATAATCCCTTCCAGCAACAGCAGCTGCAGCAGCTTGCGCAGCAGCATCTGTTTTACCGAAAGCTCTCTCCTGCTGTAGGTTACCGCCGAAGGAAGGATTCCCAGGAACCCGTACATAACAGGAAACAAAAATGCATGATAGCCAAACCGTATTTCCGGTTCGTAACGCATCCCCAGAAATGCCATAGCTAGATTGACACAGGTTACCACCACAAAAAAACTGATTACCAGCCGTTCCATAAACTCCCTTTTACTCATTTCCGCCCCTTTCCCCGCCGCGCAGGATATCCCGCAGACTGTTTACATATTTTCTGGAAATGATAATATCCTCCCCGTTGTGCAGCCTGGCAGACAGACGTCCGTTCAGGGCGGGACGCAGGGAATCAATCCGCATCAGATTGACCACCACTGTCCGGGAACACCGGAAAAACTGCTTGCTTTTGTAAGCCTCTTCAAATGCATACAGCTTCATTTTCACCTCATACACCTTATCTTTGGTATAGACGAAGAGCCGGTTATCCACAGCCTCCGCATAATATATCTCCGGCAGCGGGATCCGGTACAGCTTCCCCGCTTCATACCCTTCCAGGTTTTCCTGTCTGGAGAGAATAAAATGCCGGATGTCCCGAACCGTTTCCGTAACTCTGTGACAGCGTATCAGCACCTGTTCTTCCTGCTGACTGTCAATTTGTTCTACCATTACCTTCATATACTTCGGCCTGTTCCTTCCCGGGACTTCTCCGGCATATGCCGCAATGTCAGTCAAACACTCTCCGTAAACGACGGCGTATTTGGCCTGTTTTCCCCTTCCTGCTTCAGATAATAATCATAGTATTCCAGAATAATCCCGTTCATTGTCTCAATACATTCCCTGGCATCACGCTTCCCGGTTCCCAGCAGCCATGCAAGAGGAGGGGAAAAAAGAGGTAAGTCAGTAAAATTCATATGCTCTGCATCGTCAAAATGAATTTCCTTCCCATCCCGCGCCTCCGATAATATCGCATGGTTCACATACTGATCCCCATACTTTAAACCTTCCACATAATGTCCCGTTGTATCGATGCAGAGCAGGGGAACCGGATACGGTTCCTCATTCATCCGGTATTTTCCATTTGAAAAGTCCAGTTCTTCCCCCAGCATGGTCCCGTCCAGATCAATTACCGCTTTTACTTCAGGCCGTTCCCGCCCTGTGGTAACTGCCGCAGCCCCTCCAAGGGAATGCCCAATCAGTCCGGTTCTTTCCGTATCTATCAGACTGAAGGGCGTTCCAGGCGATTTCCCGCGGCAGGTTTCCCCTATCCGGTCCAGCACAAAATGCAAATCCGCCACCCGAAGTGCGATCCAGGGTCTGTTGACAGAAAATATCTCCTCTTCCGGAACGCCTTCCTCATTTATCCGGAATACATCTCTTATAAAATCTTTATCTGCAGTTATCAGCTGCCCATCCTCCAACCGGGAAAACAGGGCGTGGTAAGGATGCTCCACACTGCATACCACATATCCGTTGCTGGCCAGCTCCGTATATGCGGAATAATTGCTCATCCCATAGCCAAAGGCGCCATGGGAAAACACCACCAAAGGAAACGTCTCTTCCTTCTCCGTTACCGGATACCAGAACTGCACCGCCACCTGCCTTGATGACCCGTCGTTGCGGAAGCTTTCCGCCCGGGATTCATCCGTCCATGTATAGCTTGCCGTCTCATAGGTATAGCTGCCTGTTACCGGAATCAGTTTCATGGGAGGGAACAAAAAGATCGGAAGCAGGCTGACCGACAACACAAGCAAACGTATCACAGCCCTGCCTGCTCCTGTCTTACGCCTTCTTTTTTTGGCTGCATCCAGCCATGCCCCTGCCATATTCCATAATAGATACGCTGCCGGAAGCAGCCACGTATTCTTCCATTCCCATCCGCCGACAGACGAAAAAAGGAGGAACCCCAGTAATTCCCCAAAACAAAAGCCGAATACGATGTGGGGATTCTTCCCTTTTTTTAATAAAAATATCCCTTCTTTCCCTGCTTCCATGAGAAAAAAAGCACCAAGAAACCAATATACCTCCATAGCCGCCTCCCTGTTTTTTCATTGCTGCAAGTATAGAACAGAAACGTGTTCTTCTCAACAGCTTACAGCCCGGGATGCAGAAATGGGCGGTGAGATGCACAGGGTTATCGTTTTCGAATCTGTGAAGGTGTGGTACCGTTATCTTTTTTTCAGAATATCCAACGTATGGTGGCTTGCTCCTATCAGATCCTTCCGTTCACAGGTGGCAAAATGATAGCGCATATATATGGCAAAGGTATTTTCATCCATGCTGTCGATGACCGGACGTATATAGCCTGTGGCACCGTCCGTAGCTACCAGCTTAATTCTCTCTGCATCCACATTTTCATCCAGCCTTTCGATATCCTCAGTGCGTACCAGCTTAAACAAATCTTCAGGTTCACACAGTAAATGAAAATCCTCTGTCAGCTTTTTCTTTTCCAGGTATTCTTCCACCTTTCCAAGCCGGAACAGTTCTCCTATCATGGTAGGCTCGTTCATACAGTAAGCAGTAAATATATATCCCCCTTTTTTAGTTACCCGGAATGCCTCCTTAAGCGCCTTTACCTGTTCTTCCTCCGAGTACAGGTGATACATAGGCCCAAGTATCAGGGTTCCGTCAAAAGTGCCTTCCCCAAAGCGGGAAAGATCCTGTGCATCTCCCTGATACGTATGGATATTGGTACCATTCATTATCACTGCGGGGGATTTCATTTTGGTACGAAGAATTTCCAGATTATGCGCAAGCAGTTCCACAGCATCCACCCGGAAGCCTTCGGCTGCTAAAGCCAGAGAATATATGCCCGTACCAGCTCCTGTTTCCAGAATTCGCATTCCTTTTTCCAGATAACGGTGGATGTATTCCATAGTTGTCAAATATTCCACCCTTCCATGGTTTGATGCCGACAGCCTGTCATCTTCGCGGTAGTTACGGCAGTACTCCGCAAGGTATTCATTTTTCATAGAGTTCTCCTTTTTTTGTGAAAGTGTGTTTTTCCATCCGCCTTTTGTATATTGTATACGGTATTAGATGTCGAAATATAACGTTAATAAGATAGACATTCTCTTTCTTTTATGATAACATAAAAGACGGAAATGGTTTATATTTTTACAATCCGGCAATGCACAGTGAATATGAAGAAACTTTTGTTATTATTTGAAAATAAACTTTGACAGGAGGAAGAGTTTATGACAGTAGATGAAAAACTGGATTTTCTTATTGATAAATTTTCCGATGTGCAACAGGATATCAAAGGCATTCATCAGGAGATTCATGGCATGAAGCAGGATATTGACGGCATGAAGCAGGATATTGACGGCATGAAGCAGGATATTGACGGCATGAAACAGGATATTGACGGCATGAAGCAGGATATTGACGGCATGAAACAGGACATTCATGGCATGAAGAAAGATATTGTTGATATGAAGGCAGATATAAAATTGCTGTATCGTAGCGACAGGTTAATCCTTGATGAAGTCGAACGTGTACATAACATACTGGAAAAACATATTAGTGATACAAATAAACATACCGCATAATACACATGTAAACCGCTAAAATGATTGCCGGCTTTTCTCTCATGAAAAGCCGGCATTTTCTTTAAACAAGCATCTTGCACCCTCAAACCTCTCCCCATACAGCATATAAAGGCAACACTGCCTCACAGCACCGGATTAATGACTGGGATACAGAACGGTCCGGCTATCTTTAATAGGAACTTCCTGGTATTTACAGACTCCATGCAGGCAAAGGCGAAAGGAAGAAACACCCGTAAGCTGCTGTTTTGCAAACGTCTCTATCTCCTCCTTTTTGTAACTGCTTTTAAAAGGGAAAACCAGGGTTATATGCGGCTTTATCAGGGAAGCCAGAGAATCTTTGCCATCCCGATTTCTTCTGTAGGCAAACGGCAGCTTTTCTTTGCTTCCAGCCACAAATTCTCTTGATATGCCATATCTTTCATCCTTCTTTTCCCGGCAGCCGTCCGGTTTCACGGTATGCATTCATCGGTAAAGCAGAAAAAGTCCTGCTTTCACAGAACTTTTTCCATCCTGCATAATACGCAGGGACTTATACATTAATTTCCGCTTTTACGCCAAGCAGTTGTTTGTTTTCTTCCATAACCGGGGCAATCACATCCTTCAGGAAGGCTTCCACCTGCGCCGGCGCACAGCCTATATAACGGGAAGGGTCCATAGTCTTTTCCAGTTCCTCGGGAGTCGTCATAAAGACGGGTTCCCGGGCGATAAGCTCCAGAAGGTTGTTATCCAGGCCTTCCACTTTAACCCGTTTCCCCGCCTCCATGGAAAGCTCACGGATTCTTTCATGCAGTTCCTGACGATCCCCGCCTTTTTTCACCGCATCCATCATAATATTTTCCGTAGCCATAAACGGGAGTTCACTCATAAGGCGCTTCTCAATTACCTTAGGATATACCACAAGCCCATCCACTACATTCAGGCACAGATCCAGAATGCCGTCCACCGCAAGGAATCCTTCCGGAATGCTCAGGCGCTTGTTGGCGGAATCGTCCAGTGTTCTTTCAAACCACTGGGTTGCGGAGGTGATAGCCGGATTGAGTGCATCTGCGATCACATAACGGGAAAGGGATGCTATCCGTTCGCTGCGCATGGGATTCCTCTTGTAAGCCATGGCCGAAGAACCGATCTGGCTCTTCTCAAAGGGCTCTTCCACTTCCTTTAAATGCTGCAGAAGGCGGATATCATTGGACATTTTGGTTGCGCTGGCGGCAATTCCGGCCAGAACATTCAGGACTCTGGTATCCACCTTACGGGAATAGGTCTGCCCGGATACCGGATAACAGGACTGAAATCCCATCTTTTCCGCTATCATGGGATCGAGTGCCTTAACTTTCTCCATATTGCCGTCAAACAGTTCCAGGAAGGAAGCCTGGGTTCCTGTTGTTCCCTTGGATCCAAGAAGCTTCATGGTGGAAAGCACATAATCCAGATCTTCCAGATCCAGGTAAAATTCCTGCATCCATAAGGTTGCCCTCTTTCCCACCGTGGTAGGCTGTGCAGGCTGGAAATGGGTAAAGGCCAGCGTAGGCAGGTCTTTATATTTATCAGCAAAAGAAGAAAGCTCATATAAAACGTTTACCAGCTTCTTCTTTACCAGCTTCAGAGCCTCTGCCATTACGATGATATCCGTATTGTCCCCCACGTAGCAGGAGGTGGCACCCAGATGGATGATCCCCTTTGCTTTGGGGCACTGCACGCCATATGCATACACATGGCTCATAACGTCATGGCGTACCTCTTTTTCTCTTGCTTTTGCCACTTCATAATTAATATCTGTAGAATGGGCCTTTAATTCTTCGATCTGTTCCTCCGTAATCGGCAGGCCCAGTTCTTTTTCCGTTTCCGCCAGAGCTATCCACAGCTTTCTCCATGTACAAAACTTCATATCCGGAGAAAATATATACTGCATTTCCTTACTGGCATATCTTTCTGAAAGCGGGCTTACGTATCTGTCCGTATTGTTACTCATAATCAGGCAACTCCTTTGTTCGGTTGTTATTTAGCAGCGGTTTCCATAGCAAATGGCTGTTTGGGTAACTGCAATGGGACTGTACAGTTCCTTTATTTATCAAATTCTCCGCGGATATCTTCTTCAGGCGGTGCAATAGGGTAGGTTCCCGTGAAACAGCCTTTGCAGATACCCAGCCGGTTTACCATTTCATCCAGACGCTCCATGCGCAGATATCCCAGAGAATCTGCACCGATAATTCTACAGATATCTTTTACACTGCGGTTATAAGCGATCAGCTGCTCTCTGGCCGGCACATCCGTTCCGAAGTAGCAGGGCCATAAAAAGGGAGGGGAGCTGACGCGCATATGCACTTCCTTCGCTCCGGCTTCCCGGAGCATATGCACGATCCTGTCCGAGGTGGTGCCGCGCACGATGGAATCATCGATCATGATGACCCTTTTCCCATTCACCACTTCCTTCAGGGCATTTAATTTTATCCGGACGCTGCTTTCCCGGCTCTTCTGCTTCGGCTTGATAAAGGTCCGGCCGATATAGGCATTTTTTACAAAGGCCGTGCCGTAAGGAATGCCCGACTGCGACGCATATCCAAGCGCCGCGCAGTTCCCGGATTCCGGCACGCCCACCACAATATCCGCTTCCGCCGGGGAATCCATTGCCAGGAATTTTCCCGCCAGAACTCTGGCATGGTATACGCTCACACCGTCAATGTAACTGTCGGGACGCGCAAAATAGATATACTCAAAGATACACCGTGCGTGCTCCTTGCAGGGAATACACATGCCCGTATCCGAGATAATCCCTTTTTCCGGTGTAATCGTCACGATCTCGCCGGGCAGCACATCCCTGATAAAGGAGGCTCCCAGCGTATCCAAAGCACAGCTTTCCGAAGCCAGCACATAGGCGTTATCCCGTTTTCCGATACATAACGGACGGAACCCGTAAGGATCCCTTGCGCCGATAAGCTTGCGGGGAGACATGATGACCAGGGAATAAGCCCCTTTAAGCTTTCCCATTGCCCGGCCCACCGCTTCCTCAACCGATTTGGAATTCAGCCTTTCCCGCGCAATATGATACGCTATCACTTCGGAATCTATGGTCGTCTGGAAAATAGCGCCTGAATATTCCAGTTCTCTTCGAAGCTCCAGGGCATTGACAAGATTTCCGTTATGCGCCAGCGCCAGAGTGCCCTTTACGTAATTTAGAACAAGAGGCTGTGCATTTTCCCGCGTACTGCTGCCTGCTGTGGAATACCGCACATGGCCGACGCCGATGTCTCCTCCCAGCCGTTCCAGATTATCCGGATTAAACGCCTCATTTACCAGCCCCATATCCTTAACGCTCAGAACCTTCCCCTTCGGACCTGAAGTATCGCTTACCGCTATACCGCAGCTTTCCTGCCCCCTGTGCTGCAGGGCAAGCAGACCATAGTAGATGCTGCCCGCCACGTCGCCGCCGTCAAAATCATACATCCCGAAAACACCGCATTCTTCTCCGGGCCTGTCCGTCAACGCAGCCTGCTCATAGATGCCTTTTTCCGTCATATGCCTCCTCGTTTCTGTGCTGTGTACGAGTTACTGTCTCCGTAATTTCAGAAAGCCGCGGATATACCGCGGCTTACCTATCCCTTTTCCTTCAGGCGCCCCGTCGGCAGTTTTATAATCCCAGACGTTTGAAAACTTCGTTGTAGGCTTCTTCCACATTGCCAAGATCACGGCGGAAACGATCCTTATCCAGTTTTTCATTGGTATTTACATCCCACAGACGGCAGGTATCCGGGCTGATTTCATCTGCAAGGATAATCTGTCCGTGGTAACGGCCAAATTCAATCTTAAAGTCAATCAGCTTGATGCCCGCCTGGAGGAAATACTCCTTCAGAACATCATTTACCTTAAACGCATAATCCTGGATGGTTTTAATTTCCTCCCAGGTCGCCAGCTTCAGGGCAACTGCAAAATAATCATTAATCAGAGGATCGCCCAGCTCGTCATTCTTGTAGCTGAATTCCACGGTGGGCTGTTCAAAGGGGGTTCCCTCCGGCACACCGAGTCTCTTGGAGAAGCTTCCTGCTGCCACATTCCGGATAATCACTTCAAGAGGTACGATTTCCACTTTCTTTACGGCGGTTTCTCTGTCGCTCAATTCCTGGATATAATGAGTAGGAACCCCTTTTTCCTCCAGAAGCTGGTGCACACGGTTGCTCATCTTATTATTGATGACGCCTTTTCCTACAATGGTGCCCTTCTTCTCCCCGTTGAAAGCGGTGGCATCATCTTTATAATCCACAATTAACACATCGGGATCATCTGTTTTAAAAACTTTCTTTGCCTTTCCTTCGTAAAGCTGGTCCAGTTTCTCCATTTTATCCTCCATCTGCGCTTATAAAAGCGCCGTAAATTTGAAAGATGGCTGTTGAAAGCCATCCTGCGTAATTTTCCACGCCGCTTGTCCCTTGGGCCAAATACCGCAGAGAAAAAGCGGCGCTGCTGTAACAAGTATAGCGCACCACTTTTCAGAAATCAAGAATACATGTCCGGTGTCCCCCTATTTTCTACATAATGCCAAAAAAATAAGCCGGCAGCCCCCTGAAAAAGCACAACCCTACAAATCATACGTTCATAACACGGCCGATAAACTCACGAACCCGTGCATTGGGAGAGTTAAAAAGCTCCTCCGGTGTACCTTCCTGACAGATGACACCCTGCTCCATAAAGATAATCCGGTCCGACAATTCCCGGGCAAACTGCATTTCATGGGTCACAATGATCATTGTCATATGTTCCCGGGCCAGCTGACGGATCACCTTCAGCACTTCCCCGGTAAGCTCCGGATCCAGCGCGGAGGTGGGTTCATCAAAAAACAGGATCTTCGGCTGCAGGGCAAGCGCTCTGGCAATGGAAACCCGCTGCTGCTGCCCGCCGGAAAGCTGATAAGGATAGGCGTCCCTCTTTTCGGAAAGCCCCAGCTGGGCCAAAAGCTTCTCCGCCCGTTCCTCCGCTTCCTTCCTGGATATTCCGTCCACGGTCACAGGCGCATCAATAATATTTTTTAACACCGTATAATGGGGAAACAGATTAAAATTCTGGAATACAAGCCCAAAATATTTGTGGATCCGCTTCCGGTCAGCCCTGGAGGCATACACACATCTTCCGTTTTCCTCGTAAGCCGCCCTCTCGCCCAGATAGGAAAGCTCTCCGCCGTCCATTTTTTCCAGCATGGTCGCACACCGCAGCAAGGTGGACTTCCCGGATCCGGAAGGACCGATAACGGAAACCACCTCCCCTTCCTTCACCGAAAGGGAAATATCCCTGATAACCTCCAGTTCCCCAAAGGTCTTTTTCATTTTTTTAATTTCCAGAAAATTCCCGTTCATTTCTCCACCTTACCCTCTGTAATAGTTCAGCCGCTTCTCCACATGCTCCATGACCATGGCAACAATCAGGTTGAAAATGTAATAAAATACACCGGCAGCCATCAAAGGCATGACCGAGGCCTGTGCCGCTGCAATCTGTTTGGCAATGGTAAACATTTCCGTAACCGTCAGAACAAATGCCAGGGAGGTATCCTTTACCAGCGTGATCATTTCATTCGTAACCGACGGGAGCACCCGCTTGATTACCTGCGGCAGGATAATTTTCAGAAAGGTCTGTGCCCTGCTGTATCCCAGAATTTTAGCCGCCTCATACTGGCCCACCGGCATGGATTCTATACCGGAGCGGTAAATTTCCGCAAAATAAGCGGCATAATTCAGCACAAAGGCCAGAATTACCGCCACCATCCGGTAGCCCTGGGATATTTTTAAACCGAATACATAATAGGGAGCGAAATAAACCACAATCAGCTGCAGCATAAGAGGCGTCCCCCTCATCACCGATATGTATACCTTTGTCAAAAAACGAATCACCCTGACTTTGGACATCCTGCCAAATGACAATAGCAGTCCCAGAGGCAGAGAGAACAACAGGGTAAGCACAAAAATCTCCGTTGTAATCAGCATGCCCCCTGCGAGCTGCTGCAGCATTTTTCCCACTTCCATGGTTTCCTCCCTTTTTTCCTGTTCCGTAACTGTTGCGTACTTTAACAGTTACTCTGGTTTTCAACATTTCAACCGGAAAAAAGCCGCTGCCGCGGCTTTCTCCCTGTATCTGTTATTCCTGTAAGCGGCAGGCCGGTACCGGACTGCCCTGCTTTGTCCGCCGCCCGGTGAACCGTTTACTTTCCGAGGCAAATGCTGTCCAAAAGGCCATATTCCGCATACTTTTCCGCAATCGTCATGAACGTTCCGTCATCCACCATTTCCAGCAAAGTGGCTTCCACGATATCTTTCAGCTCTTCATTGCCTTTTTTAAAGCCAATTCCGTACTGCTCCGTAGATAAATACTCCGTGTGATCCGTTCCTTCCAGAATCACATAACCGCCGTCCCTGGAAGAGATCTGGTAATTGGCAACTCCGATATCAATAGCCAACGCATCTATGGCCCCTGCTTCCAGATCCATAAAAGCGGTATTATAATCCGCATACTGGTTCAGCACAGCGAAGGTATCCGCCAATTCCTTCTCATCCCCCTCTAATGCCGCAAGTGCGGAGGAATCCTTCTGAACCCCCACTGCTTTACCTGCCAGATCCGCTTTAGCGGCGATCCCGGAATCCTCAGCCACAACAAAAACCTGGCTGTTATCCACATAAGGAACGCTCCAGGTATACTGATCTTCCCTGCCGTTCATGGTAAACCCGTTCCAAATACAATCAATCGCGCCGGAATCCAGCTCCATATCCTTGGAATCCCAGTCAACAGGCTGCTTAACCAGCTCCCAGCCTTGGCGCTTACATACCTCTGCCGCCAGATCCAGGTCAAAGCCCACATATTCTCCGCTTTCATCCTTATACCCGTAAGGCGGGAATTCCGCATCAAAGCCCACTACAAACTTACGTCCTTCCCCGGTATCCGCTGCCGCCGTACTTGCCGCTTCCTGCGCATCCGCCGCACTTTCAGCCACCGTGCTCTCCGCCGCCGCACTGCTCTCCAAAGCCGGCTCACTGTCGGCCGCTCCCGAAGTCTGTGAACTGCCGCAGCCCATAAGCCCCAATGCCAGCACACCTGCCAGCAAAACCACTGCTGTCTTTTTCATAATTAATTCCTCCCTGAAACAATGTAACGCACTGCTTCTTTAGTAAGTTAGCAATTTATCATACTAAATTGCCGATGGCATTATCCTATCACGAGGGGATTTCATGTGTCAATAGCCAATCGGATTTTTCTTGTACAGTATACATTTTAAGGTAAATTAATTATTGCAAGGTTGGTAACAGCATGATAAAATAATGATAAGCATAATTTTCTATGAATCCTGGCGTAAGCCGTCTCATTTCTATTCTCTATTCAGAAACTCTATGCTTACCATCCAAATGAAACAGGCAGGAGTTGCTGGACAGAAGCGGTTTATAGCACATTCTTTCAGACAGCTTCCTGCTCACAATTGCAGAAAGGAGCTTTCTATGAAAGAAAAACATTCTATGGAAGCAGAGCTTTCCACGGAAGCAGAGCTTTCCACGGAAGCAGAGCATTCCACGGAAGCAGAGCATTCCACAGAAAGAAAGAATCCCGTAGAAAAAGGAACTTCCGGGAAAGGGAAAAAACGGCATGTGGTGAGAAACTACAAGGATACGGTGTTCCGTATGCTGTATAAGGACAAGGAAAAACTGCTGGAATTATACAACGCATTGAACGAAACCGCTTATGCGGACACTGATGCTATGGAAATCTATACACTGGAAAACGCAATCTATATGGGCGTTAAAAATGATGTCTCATTCCTGTTTGATTCGGAAATGAATTTATATGAGCATCAATCTACTTTCAACCCGAATATGCCCCTGCGGGATCTTTTGTACATGGCCAGGCAGCTGGAGAAGTATGTGGCGGGAAAGACCCTGTATTCCAGTAAACAGATTATAATTCCCGTTCCCCGCTTCGTTGTATTTTACAATGGGACGCAGGAGCAGCCGGAACGCAGACTGTTAAAGCTGTCTGATGCGTTTGAAAAGAAGGTTCTCTCCCCCGAGTTGGAAGTAAAGGTTACAATGCTTAACATCAACATCGGGAATAACCGGGATCTGATGCAGAAATGCAGGACCCTGAGGGAATACTGCCTGTTTGTGGAATGTGTCCGGAAATAAGCAGCGGAGATGGAAATTGCGGAAGCCGTGGATCGGGCAGTGACGGAATGTATCCGGAATGATATACTGGCAGACTTTTTGTCCGCACAGAGGGCGGAGGTGATTGCGATGTCGATATTTGAGTATAACGAAGAAGAAGAAATGAAAAAAATACGTGCCGATGAATTCAGTGTGGGTAAAGAAGCCGGAAAAATAGAAGGAAAGGCAGAAGGAAAAGCAGAAGGAATAGCGGAAGATGTGATTGAACTACTGGAAGATTTAGGAAAAATTCCGGCTGGGCTTCACGAACGGATCCTATCGGAAACCGATTTGGCGCTTCTGCGAAAATGGCATAAGCAGGCGGCAAAGGCTGGAACTGTCCGGGAATTTGCGGAACAGGCAGAGCTGGCAGATATTATGGGGAACTCCGTGTAGCGGTTCCTTCTTCCTGCCTCATGCCCCACCGGCAGCATTTATATCTGCTTAAAAGGGGATGCTGAAATTTGGCCGAAGAAAACCGATGGTTGCGGCGGCAATCCGTCAATACCATCGGTCCTTTTTACGTTCATGCAAGACTCTGCACATACGCCTGCACTACAGCAGCATCCGGAGAAAGAAACAGGAAAAGAGAAATGCCGGGGAATGAATTACAAACACACCCTACTGCACCACATAATCCCGATACTCCTCCTCCAGCTTTTCCACTTCCTGTCCCATCAGCTCCCGGCATTTTTCCTCCTCTCCGGAGAAAAAGGCCCCTTTTATTTCCGACACCACCGACTGGTTCCGGGAATTGGTCCATGCTTCCTTACGGGCTACCACCCGCTTTTCCAGTTCAAGGGAGGCGTCATAATACTCTGCGTGGTCTGTAAGGAAATTCAAATATTCCGGTTCCTTCAGATGCAGCCGCATGGCCGCCAAATACTGCAGCAGGCTCTCCGGATTTCCGGTAAGCCGGTAGGCCTGTTCAAAAGAAGCGGCCGCCTTTTCAAACAGGAACAGCTTTGCCTGTGAAGTCCCCAGGTTATGATAGATACTTCCAGCAAAATCCGGCGCCAGGGCATCTCCGTCCTGCAGCAGGTTCCGGTATTCCTGCATGGCGAGTACATAGCGTCTGCTCTCCAGGAAATAATCTGCTCTGGCCTTTTGCTTTTCCGTCAGCGTTACATTAGCGCTCACTCTTACCAGCCGCTGCGTTTCCCGGATTTCCTCCGGTTTAAAATAACCGGTGTATTCAAAAATTGCCGTTACGAAGCTCTCCGGCTTTTCCTTGTTTTTCTGGAGCATATTCAGCTTCTGCCCCAGCTCCGGGAGGCCGCATTCTTTATAAAGCCAGTCGGACAGTCCCCTGGTAAAAATCGTTTCGTCCAGCAGATACGCATTTTCCCTGAGAAAATAACACAGCTCCTCCACGGAATAAATACGGACCCTGGCTTGATCAAAGCAGTATGGATTTACCGCCGGACTGCCCAGACATAAATGGACTCTGCTCATGTCGCTTCCCCTTCTTTCCGCCCCCGGCCTTTTTCCTCCTTCAAACGGAACGTTTCCTCCCAGATTTTATGGGAAGCGGGAAACATTTCCCCGAATCCCCTATCTTCCATCTTAAGTCTCACCGTATCCGCATCGCTTAAGGAAACCGTTAGATGGATTCTGGTCGTCCTGGGCGGACGCTCCGGCACCCCATCCAGTGTGACCGCCACTTCCTTTACCTCCCTCCCGTTAAGGGGGGTAATCCGCAGGGAAAACGCATGATCCTCATTCAGCAGGAAATCACATTCCCTGACCGCATCATACCAGTTGATCCCCGCATCCAACAGGGCAAAATAGGAATCCTGCCCCCGGAAGGACGCTTCCAGGCCGATATTTGCCTTCAGCATATCCTTTCCCAGATAAACATAACTCCGCCCGTCTTCCCCGGGCTGCTTTTTCGCCCTGGCCCCGTAGCAGGCCCCTTTGCTGTACAGATTATTTCCCTGGAACACCCGCCTTCCCCGGCAGAGCACCGGCAGGGAACGGACATACCATTCTCCGTTAAACCCGTCCCCAATCAGATAAATAGTATCGATAATCTTTCCGGCACACACCTTCTCCAGTACGGAGGCAAACCGCTCGTCCATTATCTGTTTATCACCATCACCCGGCCCCTCCTCCGGCGGCAGACGCCTTCCGATTTCCGGGTGGATCTCTTCATGCACCATCACTGTCACCGGCCTGGTATGATGGTTCATTTCAAACATAAGAAGCTTCATTGCCGTTCCGGAAAAATCACATATCATTACCTGATGGCGCCAAAGCTCTTCCGGCTGATTGATATTATAATAGAAGAAGCTCTCCCCCCTGCTTTGGCAGGACACCCGGTCCGGCGGGAGAGAAATAAGGGCCGCTACCCGGGAAAGCACCTCCACTGTCTTTTTATCCACTTCATCCACCGTAAACAAAAACATGGCGGCCTTTTCCGGCTGCATGGCCCCGGCGAGAAGGGAAAGGCTCCTTTTAATAAATAGCGACAAAAGCACCGCCGCATCAAAGCACTCCCCTTCCACCTCCACACTTTCTCCCGCCAGGGCTTTTGACAGCATATTTTCCACAAGGATGCCCTGCCCGGCCTCCGCGTTTTTCAAAGCCTCCCGGCCATAGGTCCACACATCCCGATCCCTGCGGCGGCACAGCACTGCTGGGATCATATATTCCTCCTCCCCCATCACCTGGGAAAGGGTTTCCGGCTTATCCGCTCCCGGCAGCCAAAAGCTGATCTGGGCAAACCTGTCACTGATATCATAGCCGATAAAGGCCCCTGCACCGCTCTTTCTATCCGGATTTCCCAGAAACATCTTCTTTCACCTGCCTTTCCTTTTTTCTTTCCGCCCCTGCTTTCGAGGATGCCGCCTACATCGGCGGAGAGTCCCCGCCTGTCACGTTAAACAGGCCCTCTGTCATCCATTCCGTAAGGAGATACTGCTCCAGCAGCTCCTGGGCCTCTCCCTCTTCCCTCATGAGACGGGCGGAAGCGATATCATTTATCATCCCATATCTGCTTTCTTTTACAAAAACACTGCATTCCCCCATTTTCAGTTCCCCGCTGTCAAGAATCTCCCCGCTCCCGGAATTATCCGTAATAAAATACTGCAGGCTCTCCCCGGCAAACAGCACAAAGCTGGCTGTATAGATTCCCGCATACATGTGCTGCAGATCGAAGGAACGGTACGTTTCCTGTATGGATGTCAGTTCCCCTCCCTCCGCCGGTGTGGGAATAATCCGGTAATTTATGGTCAGAGGATGCTCCCTGCTTCCCCGGTAAACCACCATCGTTTTATCCATCATAGTTTCCGCCCCTTCCAGGATGTCCGCATATTCCTGGAAAAGAGGAAACATCATATGCTGTGCAATAAGCTGATCGCCGAAAAGCTTGATAAGAGCATCTGTCCGCTCACTGCGCTCGTCCCTGTGACGGGCAAAATACTCCAGAAAAGCCAGACGGCACATGTCACTGAGCTTTTCCCCCCTCCCGGCAACCCTTCCGATATCGGTAATAATATAGCGATCCATCGTTTCTGCATTCATCAGATACAGACCGCTGCATCTGTGGAGAAACGCCGCTTCCAGCTCACTCTTGCCGCCTTCGATAATAATCTGCCGCAGCAGCCCGGTCCGGCCCATCACGTCATCTCCGATGTAAAGAAGCTGTACCAGCAGCCTTTCCGTCAGCTCATAAGTATTCACTGCAAAATTATCCGCCGCCCTCTGGATATCCGTCAGTTCCTTTGTACTTCCCTCATACCTCTTTACCAGATGCTGCAGGATATGGCTGTCATATTTTTCACGGCAGAATGCGCTGTAGGCCAGCCTCGTCATCGCCTCCTCCTCCATACAAAGCCCTGTCTCCAGCATCCTGCTGCATAAGCGGAGAAGGATCTTGGCATCCGTCCGACCCGGATCCTGCCCGGCCAGCCAGGCAAAGGCCTTTTCATAGAAGGAACGCAGAACCAGATAACCAGCCGCCTCATACACATCGGATCCATCCAAATCCTCCCTGTTTAAGGCTTCCAGCAATAAATCCAGTTCCTCCAGCTCTTCCTGTCCGTAATAATATTTCAGAAGTTCCATACGTATAGCCCGGGCAAAGGCCGGAATGACACGGGTATCCTCCGCCAGCCTGCGAAACCGCGATGCATTTTTTTCCGTGATACGGATTTTCCCCTTGCTGCTCTCACAGCAGAAAAGGTTAAAGCCCAGGCTGTTTTCCACAAAAGACTCCAGGACATTCACACATCTGGCCGGATACATCAGCCGATCCAGCACAAAATGGCGTCCCGCACTGTACCGGTTTAGCTCCTCATCTTCCAGAAGTATTTCCACGTCCTTGTCATAAACAGCCACATAGGCCCTGCCGTTTTCCACCGGGTAAACCTGCTCTCCCCGCAGCCTGGTATGGATAACAACAGCTTTCCGGATATCCTTCCCCTCACAGTCCAGCTGCTGCATAAAAAGAAGGGGAGCCAGAACCTGGCAGTTGTCCCTGGTCAGCATTTTTTCATCCAGCACGGTCTGGTACAGAAAGGCCAGATCTCTGTTGATGCGTCCTTTATACAGCTGCTGGAGGACAAACCGGTCCATCTGGCTTTTATAAGCCAGATACAGCTCAGGAAACTCCTCCCGGTGTTTTTGTATGTACGCATATAGATAAGCGCATTTATCATAATCCAGATTACTCTGGTAAGCAAAATACATGAGCACGATACGGGGAATCTCCACTTGCCTTTCCGTATCCACAGACATCATATAATACTCATACAGCCTGGTTACCCTGAGTTCCTGTTCCACGCCCCTGCGGTACCACGGATAATATTCCGGCCCGCTTTTATTCCCCTTGATTAAGAGGGAGCATATGGCGGTGAGCAGCTGGGGATCGCTTTTACGTTCATAACAGTTCTTCAGAATCCGGAATAGGCTTTCCCTGTAATACTTTTCTTTTCCTGCCAGATACACCAGGTGCCCGATGAGATCCTCCGACAAAATCCCATTTCTGGCGCCGAAATGCAGCAGCTGCAGTTCATAGGTGTCCAGCTTCATTAACAGCGTGGGACTGAAATTTGCCAGATGGAGCGCCTCCAGATATAGGACGGGGCTGGAACCGCTGTGGCGGAACTGATCCTCCAGAAACAGCCATTTCTGGGAAACGCTTCTCCCCAGTGTGGGGGATAAAAACAGCAAAAGCCAGGCAATCCTCCAGTTATCCCGGTATACCCTGTGCAGATCCTCCATCTGGATGGTTACCTCCGCTGTCACAGTCTCGCTCCTTTGATACAGACTGCTTAAATACAGATAATAACAGTACAGCTCCGGCATATTCTCATCCGGCGTAATATCCAGATGATCCAGAATCCATCCCGCCTCGTCAAAACGTTCCTCCGTAATCAGAAGATGGGCCTGATACAGACGTACCGCCGGATTTTTATCCTCTATCCGCTTCATACGGTCCACCACTTCCCTGGTCTGGCTCCGCCACAGATCCGTACTCATTTTTTTCATCTTTACGCTTTGATACAGACGTACCAGCTCCACCGTCAGCCGTTTCAGCTCCAGCCGGCGGCCGGTCCGCACCACACGGTGTTCTCCTCTTTTTACAACGGTGATAAGGGCCTGTATACTTCCGTACGCATGCTTTAATATAATACGTCCGAAATTTTTTCCTTCATGGAGTTCTTCCTGCCTGACAGAAACAGGCAGACCGCATTGGTTTCCCAGAAAGTCCTCCTCCCGCAGAAGTTTCTTTTCCGTAGAAAGGAAATCCCCCTCCGCCTCTACCCGGAGCGGGCTGTAACCCCAGCCGTTTTTAATGATCTGCAGCGTTTCACACAACTGGGCATGAAGGCTGGTTATCACGATTTCCGTCCGGGGCAGTACATATTCCACGGGCTGTTTCTTATGGATGGATATCAGAAATTCCTCGACATTCTGCATATTCCCGGGTACCTGGGAGAACCCTTTGTACAGATTCCGGTATTTTTTATCCTGACCGCTGAACACCCGGATAAATTCCGGGGAATAAAACAGCTTCACCGCTTCTTCCCAAGCGTTCCTCGCCAGATTAGTGAACTGGAACAGATTCGTCAATTCCCCTTCCGAGCAGGTCACTTCCTTGTGCAGCACAACCGCCTGGAAAGGTATTTCATACTCCCCCCGGTTGGAGATAATCAGGAACCGTCCCTTTCGTTCCTCCCCTTCCCGCATTCCCCGGGAATCAAAACGGTACTCTATCGTTTCCGATGCTCCGGAGAAAAAAGAAGTGAGGCATTCCATACGCTCTTCATCACAGGAGACATAACCTTCCGTCAACTGTCCCTGTTCCCCGGTTACCGTAAAAAAGCCTTCCTTCACTTCCTCCTTTTTCAGAGCCAGGCCTACTTCCCGGCATGAGAGCTCCAGGGGCCCGCCGCTTTCCTGCCAGTCCTCTGTTGAAATTTTCGCGTAAAGCTCCTTCAAAGTTCTCACCCCCGTAAAATCCATCCTTGTATTTCCATCTAAAAAGAATTACTATCAGTATAACATTACCGGCAGGAATCCTGCAACATTTCAAAACAGAAAAAGGGGCACCGCCCATAACCGGGCAGGGGAAGATACCGGAAAAGGAGCGTATTATGCATACATTTCATGGAAGTGATCTGGAAAAAATAGAACAAGTTTACGGCATCAGAAAAGAAGAAATCACCGGGTTCGGAGCCAATGTAAATCCGCTGGGGCTGTCCCCCCTGCTGAAGGATTATCTGGCAAAGCACCTGGATGTTTTATGTGCATATCCTGACAGGAATTATACCGCGCTGCGGGCTGCCATATCCGCTTATACCGGAGCCCCTGCAGAACATATCCTTGTGGGAAACGGTTCCACGGAACTGATATCCGCAGGAATCCGGGCCATACGCCCCAGGGACGCGGTGATCCTTGGCCCTGCTTATTCGGAATATGAACGGGAGCTTTCCCTGACAGGAAGCCGGACGCATTATTACGATCTAAAGGCATCGGAGGATTTCCTCCTGGATGAGGAGGATTTGGAACGATTTATGACAGAGGGGATTTTTTCTCACGAAACAGACACCGGCTCCGGAAAAAGTGTCCCCTGCCTGCCGCAGCTGCTGGTTTTGTGCAATCCCAATAATCCTACTTCCAGCGCTTTAACGGTATCTCAAATGAAACGCCTGCTCTCACTCTGCAAACGGAACGGTATTTTGGTTATGGTGGATGAAACGTATGCGGAATTTGCGCCCACGCTCTCCGATATAACCGCCATTCCCCTGACAGAAAGCTACGACAATCTTCTCGTGCTGCGCGGCGTGTCCAAGTTCTGGGCCGCTCCCGGCCTGCGCCTGGGTTATGCGGTCACCGGGAACAAAAGTATGCTGGATGAAATAAACGCCTCCAAAAATCCCTGGACCGTCAGTTCCCTTGCGGATGCCGCAGGACAGGTCATGTTCACAGATACCGGCTATATCAGCCGTACCCAAAACCTGATCCGGGCGGAACGCGGGCACTGCTGTTCCTTTTTATCCGCCCTTCCCGGACTGAAGGTTTTCCCCTCATTTGCCAACTTCGTCCTCGTACGGATACTGGAACAGGGAATTACCGCACAGGACATCTTTGAAGCCGCCATCCGGAAGAAAATGATGATCCGGGACTGCTCCAGTTTTCACAGCCTTGATGAAAGCTTTTTCCGTTTCTGTTTTATGGGACATGAGGAAAATGAACGACTGTTGACATGCATTAAAGAAGTAACCTGCCGCCGGACAGATTCCCTGCAGTAGCACATATGCCGCGCAGCAGCAGCCAGAGCAAAGCCTGCCTCTGTCTGCTGCACGCGGGAATTAGAACCGGTAGAAAAGCACTTTATATTGGTATGCTTTTCACGATTTTATCATAATCGATAACAACATACGGCAAACCATTATGTATTCGTTCTTTATGCCAGTCCAGATACCAATCCCGTAAATATGCAAGCTCATCAGGCCAATAACTTTGGGCATACAGATATTCATCACCCATCTGATATTTCATAAACAGGTCTATCTTTTTGATCCAATATGCATCCACTGTATTTGTTTCCAAATACCCTTTTAAGTAAGATACCAAATACGTCTCCGCAAACTCCGTCCTTTCCTTTTCCCCTTTATGCTGCAGCGGCCCGGCCCCTTTCAGCACCATAAAAAATATAGCGCTGGCCATATCAGCTGCATACCAGTTAAACTGGCAGGCCTCAAAATCGAACAATTTGATATTGCCATTGTCTACAAAAAAGTTATCGGTATGGATATCATAATGGATAATGCCATAGTTATCCTTATTTATAGGAAGCGAATGCAGTTCCTTATAATATTTTTTTAAACGGTGCCTTACCCTTTCATCCAAAATAACATGTTCGCAGCGCCATGCATTTACGGCGCCTGTCCATTCAAATGCAGGCTTTCTGACATTGTCCTCATAGTCCCTGGTGAGGCGATGCATCTCTCCCATCAGCGCACCAAGATTATAGAACAGCTTTTCATTAAATTCATTTGGATTATCCGTTTCAACTATTTTTCCCGGGGCTTTCTCAAAAAGACAAAGAATATACTCTTTACCTTCGGCTTCTATTACCTCATACAGATTATTTTTTATACTTTTTTGCGGACGGACGATACCTGTCATTGTATCCGATAAATAGTCCATCCATTTTAATTCAAATCCGGTATGCTCTTTTCTGTCAATACTATACGCGGATGATCGCAGTATATATGCAGTCTCCCCTCTTTCCACCTCAAAAATGCGATTGCCTGAATTCCCCATTATAATTTCCCGAACCAGTTTAACATTATAAAGCAATTTTGCTTTTTCCAACACTAAGCTCTGATCTGCACTCATTATACTGTTCCTCCACATCCACCGTAGGCCCCTTTGAAAAAGCGGACACTTCAAAATCCGAATAGCTCTCTTCCCAAAATGGCTTGTCCTGCATAAAAAGTCCTCCTTTCCGCAAAAAACATGTGTTCTTCCATAAAGCCCTGTTACATTCGAACCCTGTCTTACAATATTTTCTGAAAGAGTGCAAACCGATCCAGCCCATACACGCTGTATCCCAAATCAACCGTATCTATATAACAAAACCCATATCGCCGGTAAAGCGCAATGGCCGGTTCGTTCTTTTCATATACATCCAGCCTGACAGCCTGCATCTTCTCCTCCTTTCCCCGCTCCAGCGTGAACTCCATCAGCCGCTTTCCCACGCCTTTCCCCAGCCAAAGCGGATGTACTGCAAACGTATGAATCACAAAAATATCCTTATATTCCAAATCCGCCTGCCAGTCCGCTTCTTCGTACGCCGCTTCCGGCTCATGGCTCAATATAATGCTGCCCACGATTTCCTTCCCATATCTGGCAACATAAAGACACCCCTCGCCAATCCCCTTTTCAGCCGTTTCCCTCACCGGATAAATCCCCTTCCTCCACCCCGGATAATTCACATGCTCCTCCAGATATTCATTCAGCCCGTCATAAAGCTTTCCCACTTCATCCATATCCGCTGCTCCCGCCTTTTCTATCCGCAGTTCCATTTCGGCCACCATTTTCCCGGACATTTCCGGAAATCCTTTCCCACCGGTGAATATGTCCCGTTCCACCCTGAATTTTTCGCAAATACTCTCCGGTTCCTTATTTTGCTATATGTTACCACTTCCCCGGCTGTCTGTCCACCGCTCCGCCATACCCAATAGAATAAGAGTACAGATAAAAAAGTTTGGCGTCACCCAAAGAATAACTTTCTATTGACATTTTCTCTTTTTTGCATTATTGTATTATTATAGTAATACAGATTTAAAATAAAGCACTACAGAAAGGAATGATGATATGGCATGGAACCTGGATTCCGATCGCCCCATCTATGCACAGCTTCTGGAGCGTATCCAGCTTCAGATCGTGTCCGGCATATATGGACCTGGCGACAAGCTCCCCAGTGTGAGGGATTTGGCTGCCGAGGCCAGCGTTAACCCGAACACGATGCAGAAAGCCTTTGCCGAGCTGGAGCGCAGCGGGCTGATTGAAACCAAACGAACCAGCGGCAGATTCGTAACGGAGGACAAAAACATGATCACACAAATTCGGACTCAGCTGGCAAAAGAAGAAATCAATGCATTTATTGCTAAAATGAAAGAGCTGGGCTTTGATAAAAAAGATATTCTTACACTGCTCTCATCAACTGCCGAGGAACCGGCGGAACAAAGGAGGGAGCGCGCATGAACGAACTGGTAACTATTACCGGCCTGTGCAAGACCTATGGGCATTTCACAGCGCTGAATAATATGAGCCTGACGATTCCGCGAGGACGTATTATCGGGCTGCTTGGTCCCAACGGCAGCGGCAAAACCACCTTAATCAAGCTGCTTAACGGCCTGCTGACTCCCTCATCCGGGCAGATATTAATTAACGGCTGCAAACCGGGCGTGGAAACCAAAGCCATTATTTCCTATCTGCCGGAACGGACTTACCTTTCCAGCAGCCGCAGAGTCGAAGATCTGGTGGAGTATTTTGTAGATTTTTACGCTAATTTTAACAAGGATAAAGCATTGGCCATGCTGGACAGTCTTCACATCGATCTCCATGCCCGTATGAAGACCCTTTCCAAAGGTACTAAGGAAAAAGTACAGCTGGTGCTGGTCATGAGCCGGGAAGCCGACCTTTATATTCTGGATGAACCGATTGCCGGCGTGGATCCGGCCGCCAGGGATTTCATTCTCAAGACTATTATCGGCAATTATAATGAAAAGGCATCCGTACTTCTTTCCACCCACTTAATATCCGATATTGAAGCGGTGCTGGACGACTGCATTTTTATCCGGGACGGCCAGATTATGCTCTGCTCCTCTGTGGAAAATATTCGTGAAACCTACGGAAAATCCGTAGACAGCTATTTCAGGGAGGTGTTTGCATGCTGAAAAAACTGCTGAAACATGAATGGAAGGAAACCTGGCGCATCCCTGCGCTGTCCTGTGCCATTATGATTATACTGACCCTTGTATCTGTCATCTGTTTTGTCCGTATGGATCCTCCCGCTAATGCAAATGAACTGAATGCAGGCGCCTTTGTTCTGATGATGTTTTATGTCCTTACCATAAGCTGTGTCAGCGTAATTGTCAGCATTTATGTGGCGATACGTTTTTACAGGAATCTGTATACCGATGAGGGCTATCTGATGCATACCCTTCCCGTAACGGCCAGACAGCTGATACTGTCCAAACTCATTGTGGGGGGTATATGGTATTTTCTCGTCACGGTTCTCAGTTTATGGGCGATTCTGATTATATTGATTTTCGGCGTACCGGTTATGGTAATAGGCGACTTCGACATGTCACTGTCCGTTGTGATAAGCTATGCAAAGGAATACTCCCATGCCCTGTTCGGGATGTCCCTTCCTGCTTTTTCCATTTTTAATTTCTTTTACTTCCTGGTATCCGCAGTGAGCAATGTCCTGATTGTATATGGTGCGGTTTCTCTGGGACAGCTGTTTTCCAAGCATAAGGTGATGGCTTCTATCCTGTGCTATATCGGTGTCACCATCCTGATCCAGACCGTGACCTCCCTGGCTATGACACCCTATCTCACCAAAATGATTATAACCCAGGTCGGCTCCCCTCAGGGCCCCGGCATTCCGGATTTTATGGGCGTTTTTATGCGCAATACCTATATTATTACTTTTGTGGCATGTATCCTCACAGGGATTGGCTGCTATGTGCTTTCCGAATATCTCATGAAAAAACAATTGAATCTGGACTGACCCACAGTGGTGGAAACAAAAAAACAGGCGGGAGAAACCGCCTGATTTTTTGTGTATCCACCGCTTTTTTATGCTGATTTCTTTTTCTCCCCATTCCTATGAACCTGCGGGAAATTTCTGCATATAGTAATCGTAAGTAACAATCGTGAGGTTACCGCACATATGGCAAAAAAACTGCATGCCGCACAGACCACCGACAGTCCCTATGCAGGCGGGCTGAGAATCAGTGTTACATCCGCTCTGGGGCAGATTCCCATAGAAGGCGCGACCATATCCATATCCGTCACCGGTTCCCCGGATGTGGTCATAGACACTCTGACCACGGACGAATCCGGCCAGACCGATGTGATAGAACTGCCGGCTCCCCCTTTGGAATACAGTCTGACACCCCAGGATCAACAGCCCTATTCCGAGTACAACTTTACCGTAAACGCACCAGGCTATGAACCGCTTGTGGTTGCCGGCTCTGAAATCCTGCCGGATGTACTCTCCCTGCAGCCCATTTCCCTGATACCTCTGGAGATGCCCGGCAGGGAAGAAGATATCGTCATTCCGGATCATACCCTGTATGGAGATTATCCTCCCAAAATACCGGAAGCAGAAATCAAACCTATGGATGAAACAGGGGAAATCGTACTGAGCCGCGTAGTTATCCCCGAATTTGTCATCGTACATGACGGTGTCCCATCGGATCCCACCGCGCCAAACTACTATGTCCGCTATACCGATTACATTAAGAATGTGGCTTCCTCGGAAATATACGCCACCTGGCCGGAATCCGCCATTTACGCAAACATACTTGCTATTATGTCCTTTACCCTGAACCGTGTCTATACGGAGTGGTACCGCAATCAGGGCTACAATTTTACCATTACCTCCTCTACCGCTTTTGACCAGAAATGGATATACGGCAGAAATGTATTTGAGAATATCAGCTACCTGGTGGATACGATTTTTGCCAATTATCTCTCCCGCCCGGGTGTCCGCCAGCCCATCCTGACCAGCTATTGTGACGGGCGGAGGGTCAGCTGTACCGGCTTAAGCCAATGGGGTTCCAAATACCTGGGGGATGAGGGCTACAGCGCTATAGAAATCATCCATTATTATTATGGAAGCGATATGTATATCAATACGGCAGATGCCATCAGCGGGGTTCCTTCCTCCTGGCCCGGTTATACCCTGACCATCGGTTCCTCCGGGGCGAAGGTGCAGCAGATGCAGGAACAGCTTAACCGGATACGGCAGAATTATCCTGCCATTCCTTATATAGCAGCAGACGGAATCTACGGACAGCAGACAGCCGATGCGGTAAAAATATTCCAGCGTGTCTTCGGCCTTCCGCAGAGCGGGGTCGTGGATTATCCCACCTGGTATGAAATTTCCCGGATTTATGTGGGGGTTTCCCGGATTGCGGAACCGGACTGACCCCTGTGTCCTCCTTTTCCTTCAGCCAACTACATGCCTCCTCCTTTATGTATAAAGGCGGCACGCCCGATTATCAATCGCAGCGTGCCGCCCCTTTGTTATTCTTTTACCGCGAGGAAGGCTTCCTCTAAATCCTCAATAATATCATCGATATGCTCCGTTCCCACAGAGAGCCGGATCGTATTCGGCCGTATTCCCTGCTGGCTGAGTTCTTCGCCGTTCAACTGCCCATGGGTAGTGGATGCCGGATGGATCACCAGAGATTTCACATCTGCCACATTGGCAAGCAGGGAGAAAAGCCGGAGATGATCAATGAAGCGCATTGCCGTCTTATCGTCTCCCCTGATTTCAAAAGTAAATATAGAACCGCCCCCATTCGGAAAGTATTTGGCATACAATGCTTTCTGGGAAGGGTCCTCCGTAACGGAAGGATGATTGACCTTTTCCACCTGCGGGTGGGAGGCCAGGAAAGAGGCCACCTTCAGCGCATTGGACACATGCCGCTCCACCCTAAGGGAAAGTGTTTCCAATCCCTGAAGAAAAAGGAAGGCATGGAACGGGGAAAGCGTGGCGCCGGTATCCCGCAGAAGCGTTGCCCTTATCTTGGTGACAAAAGCCGCCGCCCCGGCCGCTTTCGTAAAGGAAACGCCGTGATAGCTCTCATTCGGCTCCGTAAGGGAAGGAAACCTGCCTGATGCTTCCCAGTCAAAAGCCCCTCCTTCTACGATAACGCCTCCTATTGCCGTTCCGTGTCCGCCGATAAACTTAGTGGCCGAGTGGACAACAATATCTGCACCATATTCTATGGGGCGTACCAGATAGGGAGTGGCAAAGGTATTATCCACTACCAGGGGAATTTTGTGGGCATGAGCAATGCGCGCTATACCTTCGATATCCACCACATCAGAATTGGGATTTCCCAGTGTTTCCAGGAAAACCGCCTTCGTATTATCCTGTATGGCCCCTTCCAGCTGTTTTTCATCAAAGGGATCCACGAAGGTAGTGGACACGCCGAAATCCGGAAAAGTATGGGCCAGGAAATTATAAGTCCCTCCATATATGTTTTTGGCAGCCACAATATGCTCACCCTGCTTCGCCAGATTCTGGAAGGTATAGGCGATGGCCGCCGCCCCCGATGCAACGGCAAGCGCCGCGCTGCCTCCCTCCAGCGCCGCCATTCTGCGCTCAAATACGTCCTCTGTGGGATTGGTCAGCCTTCCGTAAATATTACCGCCGGCCGAAAGGGCAAATCTGCCGGCCGCATCCTGACAATCATGGAATACATATGAAGATGTCTGATAAATAGGAACCGCCCTGGCATCCGTCGCCGGATCCGCCTGCTCCTGTCCCACATGAAGCTGTAATGTTTCAAACCTGAATGTTCTTTCTGACTTTGTGCTCATCGTGTCTCTCCTTCCTGCCTGCGCAGCTCCTGGTGCATTGTTTATAATTCCTATTGGATTAGTATGTTTTAATTGATTATAATGAGGACAGAACCATTTGTCAAATACTTTTTGGAAATTTTTGTATTCAAAATTGCTCTTTACGTATCTTTCTGACGGTCTTTCAGGCAGCCGGCCATAACTTTCGGTTGACAGCAGAGAGTATTAAGTGTATAGTGTGTATTATATACATACACACTTGGCAAACGGATTGCCGGAAAGGTACGTTCATGAAAATACTGATTTCCAACAGTTCCGACCAGCCGCTCTATCTGCAGATTAAGGAACAGTTGAAGGACGCCATCCTGCGGGCAGATCTGAAGGACGGGGACAGCATGCCCTCCATACGGCGTTTTGCCAATGATCTGGGGGTCAGCGTCCTGACCATCCGGCGCGTCTATGACGAACTGGAACAGGAAGGCTATCTGAATCAGCAGGTTGGCGTCGGCACTTTTGTCAGTGCGGCAAACACGGAACTGCTCCGGGACGCCAAACGTCATCTGGTAGAGCTGAAGATTCAGGATGCTCTCCAGGCGGCTTCCGCACTGGATATCCCTTTAAAAGAACTGCATGACATGCTGGACATTCTATATGACGATATCTATAAAGGAGGCAAATCAAATGGGTAATATCATTGAAGTCCGCGGGCTGACCAAACATTATCCGGAATTCACTCTCTCCCAGGCCGGTTTCTCGGTACCGGAAGGCTGTATTACCGGCTTTGTTGGGGCAAACGGCGCAGGCAAAACCACGACGCTCAGGGCTATTCTCGGACTGCTCCAGCCGGACGGCGGGGAAATACGTCTGTTCGGGGAACCCCTCTTCCCCTCCGGCGCACCTTCCTCTCATAAGGCCCTGCCGGATTCCATACGCAGCAGCCTAGCGGACCGCATCGGCGTGGTGCTCGGCTCCGGCGCCTTTTATGAAAACCTCACCATTTCCCGGATGAAACAAGTGGTGGCCGGCGCATACTCCCAGTGGCAGGAAAAGGAATTCCGGGAACTGGCCTCCCGTTTCGGTCTGAACCCATCCCATAAGATCAAAACCCTTTCCTCCGGCACCAAAATGAAGCTGGCCCTGGCTTTCGCCCTGTCCCACAAGGCGGAGCTGCTGATAATGGACGAACCCACGGGCGGGCTGGATCCTCTCATAAGGGACAAATTCCTGATCCTCATCCGGGAGTTTATGGAAAAAGGCGGAAAAGGCGTTCTGTTTTCCACCCACATTACCTCCGATCTGGATAAATGTGCGGATAACATTGTATTCCTCCACAAAGGGAGGATCCTTCTGGAAGAGGACAAAGATATCCTGCTGGATAAATGGCGGCTGGTAAAAGGAGCTTTATCTTCCCTCACAGAAGAAAAAAAAGAATTCCTGAGCTGCCTGAAAACAACAGACTACGGCTTCACCGCCCTAACCGATGAGCCGGAAAAAGCAAAAAAGCTGTTCCCGGAGGCCCTTCTGGAACGCGCCTCCATTGACGACATCATGATCGCCCTGTGCGAAGGACATGTCCCGTCTGTCCCCGCCGCCCAATAGTCATACTGAAAGGAGAACATATCCCTTATGAAACAGCTTGCCTGCCTTATGAAAAAAGATCTCTTCCTTATGGGAAATTACCTGTATTTCATTCCGGCCTTTACGCTGGCGCTCCCTTTCCTTTATTCCTGGCTGATTCCCGAGTATGCCACACAAAAAGGGACCGGACTTATCGTGCTCATTGTTTCCTCCGTATACAGCGAATTCCTTGCTTATGAACAGATATTCCTGAAAGATGCGGAATATCCCAGAGCCTTGTCCCTGCTCTGCGCCGCCCCCTACCGCAGAAGGGATATTATTGTCAGCCGGTATCTGCTTTTTTGTCTGGTATTCGCAGCAACCGCCTTCGTTTATACAATACCTGCCCTGTTCCTTCCCCCCTCCTTCCGCCTGTCTTTCATGGAATACGCGGCCGCCTTTTTCCTGAATGTACTGCTGTTCAGCCTTCTCACACCCCTCCAGCATCTGTTCGGCTTCGAGAATTCCAAGTTTGTGCCGGTGTTGGTGATTATGCCCTCCTGCTTCCTCCTTCCTCTCCTGCTGAAAACCGATCTGCTGGAGCTGCGTTGGCTGAACCATCTTCCTGTCCTGCTTGTTTTCCTGCTCCTGCTGGCTGTATGTGCATTCCTGCTGTTTGTCTCCGCAGAGATAACTATACGGATATTTCAAAGAAAAGAATTGATGTGAAAGGGGTATACGATGCGATATCCAGTTAACCAACTCTGCTACCTGGGCGGAATCCTGCTATTTTTTCTCGCCCTGGCAGAGCTAATCCGTCTCCTTGCCATACTGCCCCGTTCCCGGAAAACAATAGCTACGATTACCCGAATACGCCCCCTGTCCCCCGACGATCTGCATACAAAGGCATCTTCCGCCGCACATTCCGCAAAAAAGAAAGGGGATATGGCCTTCGTCACCTACCGCGTTGACGGCAGGAATTATTTTTCCAAAACAGAAATTCCTGTACCTGCCGGAAAAGAGGTGGGAAGCCGGATTCCCGTATGGTACGCCCGCCTTTTTCCGGATACGCTTCTGCCCAGGCCTTCCTGCGCAAAACTCCTGCTGCTGACGCTCCTTTCCCTGCTGCTGTTCCTTGCCGGCTTTCTCCTGTAACCCGGACGGAATCAGTATGCTTCGGACAGCAAGCCACCCATATGTTCCAATGACGGATGTACGGCGCACGCCATCCTTATACGCAAAAAGAATCCCGGCGGCAGCTGCCTGAAAGAGACAGTCTGCCGCCGGGATTCTTTTATGCTGCCCTTGTACCGGGCATGAATTTTACTGAGTCAGCGCCACCATAATGTCATTGGAACGGGTCACGAATTTTGTCATCGCTTCCGCATCCAGAGGCCCCTGCTGCAGTTTCGCCAAATCATACAGCTGTTCGCAGATAAGGTTTTCGTTCTTATTGTCCGCATCATCCTTATGATCCAGAACATACTGTACCAGCGGATGGCTTGCATTCAGCACCAGGGTCTCCCCTTCTCCGCCGAGCATGCCCATATCCATGCCGTTCATGGCATACATCTTCATCATATCCTGCATTCTCCTGCTCTGCTCGGAGATGGTGAGCACAGAAGACACTTTTTTGTTTTTCAGCTTTTCGATTTTGACCGTAAGCTTGTCGTTCTTCAAAGCCTTGCGTACCAGCTTCTGAATTTCTTCCGACTGGGCTTCCAGCTCCTCCTGGGCTTTTTTGGAGGTTTTTGCCTTGAAGGTATCCGTCAGATCGGCGTCGATCCTCTGGAACTTGATGCCCTCGTTCTTCATTTCCAGCTGATTGATAAACGGCTGGTCAATCTGATCCGGAAGCACAACAGCGTCCATCTTCGCCTGTTTGAACATATTTACATACTGGCTCTGCACCTTTAAATCGGTTGCGTAGTAGATGGTCTTTTCTTTCTTCTCTTCTTCCCCATTTTCTTCGCTGTTTTCAGCAGAAGACGGCTCTTCCACCACCTCGGCTTCCACCTTTTCGCCGTTTTCATCCACAGCGCTGTTTTCGGTTTCATCCGGATCCACCTTGTTTACTTCCAGGCAGTCGGGCAGGGTCATATACTTTCCGTCCAGGTTCTTGAACAGGATATAATCCGTCATCTTTTCGCAGAACTTATCATCCTTCAGGCAGCCGAATTTTACGAAGGGACTGATATCATCCCAGTATTTCTCATATTCTTCCCTGTCGGTCTTGCACATGCCGGCCAGCTTATCCGCTACCTTCTTGGTGATATAATCGGATATTTTCTTTACAAAACCGTCATTCTGCAGCGCACTTCTGGAAACATTCAGCGGCAGGTCCGGACAATCGATAACACCCTTAAGGAGCATCAGGAATTCCGGAATAACTTCTTTAATATTGTCGGCAATAAATACCTGGTTGTTATACAGCTTTATGGTTCCCTCAATGGACTCATATTCCATGTTGATTTTGGGGAAATACAGGATACCCTTCAGGTTAAAAGGATAATCCATATTCAGGTGGATCCAGAACAGAGGCTCCTTGTAATCCTGGAAAACCTTGCGGTAAAACTCTATATAATCCTCTTTGGTACACTCGCTGGGGCTCTTGCTCCAAAGGGGATGGATATCATTCATCATGGAAGGACGCTTTTTGATTTTCAGGCGTACGGGCTTTTCTCCGTCCTCCTCCTTATCGTCCTCCTTCTTTTCCGGCTGGATGGTTTCCAAAACCTCATCCGTATCCAGCTTCTCCGCTTCATCTATGGTCTGGGTTTCCGGTGTGTTTTCCCTGGACAGGAAAATTTCCACAGGCATGAAGGAGCAGTATTTCTGAATCACTTCGGAAGCCTTGTACTCATTACAGAACTGCAGGCAGTCCTCATTGAGGAACAATGTGATCTGGGTACCAACCTGATCCCAGGTGCCGTCTTCCATTTCAAATTCCGTACCGCCGTCACATTCCCAATGTACCGGTACCGCGCCGTCCTTAAAGGATAACGTATCAATATGCACCTCATCGGCCACCATGAATGCGGAATAAAAACCAAGTCCGAAATGACCGATAATCTGGTTATCATCGGATTTATCCTTATATTTTTCAATAAAATCAGTAGCGCCGGAGAACGCGATCTGATTGATGTATTCCTCCACCTCATCCGCGGTCATACCGATACCGTTATCAATAAATTTGAGGGTTTTCTCTTCGGGATTCACGATAACCCGGATTTCCGGCTTATAGCCTTCCGGAAGGGAATATTCTCCCATCACATCCAGCTTCTTTAATTTGGTAATTGCGTCGCAGCCGTTGGAAATCAGTTCCCTGTAAAAAATATCGTGGTCAGAATACAGCCATTTCTTAATAATAGGGAAAATATTTTCGCTGTTAATAGACAAGCTGCCATGTTTCTCTGCCATAATTCATCACATTCCTTTCTTTTTTTCCACGGACCCTTTTCTTTTGTTTGTCCGTTTTTCATTCTAGGAATAAGTGTACTTCCAACTTTCTGAAAAGTCAATAGAAAATTAGCACTCAATATAATTGAGTGCTAACAACAATGGGAAACCCCTGAATAACCGGGCATTTCCCATTTCTAAATTTTTTATAAATTCAAACTTCGCAGTTGCTGAATGGCCTTCCGCCGGCTGTCTGCATGGCGTTGCCGGGACTGAAAAGGAATTTTCGAAGGTACGTTTCAGTCTATGGAGATGAGACCAGTCAAGTGTGTCAGCCTCATCTGACACACTTGACGCCCCTGGGCTCATCGGAATGTTTAGGCTGACGGACCTGCGAAAATCCTTTTCAGTCCCGGCAACGCCATGCAGACAGCCGGCGGAAGGCCATTCAGCAACTGCGAAGTTTGAGTTATAAAATCACTATTCCACAAATATTTGGTTCACTCCATAATCCGGTACTGGAGAAGTTCGTATTTCAGCCGGGTGCCTTCCCCTGTTTCCGACGGAAGAAGCGCCCTTGCTACCAGCTTACATTCCCCGCTTTCCTCATCCGTCCGCCTTAAATTCGCATAATCCCCATCCAGGCTTTCCACGATATATTCAAAGGTTTTCATAGATATCCTCCTTTACTGCTGTCCGAAATATTCTTTATAAACAGCAAAAAACCGGTTTGTGGTTACCTCTTCATCATGGATCAGCTCCACGGAGTCCCACAAAGGCTCGTTCAGGTTCTTCGCCAGGGAATTCACAAAACTGTCATATTCCTGCCCGAACACCTCATCCTTACGCTTCTCCACTATTTTCAGCTTATTCCGGTCGGTTTCTTCCCGGTTAAAGGTGCTGATACATTTGATGATTTCATAGCCTCTGGAGGTTTCTATTATGCCGCTGATTTCATCATTGCCAAGCTCGAACGCAGCGCCCGCAAAAGCCTGTTCCTGCTCGCCCTTGCCAAAGGACAGGGTCCCCTGGGAATCATCGCTGTACTTCTCAATCAGGGCTTCAAATGCCTCCCCTTCTCTGGCAGCGCGCAACACCTCCTGGGCTCTCCGGTAGCATCTGGCCTTTTCCTCCTCCGAATACGGAGAAACCGTTCCGTCCGCATTTTCCGTTACCGTCTTTATCAGGATATGCTGGACAGTTATGGTTCTGGCCTCGTCATCGCTGATTTCCGGATTGATGTCGCTGATTATCTGGCGGTACACCTTATCCGCCAGGGCATAATCCCGGTACATCGCCCCGATCAGCTGCCGGTTCACTCCCATCGCCTCTATTTCCCGGTCATTCAGGGAAGAAAAATAATCCGCCGCCGCCTCAGCCACCGTTTCCTCCTCCTGGGGGGTCAGCTGGATTCCCCTCCGATCCGCCAGAAGAGTCATCGCCTTGATTTGGGAAATTTCCGCAAGCACCTTGCTCTTGAGCTTATCGGACAGGGTCTCCTCCCCCTCCCTGACCTCCCAGATCTGTGCGCCGTACACGGCTTCATAGGTATTCTGCTCCGTGGTCAGGTACACCATAAGCTCCGGAAGGGTACAGGAAGCATCCTCCAGACGGAATATTTCATTATGATAGAAGCCGGTGGTAAGCACCAGCTTCACCGGTTCTTCTGCGCTGCAGCCGCTTAAGGACAGCAGCAGACCGAAGGCAAGCAGGCAGCCTGCCAGTTTTGCCCATAAGGATGCCTTCCGAAACACGGCATCCGTTATTTTCCCACTCTTCATCCTTTACTTCCCATACTCCGTAAAATACTTCTTGCCACGCTGATGCCGTTGGCCGAAGCCTGCTGCAGGCCTCTGGTTACGCCTGCGCCGTCGCCGATAGCGCGAAGCCCTCTGATGCTGGTTTCAAAATCCTTATCCACCACCACTTTATTGGAATAAAACTTTACCTCCACCCCGTAAAGCAGGGTTTCATCGCTGGCGATACCGGGGGTTACCTTATCCAGCGCCTCTATCATTTCCGCAATATCCACCATAATCCGGTGCGGGAACACCAGGGACAGATCACCCGGAACCGCATCTTTGAGCGTAGGGATCAGATTGTTCCTGCAGAGCCTTTCCTCCGTGGTCCTTCTTCCCCTTTTGAAATCACCGAAGGTCTGTACCAGAATTCTGCCGCCGCAGAGCATATTGGAAAGCTCCGCAATTTTGCGTCCGTATTCGATAGGGGTGCTGAAGGGCTTTGTAAAATTCTTGGATACCAATAAAGCGAAATTCGTATTGCTTGTTTTATAATCCTGGGACTTGTATGCATGGCCGTTTACCACAGCCAGGCCGCCCTCGTAATATTCCGCAGCTACCTCTCCGGAAGGATTGGTACAGAAGGTACGCACCTTGTCGTCAAATGTGGGGGTATAGAAAATCAGCTTCGCTTCGTACAGGTTTTCATTCAGAAACTGCATCACTTCATCCCGCACTTCCACACGGACGCCTATATCCACCGTACCGGGCGTGGTGTCAATGCCGATCTGGGCGCATTTGTCCTTGAACCAGTCCGCCCCTTCCCGGCCCACCGCGGATACGATTTCATCCGCCAGATAGGTGTCTCCCTTGTCCGTGACAATCCCTGCGGCACGGCCGTCCTCCACCAGGATCTCTTCCACCATGGTGTTAAAGAGCATTTCCACACCTTTTTCCGCCAGCGCATCCTGCAGACGGGAATAAATCTTATAGCCTTCCTCTGTTCCCAGATGCCTTATAGGGCATTCCACCAGCTTCAGGTTGGCATTAATAGCTTCCCGGCGGATCTCACGGATTTCCTTTTCTTTATCCATACCGTATACCTGGGTATCCGCTCCGTATTTCAAATAGATAGCATCCGATTCCTGAATCAGTTCTTTTGTCTGTTCATAGCCGAGGATTTCAGGCAGGTTTCCGCCCACGTCCGGGGAAAGGGAAAGCTTCCCGTCGGAAAAAGCCCCCGCTCCTGCAAATCCGGTCGTAATGGAACAGGGCTTGCAGCCCACACATACCTTTGTTTTTCTTTTGGGGCAGGTCCGCTTCTCAATGGGGCGGCCTTTTTCCACCATAAGCACCTTCAGATCCTTCTTCTTTTCCATCAGCTCGTATGCGCAGAAAATGCCTCCCGGCCCTGCACCGATTATAATCACGTCGTATTTTAATTCCATAAAAACCCCCTGTTCCGCCCCGGTTCCCTCTTAGCCGGAGCACTGCATTTGCCGGGTTCATTATACCTATTTTTGAGGATAAAGTCAATTCACGCCAAAAACCGCGGGTCGTTACCGTATATGGCTTCCGGTATTCTTTTTTTCCACATAAATCTGGCTGCTTATCCGCTCCTGAAGCTCCGGCACATGGGAGATAATTCCTATCATACGGTCGCTCTCCACAAGGCCCATCAGGGCTGAACATGCCTGATCCAAGGATTCCGCATCCAGGGCGCCGAAGCCCTCATCGATGAACAGGGCTTCCACACGGATCCCTCCGCTTTCGGCCTGAATCACATCGCTCATCCCCAGGGCCAGGGCCAGGGAAGCTTTGAAGCTTTCCCCTCCGGAAAGGGTCTTTACGGAACGATATTTTCCGGTATAGTAGTCCATGACACGGATTTCCAGGCTGTCCTTGCTGCGGCCGTCCCCGGCCTCTTCCACTCTGGAAAGCTCATATCTGCCGCCGGTCATACGGCGGAGCCGCAGGTTTGCGGCTTCCAGGATATCCTCAAAATAACCGGAAAGTACATACTGCTCAAATACCAGTTTCTTTGCATTGTTGCCGGAAGCCATATTGTCCAGATCCCGGATGATTCCATAGTCTTTTTCTTTCTTTTCCCTAATTTTTTTCTTTTCCCGGAGAAGGCCATAGGTGCGGGCCGCATCGGACGCGCCGATACTCCATCGCGTGCGCATGCTTTCTTCCCCTTTCTTTTCCTCCAGAAGGCGGTTTCTTTTTTCCAGGAAAGGGGCGGTATCCGTTTCTTCTTTTCCCTCCAGTTCCGCTTCCATGTGTGAGCATAATTCAGCCGTGGAACCAAGTTCCAGCCTGTATCGGGCTATTGCATCCGAAAGGACTTTTCTGTCCGCTTCCTCCAGGACGGCCTCCCGATAGGCTTCCGGCCCTGTAAAACCGCCTTTTTTCAAAGCTTTTTCCCAGCTTTCCCTGGCCGCTGCAAGCTCTTTCTCCAGCCTGGCTTTATCCGCGGACAGGCGTTCTTTGTTCTGTCTGCGCACCTCAAGGCCTTTGATCAGACCGGTATAGCGTTCCGCCTGTTCCCGGATTTCCTCTCTGGTATGAAGAGAAGCAAAAGAAACGAGTTCTTCCGAAAATTCTCCCTTCCTGGCCAGCAGGGCATTTTCCTCATCGGCCAGCTGGCGGTTCTGTTCCGCCTGTCCCTCCGCTTCCGCCCTGGCTGCCGCCGCCTGCCCGTGAAGGACGGTAAGTCTGGCCGCACTCTGATCATAAGCCTCCTGAAGCCGTTTCAGCTGTTCTTCATCCGGCACATCCTCACCGGCGCCTGCCACGTGAGGATGCTCCCGCGAACCGCAGACCGGGCAGGGCTTTCCTTCTTCCACCAGCCGGGCCGCAAGTCCGATAACAGCACGGCGGTAACGGTTTTGGGCTTCCGTCAGCTCATGCTGTCTGTCTGCAGTCCATTTCTCCTGTTCCAGATAATACTGTTGATGCAGAAGAAGCTTTTTTTCCAGCTGTTTCTGTCTGCCCAGCCCTGCTGCCTTTCTTTTTTCCAATTCCCCAAGAGACTGGCTGATATCATAAAAGGCAAACAGAAGATCCCTTTTTTCATAGATGCCGCTGCATTCCTGAACAAGAGCAGCTTCCTTTCCAATCGCCCCTTCTTCTTCTTTTTCCTGTTTTTCCAACGCACGAAGCTGTTTTTCCACTCCATTTACCTGTTGGTATTCCGCCCGGATTTCGGCTGCATGCTCCCCCCGTTTCAGCCGCTCTTCCTTTAATGCCATATCCCCGGCCTGGCCTTTAAGAGCCGCAAGCTTTTCCTTCGTTTCCCTCAGCTTTTGGAATGCTTTCCGATCCGCTTCGGCCTGCTGGATTCTTTTTTCAAGCTCCACAATTTCCTGATCCAGCTTTTCTATCCGCCGGGACGCGTCTTTTTCTTCCCTGCGGCAGTCTTTTTCCAGCACTTGCAGCCTGTCCATAAGCTGTTCATAGGGATAAGCTTCCCCGGAGGTAAGCTCCTTCCATATTTCGTCCTCCGTATGGAACTGACGGACATCCTCATCCATACGATGTCTGTATTCCATAACCTCTTTATATAAGGTGCCGGCCTCCTCCCGGAGCACCGCAGCAAACCGGTCATAGAGGGCGGTATCGAAAATTTCCCGGAAAATCCTGGTTTTTTCTCCCGGCGATGCGGTAAGAAGCCGTGCGAATTCCCCCTGGGCTATCATGGAAATCTGCTTGAACTGCCGGTAATCCAGACGCAGTATTTCCTGGATTTTCCGCGTTACTTCTCCGCTGCCTTCCATAACGGAGCCGTCCGGAAGTGTCAGAACCGCTTTTTCCCGCTCCTTCGTCATGGCCTGCCCCCCTTTTTTACGTCTCTTGGGACGCAGGTATTCCGGATTCCGGTATATCTGATACATAAGGCCGTTATGTACCATAGTAAGCTCTGCATAGGTGGGGGTATCCGCATCCGCAAAATCGCTCCGCACGCTGTTTTTCTCCCGGATCTCCCCGCTCATGCTGCCGTACAGGGCATAGGTCAGCCCATCAAAAATTGTGGTTTTCCCTGCACCTGTCCGGCCGGTTATCAGAAAGATTCCTTTTTCCGACACTTCCGTAAAATCAACGGTCTGCTTGTCCCGGAAGGGCCCCCAGCCGCATAATGTCAACGTTATTGGTTTCATTCCCGTTCCACCTTTTTCACCGTTTCTTCCGTCACCTTTTTCCGGGCTTCATCCATTTCGGTTCCCCGCACCAGACCGTAAAAATCCGCAAACAGTTCCGCCGTACTTTTCCGGCGTATGGCGTGCCGCCCCTTCACCGTCTGCCTCGCTTCTTTTTCCTTTTTAGCGAGTACGATCTGGCAGATATTCGGGTAGACGCTGCGCAGTGTGCCGATTGGGTCCACCAGCTCCTCTTCATTTGTCAGGATCGCCTGGATATAATCCTCCGCCCGGCTGCCTTCCCCAACGCCTTTTTCAAGCAGTTCTTCCAGCGTTCCCTCCACTTTCCGGAGGGCATGCAGCGAAACCACCGGGCGCCGGTTCACGGTTACTTCTCCCTTTGCTCCCAGCTCCACAACATTTATGCTTTTCACATGGGTACATTCAGAAAAGCTGAAAGCCAGAGGTGCTCCTGCATACCATACATTTTCCGGCCCTATCTTCTGGGGTTTATGTATATGTCCCAAAGCGACGTAGTCAAAAGGAGCAAAACGCCCGGCGTCCACGTTATCGATCCCCCCCACATGAATCGTAGTTTCCGCATCGGAAAGCTCCGGCTCCTTATCCTGACAGGTCACAAAAAAGTGGCTGATCAGCACGTTCCGTTCCCCGGGATCAATTCTGCCAGCTTTCTTTTCCGCTTCCAATACCGCTCCCACCGCTTCATCCGCCGTCCTGGCTCCTGCCACGGCAGGGCGGACAAAAGGAAACAGAAAAAAATGTACCGGCCCGAAGGCATCCTGCAGCGTCACTTTTTTTAACGGGCTGCGGTAGGTTCCCGCGATATACAGCCCCTGCTTCTGCAGGATTTCTTCCCCGAAACCAAGCCGTTCCGGGGAATCATGATTGCCGCTGATTAAAAGCACGGGAATCCCTTCCTCCAGCAGGGAAGTCAGGAAACCGTCAAGAAGCTGCACCGCCTCTCCCGGAGGCACCGCCCGATCATACACATCGCCCGCAATGACAAAGGCGTCCGCTTTTTCTTCCCTCGCCGTCGTCAGCAGTTGATCCAGAATAAAACGCTGATCCGGTATCAGGGAAAAATCATTCATCGTTTTTCCAATATGGAGATCCCCTGTGTGTATCAGCTTCATTCCTCTTCTTCTCCCTCCTGCGCAGCAGTGCACAGCAGCTCCCCGTCTCTGGAGTACCAGCTCACTCCGTCCGTCAGCACATACTCTTCACCGCCCTGAATTGCCCGTATAAAATCCCTGCTGTCCGACAGCTTCCCCGCAAAAGCGGTACCGCCCCCGAAAACAGCGGTACTGTGTACATCTGATCCCGCCGTCATCACCAGCTTATGTTCCTTTGCATAAACCCGGGCCTGCCCGTCATAAACCGTACTCTTGTGGGATACGCTCAGAGGACTCGTATGTGTCGCATTCATTCCCTCAACCCCATCCACGAATGCGGGGAAAAGCCTGATTTCGGGAATGTACGCTTCCTCACGGAAGGGGTGGGCATGGATTACCATACCGCCGTCTGCTTTTACAAGACGGTACTGCTCCTCAACTTGCGCTTCCCGGATTTCCGGATGGGCAGCCAGCCATTCCGGGGACAGGCCAAAAATAAGGAACTCCGTCCCCTGAAAGCCGGCCTCCCAGCCAAAGAAAACATCCAGGCCAATCCGGTCCCCTTCCGCCTTTGCATCCAGGTATCCTTTTGCAAATTCCGACACCCATGTTTCCCAGGGAAGCGACCGATCCGCCGCCGTATTTCCTCCCCAATTGTGATCTGTCACAAAGATACCCGTATAACCCGCCTTTTTGCAGGCATCCGCCATCTGTCGTCCCTCCGCCCTGCCGCAGAGACTGCCCTGGGAGGTATGAAGATGTGTTTCATATAAATAAGGATAGGCTTCCTTTATTGCTGCAACAGTCCATTTTGCCATTCCTGTATTTCTCCTTTTTCAGCATTGTTTTTCAAACACGCTCTAAGTCAGTATAACATATCCGGGGGCATATTCCGAATAAAAATCGAAACAGCTTACATATAAAATACGCGCCTCCGGAGTTGGAAGGCGCGTATCATATATTTCCGCAGACTACACGTCAAACGCGGCTGCATCCAGTGCAGCAAGGAATCGAATTATGTTACAGAATAGTTCTTACCCAGCCTTCCGGTCCATCAACTCTTCCCATCTGAATTCCTGTGAGGGTATCATACAGCTTCTTGATAACCGGCCCCATCTCTTCCATACCGCTGGCAAAACAGATATCCCTGCCGTGATCCACAACTTTTCCTACAGGGCTGATAACAGCTGCCGTACCGCAGAGACCGCATTCTGCAAAGTCTTTCAGTTCTTCCAGCTTCACAGGTCGTTCCTGTACCTCTAACCCTAAGATATCTCTTGCCACCGTTACAAGGGAACGTCTTGTTATGGAAGGAAGAATACTGTCGGATTTGGGAGTGATGATCGTCCCGTTCTTGTCTACAAACAGAAAGTTGGCTCCGCCCGTTTCCTCTACATAGGTTCTTGTAGCAGGATCCAGGAACAGATTTTCATCAAATCCGTTGGCATGAGCGGTTACTCCTGCATGTAAACTCATGGCATAATTCAGGCCTGCCTTGATATGGCCGGTACCATGGGGCGCGGCTCTGTCAAAATCACTTACACACAGAGTTAAAGGCTTTGCGCCTCCCTTAAAATAAGGGCCTACCGGTGTAACAAATACGCGGAACTGATATTCCTCCGCAGGCTTAACCCCGATAACCGGTGAGCTTGCGAACATATAAGGACGGATATAAAGAGTGGCTCCGCTTCCATAAGGGGGAACCCATGCTGCGTTGGCTGTTACGACCTTATCGATGGCATCCAGAAATCTTTCCTTGGGGAAAGGGGGCATTTCCAGACGTCTTGCACTGTCTGCCATACGTTCGGCATTCAGGTCTGGGCGGAAAGTGACAATACGGCCGTCTTCTGTGGTATACGCCTTCAATCCTTCAAAGATTTCCTGGCAGTACTGCAGGATTCCCGCACATTCATTCAGCTGGATCGTGGCGTCCTCCGTCAATACCCCTTCATCCCATGCATCATTTCTGTAATTGGAAACGTAACGTACGTCAGTCACGCGATAACCGAACCCGAGATTGGCCCAATCAATATTTTTCTTTTCCATCGCAGCTCACTCCTTCGTTATAAACTTTACTGATTTAATCCATTGAAATTTATTATATCACTAAATCCTTATCAGTCAAAGATTTTTTTGTTTATAAGAATCCTGCTCAACTTCGCTGGCGTCAAATGGCCCTTTAAGCCCTGCGGCAGCACATTCTGGTATCGGTAGATGCTGAGTAAAATTCCGATTAAAGCATAAGAAACGATAGTACCGGTTCCACCATATGTAAACAGCGGAAGGAATACCGCAGTCGTAGGAAAAATAGTGAGATTTACCATTACATAAATAACAATCTGTACCGCAAATACCAGACTGCATCCGACTCCGATCACCGTTCCAAGCTGGTTTTTTTGATGAACACTGATCTTAAAGATTTTGAAAATAAAAAATCCCAATACTGCCAACAGCATAATTACAGCCAATATTCCATAATAATACATGACAAATGTCACAATATAATTACTTGTTATTGTCGGAAGGATACCATTGGGATTTACAGCTCCTTCACCGATCCATTTGCTGCCGCTTATCAGGTTTCTTGCCGTATTCATCTGATAATTACCTTCTCCTGCTGCATTAAAAACAGAAAACAAACGGGCTTTCTGATATTCTGTGCCAAACAAAAAATAATATAAGGCCGGCAGCCCAATCACGGATGAAACAACAATTATCATTTTTTTCTTCCATTCGCCAAACCATCCCTTTTTGGTAACGAAACAAATTTGAATCATCAAAATTATCATCAATGAACCTGCTGTGGATAAGTCGGGCAGTTTCAGAATGAGCATGGCAGGAAGCAAACCCCACACAATACTTTTGATAAATCCCTTCCTTCCCTGATTTTTGCAGGAAAATAAAATTCCTCCATAAAAAGGAATATACAGATATATTAATTGACGCAGACTGACGGATATGCCCCCTACACGCAGATAGCCCCGCTGTCCATTTATTGTCACGCCGCCAAAATAACTGTATAATAGAATCAGCAGCAATGCTGCGGCTCCTGCCTTTCCCCATAAGCCTATTCTTGTATAATCAAAAAAGCAGAAAAACATCATGACTGCCAGCCCAATTACCATATTCACACATTGGGAGTTGATATTATATGGATATGTTTCAGCCCCCATATCCTTTATCATTACATATTGGAAAAACAACCCCAAAACGCTTAAACCCAATACCAGCAAAATCATTTTCCATTCCATTTTCGGTCTATGTATACGATCCAAAGAAATGCCGACTTCAACGGGGTCCCCCATGTCTTCCATTGCTTTTTGATAGGATTGTGCTTCACTTATTCCATCAGACATAAATGCTTCTTTTTGATCTTCAATATGATTTTCTAATTCATCAGAAATCATTTCCCTCACTTTTCCGTATCGAATCTGCTCCGTAACTGTTTCAAGAAACTGCCTTTTATCCATCACACGCCCTCCGCCGAAAGAGTGAGAATTCCCGCAACAGCCTGGGAATACTCATTCCATTCCTTCTTTTTTTGGTTTAAATGCTTTTTCCCGGCATCCGTAATGGAATAATATTTTCGTGTTTTGCCGCCGATTTCTTTTTCGTAGCTTGTCAAAAAGCTCTTTTCTTCCAGGGCATGCAGCAGAGGATACAAGGTTCCTGCCTTTAATTCGAAAACATTATTGGAACGTGCACGAAGAGCTTCTATCATTTCATACCCATATAAATCTTTCTCTTCCAGCAGTTTTAACAAAAGCATTGATGTACTGCCTGATAACAGTGTTTTATCCACTGACATTTTAATCCCTCCTTATATCGATCATCTATATATAATATATATCGGGAATCTATATATGTCAATCCTAAAATAGCCATTGGGTGTAGATAAAAAAGTTTGGCGTCCCCCGGCCCGGATATAAAAAACGGCCGGGACGAAGGGTATCTTCTCCGCCCGGCAGTTAATATTTTCATTCCTTTCACTAAAGCATTTTCCGTTTCCGCAGGATCCGTATTACCAGGATGCACAATAGCAGGGTAAGCAGGCAGATAATCCCGAAACCAAAGGGTGTATCTGCCAGCGGCATCCATTTTTCATCCACATTCATCCCGTAGATTCCGGAAATTATCGTGGGAATAGCCATAACAATCGTGATGGATGCCAGGTATTTCATCGCCGTATTGAGCCGGTTGTCAATGACAGAGGAGAGCAGCTCTCTCGTACCCTTGATGATATCCCGGTATATCTGGGTCATCTCGATAGCCTGCTGGTTCTCTACCACCACATCCTCCAAAAGCTCCTGATCCTCCGGGTATTTCTTTATTTTGCTGTAGCGGACCAGCCGCTCCAGAACCATTTTATTAGCCCGCAGGGAGGTGTCGAAATATACGAGGTTGGATTCCAGCTCGTGAAGGTCGATGAGATCCACATCCTCCGTATCCCCGCCGATATGCTCCTCAATCTCCTTGCGCCTGCGGTCCACGATACGCAGATAGGACTGGTACAGCATACAGGTGCGCAGGATAATCTGATAAATAAAACGGATTTGTTTTTTGGTGCTGAACTCCTTAACCGCATTATCCGTAAAATACTTCAGGACGGGGGTTTCCTCCCCGCACACGGAAATCAGGGTATCCGCAACAAAAATAAGCCCCAGGGGGATTGTCGTATAGGCTTCTCTTTTATGACGGAATTCTATGGAAGGGATGTCGAACAGAATCAGGGTGTAATCATTGCTCACATCCACACGGGAACTTTCCTCATCATCCAGGGCCGCCCTGATGTCAGCGATATCCACCTGATATTCCTCGGCAACCAGGGTTCCTTCCTCCAGGGTGGGGTTCACCAGATTCACCCAGCTTCCCGGCCTGAAATCATCAATCTCGCGAAGGATATTATTCTCCGTAATATATCTTCTTACCATAATCCACTCTCCGCTTCTTGTTTTACTCCCATCTGTACCTGCATCGCCCGTGCCTGTGAAGCCGCAGGGACAATTCATGGGAAAATGGCGCCGCAGATTCATCATATCACAAGAGAATTTATTTTCCAATAAACTTTATTTTGTTTTCACCTATCCCAAACCGCCTTCGTATTTCCAGCCGCAGTCATCATGGTAGACCATCAGGCGGCTCATTCCGCCGTCTATACGAATGGTTTCCCCATTGATAAAATCATTTTTATCGTCACATAAAAACAGAACCGCCCGGGCTATATCCGCCGGCGTGCCCACCCTGCCGGAGGGATGCTGCGCCATATCCTGCCATGCATATTCCGGTTCCGGCAGGTCATGGGACTCCCATGTATCAATCCATCCGGGGGCAATGGCATTCACTCTCACCTTACCCGACAGGCTTACCGCCAGGGCATGGGTCAGCGCCGTAATCCCCCCTTTTGCGGCAGTATAACTTTCCGTATCCTTCTGGGACATAAAAGCCCTGGTGGAAGAAATATTCACAATGGATGCGTGCGGGGCAAAGTGCTCCTTCAGATACAGGGTGAGCAGATAGGGAGCCGTCACCCCCACCCGGAGCACATAGGTAAACGCTTCTCCGGTACAGCCGGAAAGCAGGCCTCCCGCACTGATACAGGCGTTATTGATCAAAGCATTCACCTTTCCGCATTTTTCTATAACATAATCTGCAAATTCTTTTACATCCGCTTCGTTTCCGATATCACCCACAAAGGCCTGTACATTCCGGTTTTCCGCCTGCAGCTCCTCCTGCGTCCGCAGCGCGGCCTCCCTGTCCCTGTCGATAAAAACCACTCTGCAGCCCGCCGCCGCAAACATTGTTACGATTTCTTTTCCGATTCCCCTGGCCCCGCCGGTAACCACACAATTCTTCATCCTGACCTCTTTCTCCGGCGGTTTCCGGGCGATGCCCCAGCCTTTACCCGCACGGCTTTCTACGCTTTGAACTGTTCCAAATCCACTCTGTAAATACAGGGCTTACCTTCCCTGTCTGATACAAATATAACATGCCTGTTGTCCTCCGTAAAGCAGGGATGAGGATGGGAATCCTGGGGATTTCCGTGGATCGCCCGCCAGGAGGTTCCATGGTAACACAGCCTGCGCTCTTCTCTCTTTTCCACATCCACAAGGTAAATGAAATCATTTTTGACTTCACATGAGGATGGACTGGCATCCGTTGTTTCCCCGCCCTGCGTTTCGTCCGTATCTTTGAGCATATGGATGGGGACGTCGCTCCCCTGGGCATCTCCCACCATGTAACGGTTCTGCTTGTCACAGATAAAATGGGCATAGGGGGAACAGGCCATGAAGATTTCCTCCTCCATGGTATCCGGATTGATCATACGGATATTTTCCACCTTTCTGCCGGTCGTCTCCCGGTAGACAAATGCCAGCTTTGAACCATCGGGAAGCCAGAATTCATGGGTCAGGATCAGATCCGACGGCTGTTCCCGGCAGCAGCGGTAATTGCTTCCGTCGCTCTGTACCAGCCACAGTCTGGCATCAATCAGGTCAAAGGGTCCTTCATGGCAGAACAGGATGGTATCGGGATCGCCGGGGCGGATCTGGGCATGCCCGAACCAACAGTCGTCCTCCAGCACCGTATGGCTGCTGCCGGTCTGCAAATCCACATACACAATCCGGCAATGAGGTTTTGCCTTGCAGGTCAGGGCGAAGAAATCCCAGTTTCCCCCTTTTTTCTGTTCCGGCAGGGAAGAGCGCAGCGTTTCCACTATGGCCAGATAGCGGTTATCCTGGCTCATCCCCCAATTTCCGCCGTTCCATCCTTCCGGAATCGAATACACACATTCCTTTTCCAGTGTTTCCAGGCACAGCTTCCAGATACCGCCCTTTTGCTGGTAAAAAATATGGGTATCCTCCGCGGAAATCAGGCCGCCGTAGTCGTCCAGCCCGTCGCCCTCCGTAAGCTGCACCGCATCTCCCGTATGCAGATCCATGAGATACAGCTGGCGTTCCCCCTCCGTCTGCGCACAGTATAAAAGCCGGGAGCCGTCGGCGGTGGTACAGCGGTTATAAAAATACATATGGTGGCTCACATGATCCGGTTCCGTAAGGCGTGTAACCCTCGTCCCCGTCCATTCGTCCGTAAATTCATGAAACTTGTTTTTGATGATTCTTCCTGCTGCCATATTCCTCTCTCCCGTAACTATTCATTCCCTTCATAGTTACCTCTTCCTTTCCTTTTATAAGTTTAGTTGCACGCCTGCTTCAGCGTTCTCCCCCGGGATACAGCGTGGACATAAAAAGCCTTTTCCCCTGGGGCAGGGGACGCCCGGAAGGCGCTTCCCCCAGGTCTGTCTGCGTCCCGCTGAATATCCGGGCCGTTTCTTTGGAGTAAACGATCACATCCTCTTTATTCCTTCCGAACAGATCCCCGTGAAGGACATAGCCGTCCGCCGGGAAGGATACCGCCGTATTTCCCATGCCGTCATACAGGGCAGGCATCACCCCGCCTCCCCGCCGGTAAGCCAGAATATAGTCCCTTCCTTCGCCGTTCCAATTGGAAAGGGAATCCACAATGGTCAGCCAGCCCTTGGTTTTCCGATCCTCTTTCCAAAGCTCCCGTCCGTTACCATCCAGTAAAAACATACCATCTTTTCCGTCCCACTGCCCCTTATAGCCGTCTCCCCTGCGGATCCGGTCCAGTCCGGCCACCTGCAGGCCCGGCAGTCCGGGCAGGAATTTTCCCAGAGCGATATGCTGGGATTCCACGGAACCCTCATACCGCCACAGCTCTTCTCCCTGCGCACTGTAGAGACAGGTTACGCTGCCCCCCACGGCAATTTCCGGCTTTCCGTCCCCATTCACATCCCCCACCCAGAGACAGTCCGCATGATCCTCCAAATCCCGGCAGGACCAAAGCAGCTTTCCGTTATGGTCCAGCAGGTCATAGCCCGCCATCACTTCCTCATAACCATCCCCGTTCACATCACTGCACCAGGGAAAATGCCCCAGGTTCCCCTCATGTGTCCATAACAGCTCAAACCGCCTGTTCATGGCCCACATATGCCGGTACCGATCCTTGAGTATGATGTCCTCCGGCCTCTCCTTCCCGCTGAGATTGGCAATCATAATACAGTCATGGGCATACCGCGAAGGGAGGGGATGGGATTCCTTTACCGCCCCGGTTGCTCCTTCCAGGATGAGGAACCTGTTATCCATCACACACAGGATTTCCAGGCAGCCGTCCCCGTCGATATCATAAATCTGTGCCGGGAAATCCGATCCGAAATTCCCCGGCCTGCCCGAGCTGTCCCCTTTCTGCCACAGCAGCTCACCGGTCAGCCGGTATGCGGTCACACAGGTGACCTGGTGGGGGACAAAACGGTCATCAATCCCGCTGTCCGCCTGTACAAATACTACCTCCATACGCCCGTCCCCGTCAATATCCCCCAGGAGTCCTTTTCCTCCTCCCGCCGCCTTAATATCAAAAGAATGGATCTGTTTTGCTTCCATAATTACCTGCTCCCCCTTTTTCATTTACTGTTTTCCTGCCCGCAGCCCTCTTCCTCTTCCGCCAGCCAGGGCAGGACATCTCTGAAATCACAGTCATTGCCATAATAAAATTTTGTATAGCAGGGCTGGTTGTAACAGTTGTTCTGCCAGGCCACCCCGCAGCGGTACATGGTATCGTGCATCAGCGTAAACAGCTTGTGCCCCGTGATTTCCGTATTCATATAGATACGGATGGCGCTGTCATCGTTCCTGCGCAGCAGAATTTCCTCCCGGAAATCCCCGAAAATATCCGCCACCAGACAGGGATTCCCCTTTGTCCCGTTATTCGTCATGGTATCCTCCGGTTCCAGCAGGACTCCATGGGTATTGTCGTTAATCACCCCCGGCTGCACCGTGCCGATATACTGGGCACGGTCAATGATCTGCGTACTCAGATCCCCTGCCCAGCGGATGTTCATATTGGTTCCCAAAACCGGTACCTCCAGCCGTCTGCCCGTACAGTCAAACACCTCGTTCACCCATACCTGAAGCCCTCTTGTGCCGGGATCGATTTTACCGATCATACAGCGGCCCAAATCCTCCGTGGCATATTCCCCAAATATTGCCTCCCCGGTCTGTGCATCGCGCAGGGCAAAGCCGTAGGGTACCGCCGCGCCGCCTTCAAACACATTAAATATCTGGTAGCCCGTTCGATCCGGATCGATCTTCGCCACATGCATGGCATCCCCGTGTCCCAGCTTGGCGCGCACACCGTCCGGTCTCCGGTCATAGCTGCTGTATAAAAGGGAACCGTCATGGTCGATCACCGCGGCGCCGTATATGATTTCCATGCAGCCGTCACCGTCCACATCCGCCGCGGAAAGACTGTGGTTTCCCTGCCCGGCCAGGCTTGCATAGATGGGATCCGTCCCTTCAAGCTCATGTATCCCCTCCCCCCGGAAGGGATTATCCATAAGGACATGACCACTGTCCGCACGGAAGTTTTCCCGGAACCGGTTTTCAAAAAAATCATAAGCGATTACAGCGGACCGTGTATAATAGCCCCTGGCAATAATCAGAAAAGGGCGTTCCCCATCCAGATAAGCCACCCCGGAAAGGAAACGATCCACACGGTTGCACGGTTCGATACGCGGCAGGGCATAATCGCCCCAGACAAGCCCGTCGTCCTCTCTTTCCACCGGGAAACGGATAGTCTCAAGCTCCCTGCCGTCCCCGGCGAACATGGTCAGATATTCCGGCCCGCTGTAAATAAAACCTTCGAATTTATCCAGTTCATTTTTTTCGCTTCGGGACGGCGCGTATACATGGATAAAATAATCGGCCAGTTCCAGGGCATCCGTCCGGTTCAGCGGATAATCGTATCTTTTTTCCGGCGCCGTATTCTTCCCTGTCCAGCATTCCTCCAGCGTCCCCGGCCACTGCCCCTGTATTACCTGCGGGTGCTCCTGCCAATGCATGAAAACCTCCGCCAGATGCTGCCGGTAATCCTGCGCCGAGCAAACATAAGTATCCTCCTGCCCCGCACCTGCGTCAATATCCTCCGGAAGCATTGTGATATAGCTTTCCGCCTCCACCGTTCCATCTGCCTTATACCGGATCATTTTGGTGCCCGGTGCGGTCTTGACCGCCATTTCGGCTTTTCCGTCCCCATTGAAATCATATACCATGAACTGGGTATAGTGGGCGCCCGCACGGATATTCACCCCCATGTCCAGACGCCAGAGCAGCCTTCCGTCCAGCTTTATGCAATCCAGATAGCATTTTCCCGTATACCCCTTTATGGAAACATCATGGGAGTTGGACGGATCCCATTTTACGATGTATTCATATTCCCCGTCTCCGTCCACATCGCCGATGCTCATATCGTTGGCATGGTACTCATAACGCTCTCCCGCCGGGGTTACGCCTCCTTCCGGCTTGTGCAGGGGGATATCCAGATATTCTTTTTCCCAGACAGCCGCCTCCCTGCAGGGTTCCCCTTCCTTTCCGTTTTGGATGGGGGCCACTGCGTACCTGTCTTTCTGCGTCCCCTGCGGGTCCAGGTAATTGGTGCTGTCCGTCACCTCTGCCAGCCGTTTTCCGTTACGGTATACGGCAAAATCCGTTCCTGTCATGCCGGTGCTGCAATATCCGCTTACCTCCTCCAGAAAAAGCCGCCAGCTTACAAATACCCCGTTTTCGGTTTTTACGGCCGCAAGCCCTCTGTCCAGCCGCTCCAGCTGTTCCCGGAACACTTTTTTTACCGGCGTCCGCACAACGGCGGTACGTTCCGTTTCTTTTCCGTCCTTTACGGCAGCCACCCATAGGAAATGGGGAATATGTGTGGCCCGCTCCAGCTGAAAGCGGCAGTCCTTTGTTTCCCCCATGATACGATATTTTACCGTGCTGCCCGCGCTGTCCGCCCAATATACCCGGTAGAGGTCGGCTTCCCCGGCCGGTTCCCAGGTTATGCATACGCTGCTGTCCGTTACCTGTTCCAATGTAATGCGCATTTTTGTGCTCCTTCCGCCTGATTAGAAAGGCTGCGGAGGCTATCCGTGCCTCCGCAGCCTCTTACTCTGCATGCCTGTTTCCACTACGCTTTCTCACGGTCTGCGCAGTAAATGCGCAGATTTGGCTGAACTATTTACCGTGCATTCCCGGTTACGTTATTTTTCCCTATTATTTGGACGTATCCGCCTGGTATAATTCATTCACTTCCGCAATCAGATCCGCGCCGCCTCTCTGTTCCCATACCTTAAACTGCTCCTGCAGCCCCTTTTCATCGATCTGTCCGCAGATATACTGTGTCCTTGCCCTGTCCAGGATATCCTTCAGATCCGTTCCCACCTCTGCGTTAATCTTGGAACTTACCAGATAACCGATGGCCGGGTTGAACACGGCGATATCGATATTTGCTTCTTTGATGGCTTCCTCTTCGATCTGGCGGTCACTCTTTTTCAGGGTGGTGGCATTCGGAAGGATTTCCGGCACATAGGGTACCGACTGGTTCAGGCCGATCTGGGGCTTCTCCTGGATTTCCTTATCTGTGAGAAGATCCACAAGGTATCCATCCCCGTCAATTTCGTGATCTCTGCCTTCCAGGCCGTAATCCGCAAGCACCCTCATCTGGTCGTCACACATTTTATCCAGATAGGTCAGACAGTTTTCCACATCCTGCTCCGTCTTTGCCCCTGCCTTGGTAATGAGCAGACAGCCTCCTGCCCCGGAGGTCGCCAGCGTACGGGGTTCTCCCCCTTCTTCCGCCGCAATGCCGCCGATGAGCTTCATGCTCGCGTTACCTTCTCCAGTTACGGAAGGGATCCCTTCTGTCTCAAAATAGTCCCAGATTCTCCTGGAATTGTCCAACACGTCCAGGAACATACCGCATTCCCCGTTCTTCACGCCGTCCGTCCAGGTATTGGTCTCACGGGTCGCCCAATCCCTGTATACAAGGCCGTCGTCATACATTTTCTTCATCCATTTCAGGGCTTCCATATATTCTTCGGTCTGATGGATCGGGACCAGCTTGCCGTCCACTTCCCTCCACTGGTTTCCGGCTCCGAACCAGGCCTGGATAATATCAAGCGGCCCCGTATATTTGCACAGGCACAGCCCGTAGGTATCGTCCACACCGTTTCCGTCCGGATCCCCGTAGGTGAACTGATACATCATGTTGTAGATATCCTCAATCGTCTCAGGCTCCTCCAGTCCCAGCTTCTCCGCCCAGTCGGCGCGGTAGCCGAGTCCGTTACGCCCGATGGGCCTGGAACGGTAGATACCTACCAGCTGTCCGTCCACCGTGAATCCTTTGGCGACATTTTCATTCATCTGGGACAGATTCGGGTATTTTTCCTTATCCCATACAAAATCATTCAGATCCCAGAAAGCCCCGTCCTTGGCCGCCTGTACAAGGTTTGCCTGCAGGTCGCTGCCATAGGTGATCACCATGGGCATATTCGCCTTATCCATCAGGGTTACCCCCAGGATATCTCCATAGGAGTCATTGGCAACCCAGTTGAAATCCACATTTATGCCCGTATATTCCTCCGCAGCCTTCAGCACATCCTCCGATCCCTCATTCCCCAGTGCGGTGCCGTAGATATCGATACACATGATGCTTATGGTGGGGTTTTCCCCATTTCCGGCATCGGCTGCAGGCGCTTGCGTGCCTGCCGTCTGACTCTCGGCTGCCGCCGCACTTGTGTCCCCGTTTGTTCCCGACGCGGGCTTGTTTCCGCAGCCGGCAAGCAAACCGGCTGCCAGAGCTGTCGTCAGCAATAAAGCCATTACTTTCTTACACTTCATCTTTTTTCCTCCCTTAAATACCATACATTTGTTTGGCTGTTTCTGTTTATGTCTAATCAGCCCTTTACGGCGCCGACCATAACACCTTTGGTAAAATACTTCTGGACAAACGGATAGATAATCAATATCGGAACCGTAGCCACCACCGTCGTGGCCATTTTCACCGCTTTTTCCGGCGGCTGGCCCATCGCGCCCCAATCAATGGGGGTTCCGTCGGTATTGATGCCGCCGGCAAGGAATATGATCCTCCTTAAAGCGATCTGCACCACTTCCTTGCTTCTGTCACTGATATACAGCATGGCGCTGAAATAGGAATTCCAGTGGCCTACCGCGTAAAACAGGGATACGGAAGCGATCGTGGGCTTGGACAGCGGAAGGATGATCTTCAGGAATATTCCCAGATCCGAACAGCCGTCCACCCGGGCCGCCTCCTCCAGTTCCTTGGGAATCCCCTGGAAATAGTTCTTGATAATGATCATATTGAACGCACTTATGGCGCCCGGCAGCCACAGGGACCAGTAGGTATTGGTCAGCCCCAGCCCGCTCACCACCAGATAGCTGGGAACCATACCGCCGGAAAACAGCATTGTAATGATTACCATATTGATAAAAAAGCTCCGCCCCCTCAGGTAGGCCCGGGAAAGGGGATAAGCCAGCGTGGTGGTAAACAGCATGTTTATCGCCGTTCCGATCACCGTTACCACGACGGAATTTTTCAGACCTTTAAAAACATCGCCGGTCCGGATTATGTATTTATAGGCGTTTAATGAAAATTCCGTGGGAATAATGAAAAACGCCCGTTCTGTCAGTTCCCTTTCCGTAGCGAAGGAGCCTGCCAGCACATAAAGGAAAGGCAGGACCGTAACCACCGCACACACGCCTACAAACAGGTAAATGAGAACCTGCACGGCCTGGTCGCCCGGACTTCTCTTGATCGTAGAGCCTTCACGCACTCTTGACATTTTATCCCTCCTATTAATAAAAACCGGATTCGCCGCACAGCTTGGCTATCTTATTGGCTGCCAGCACCATGATTAGGCTTACCACGGACTTAAACACGCCGGCTGCCGTTGCCATGGAATACTGGGCCAGCTTAATGCCCTTGTTGTAAATATACGTATCAAACACCTCTGACGCCGTATAGTTCAGGTCATTCTGCATCAGGAAAATCTGTTCATAGCCGGTGTTCAATATGGAACCCACCTTCAGGATCAGCATGATAACAATGGTTCCCCGGATAGCCGGCAGGGTAATATGCCACATCAGCCTCCAGCGTCCTGCCCCGTCGATCCGGGCCGCCTCATACAGCTCCATATCCACACCCGCAAGAGCCGCCAGGAAAATAATGGTTCCGTATCCTGTTTCCTTCCATATATTCTGTCCCACGATAAGACTGTAAAAATACTTGGGAGTCGCCAGGATATCCGGCGCGTTTCCCCGTCCCAAAATATTCTCCATGATCTTGTATACAATGCCGTCCGTAGTACTGAACAGCTGCTGGGTCAGCGTAGCCACAATAACAAGGGAAATAAAATGGGGAATGTAAACCAGCGTCTGCGTCACCCGCTTGTATCCCTGGCTCCTGATTTCATTTAACAAAAGCGCCAGCAGGATAGGTGCCGGGAAAAAGAAAACCAGACTCAGTATGGAAATAGAAAGCGTATTTTTAAGAAGCATGAAAAAATCATACCCGGTAAAAAACTTTCTGAAATTTGCCAGTCCCACCCATTCGCTGGTCAGATAGGCGCCGATGGCCGTGTCCGCACTGAAGGGTCTGAAATCCTGGAATGCAATCACAATACCAAACATAGGCAGGTAATTAAATACCAGCATATAAAGCACGCCCGGTAGTAACAAAATGTACAGCCACTTATGCGCCGCCACAAAATGCCAGAAGGATTCCTTCTTTCTCCCGGCGGCAGGAACGGCTGCTTTGCTTTTTAGTCCGCTCACGAAAAGCCCTCCTTATTTTACTATTCCGGCAGCGCTGCAAGGGGATCTCTCCGTATGCATATAAGCTCACCGCTGCCCGTTGTGGTCATAATAAGATACAAAAACACGATTTTCAATGAGGAATATCTTTCCAATCCCAAGACGCAAAAAAAAGAGCCGGAATCCCCGTATCCCGGGGCATTCCATGCCCTTTCCCCTCGTCAATAATCAATATGTTTCCGCCGCTTTTTCCAGGATAATCCAAATCTTTTTGCAGATTTTAAGAAAATGATTATTCCCGGCGGCCCAAGTTTTTATGCCGGTACGCAACTTCTCCCGCCTCTACTCCTGCCGATGCTCCTTTCGGAAACGGCCGGGCGTGGTATTTTCATATTTGCTGAAAAAGCGGATAAAATTCTGGGTGTTGGCATAGTTAAGCTGCTCCGCGATTTCCGAAATGGAACAGTCCGAATGCAGCAGCAGCTCTTTTGCGGCATTCAGCTTTTCCAGATTCACCAGATCCGTAAAGGTCATATTCCGTTCCGCCTTCAGCACCTTCCAGATATAGCTGGGATGGTAATTCAGCCTGTCCGCACACTCCGTCAGGGTGATATCCCCGCGCGTCTCCTCCACAATCTCCATTATGCTGCGCAGAATATCGGAGGATGCATGATAGCGGTACTGCCTGAGCGCTTCCACCGCCGGCTGGATAATGCGCCGGTTCAGATAGGATTTGAGCTTATCACTTTCACAGATATCATTTATTTTGGAAAAAACATCCTCCGACCGTTCCTTGAATACCTGGTTGGAGGACAGTCCCGCATCCGACAGCACCGACAGCACGGAAACCACCAGCCTGTGCAGGAAAAAGCTCCTGTCATGGCTGGCGATCTCCCTGTTATACAGGCTGTTTACAAATTTGTCCACCAGCTGGGCCGCTTCCTCCCCGTTTCCGTCATTCACCGCCTTCGTCATGGAATTTTCGATCACAAAATCGTACCCGCTGATAATACCGTCATTGCGGGTAATATCCTCATAAAAAGTGATATCGCTGTGATCCGTATGCTGCTTCCCGGTATTCCGCAGCGTTTCCATACATTCATTATAAGCGGTGCGCAGATATTTCAGCCTTGGGAAGGGCTGGCTTACCCCGGATATTATGGCACAGCCGAATTCCTTTTCAAAAAATGCCGTCAGGCCGCTATGTATCTCACGCGTCCGCTCCTGCAGCTCCTCCTCACCGTCCGCACCGATCACAAGAAGTATCTGCCCGTTCATGCTGAATACAGGTGCCGTCAGCAGCGCATTTATTTCCTCCGGTATTTTCTTGGCCGCCGTTATGCTCAGGGCCTCGGTTTCCAGCTCGCTTTCCTCGTTGGTTTCCCCCTCCAGCATACACATAACGGCCAGCAGACGGTACCATCTGGCCTTCGGGAGGCGGAACTGCTCCTGGAAGCTGCTCATCGCTTCCGGCGTCATCCCTCCCCGGATCGCCCGCAGTAAAAACTGCTCCACCAGCATTTTTTCCTGCTGCTGCACCATAAGCTGCAGGCTGTCCTTGGTATCCACCAGCTGCACCACATTTTCCCGGATCGCAGTGAACTCATCCTGCTCCTGTTCCCCGCTTCCGGTCACCTGGGTCACATATTCCTTCAGATTCCTGACAGGCCGGTACAAAATAGCCGAAAGGATCCAGCTGAGCAGAAACAGCACTACCAGGATCCCCGTTATAATCAGGGATACGGACAGGATCCTCCCCGCCCCTTCCCTCACATTGCCAAGGTCATAACCCAGGACATATATCATGCCGTTGGGGGATATCTCCCTCACCCGGATGCGGTAGTCCACATTTTTGGCAAGCGGTACACTGCGGATAGCATTTCCGCTCTGCAGCTGCTCCAAATTGGCGGAACAATAGGCTTCCAGGCCGTCGTCGGAAGCAAACAGAGGATTCCCGTCATAGTCAAGCACGCATAACTCGTACCCGGCCAGGCTTTTATGGAGCTGCTGTTCCAGCTTCGTCAGATTCAGGCCCACCATCACCACCTGCTCCATCCGCCTTATGCTTCCCGGCAGCTTCATCACCAGCAAAAAGCCCGACACATCCAGCGTGTCGCTCTTGATTACCCCGTTGTTGTAGGGGGAAAGCTCCTCTATATTGTTGCACCAGAACAGGCTGGAGTAATTCTCACCGGTTTTCTCCAGAAAATCCTGTACCTGCCCTTCGTTTTTAACCGAATCCAGGCGGTACATACCGTTGTTGGTAAGTATCCACCCTTTATCGAGATTGATAAACGCATATTTCCCCACGTAATCATCGATATAAGTAGGACCCTTCAGCATCTTCTGCGCATCGTATAAATTGCTGTATTCCCTGTAGGGAATGCTGTCCGTCGTCATCAGCCATTCCATTTCCTCCGAGGAGGAGTTTTCCAGATAATACTGCCGGATAGAGGAAAGGACTACCTCCACATCGTTGTATATCTGCGTCTCGATAGCTTCCATGGACAAATCGGTCTGCTTGGTCACCTCATCCATATAAATTTTATATGAGATAACCCCCGCGATCAGCAATGGCACCGACGCCATCAGCAATAAAAGGACGAATATACGGTTTTGATATTTTCCGCCGCGCCGTTCCCTGAAAGAGATTTTCATATGCCACCTTACTTCCCCTCATTATCTGTGGATGTACCCATTCCCGTTTCTTTCCGCAGACAGAGAACCTTAAATTCTCTTATCCGCCCGGATCCTGCCGGTATATATTTTACCATGTACCGGGATAAATGGCAATTTTATGACCCGCTATGTGCTCCCGTTTCCAACCGGATCCGACTTCCCGGCCCATCGGAAACCAGACGGTACACCAGAAAATCATTCTGCGGTTTTCCGGGAAGCAGCTCTGCCCCGGTACCGGAGGACCGCACCCCTTCAAACCTGGCCGGTATGCTCAGAAGCAGGCTTGTTTTTCTGCACATGGCAAGCTCTGCCCGCAGCGCTCCTTTTCCGGCATCCCACGCCATCGACAGAGTACCGTCCGGGAAACGGAAATTGTGGATCTCCCCTTTCTCCAGCCGCCTGGGAAGGGCCGGCAGCAGCTTCAGCAGATCCCCGGAGGCAAAAAGAAGCATTTCCTGTACCGCATTCACATACCCCTCCGCCGCATCCAGCTGTATGGGGGCCGGATCCATATCCATGGTAATCCCCATGCCCCGGTAATCGTTATGCAGGGTAAAAAAGTTGGGAAGCAGACAGGCTTTTGCCATGTTGTCCAGACATGCCGCCGCTTCCTCTCCCTGGTCAAACCTGGCATAAATGGCGGCCATATGCGCCATGGACCATCCGGTCTGGGCTTCGATCCGCCGCAGCGCCACCGCCTTCCGGAAAGCCCCCATCAGCTCCGGCTGCAGTACGGAATTGATTTCCTCCCCCGGAAAAACAGGATAAATATGGGATAAGTGCCTGTGATCATACCGATCCTCGAACAACGCCTCCTGCCATTCCCGCACGGCGCCTTCCCCGTTGACGGCATACGGGGGAATGGCGTCCAGTATCCGTTTCCATGTTTTCTTTCGTTCCCCGCCGATCCCCTGATCCGGCAGCTCCTTTTTCTCCATGCGCTCCGCCAGCAAAAGCATATGGGTAAAAAATTCTCTGACAATAGCCAGATCAATGGTGGAATTGATGGTGGTAGGCATGGGATGGGGCACAATCCTGTCCGGCGGCGGCATGAAATTCTGCGGCGTATTTTCCGGAGAAACGCTGGGATAAAGCTTGATTCTTCCGTCCGGATAGAAAGTGATGAAATCCTCATAAAATCGGGCGGTTTCATCCAGGAACGGATAGATTTCTTCCGTAAAGGCCCGCACATCCTCTTTTTCATATTCCAGATATTTATAATAATGGGCGGCCAGCCAGCCGGCGGCACCCACCCAGTTCATAATGACCGGCACCACCTGGGTAGGGGACGCCACACCGGGAGTGGTTCCTGCCGTCATATAGATGCCCCGGCAGCCGTACAGCCGTCCGGCATTCTGCCGGAAGCTTTCCAGCCTCTCATTATAATAACGGAATACGGAATGATGCATGGGCAGGAGATTGCCGGCAAAACAATGCCAGTAAATCATCTGCAGGTTTTCATTTGCCATATTATGGGGCCACATAGGTTCATAATCCCCGCACCAAAGGCCGTATAGCGGGAACGGATTGCTCTCCGGATGTCCTCCGCAAAGGAACAGATACCTGCCGTATTTCCACAGCTTTTCCATCAGTTCCGCCGGCTGTTCCCCATCAAAGGCCTCCTCCAGAAGCGACTCGCTGCAGCGCCCAACGTATCCATCCGTACAAAAGCCCGCACTGTGATACAGCTTCGCGTGCAGTTCCTTATGCCGTTCCAGAAGCTGCTCATAATCCCCCGCAGTCTCCTCCAGCCGCGCAAGGGCCTCTGCCAGCCCCTCTTCCCTGCTTTTTTTCTTTGCAAAGGTCTTTACAAGAACCTGGATTTCCTCCGCCCCCGTTATCCGCAGACAGCCGTACCACTCTTCCAGCTTCCCCTCCTGCATTCTTTCTGTCCTGCTTACCCTTAATACGGCTCCGTAATAATTTCCTTCCTCATCCGCAGCCGAATAGAAAATCCGGTTGCCGTCTGTCCTGCTCTCCCTGGTTTCCACAATATGGCGGCAGCTTTCCGGCAGCTCTTTTCCGGGCTGGACATGCATATCCATACCCAGTTTTACGTCCAGTACAGGACCGGAAGCCCGATACCTGAGACAGATGACATCATCAGCCCTGGACACAAACCCGTCACACCGGAAAACCGTTTCTTTCGATGTCCACCGGCTGGAAACCTCTGCGCTGTCCATCTGCACCGCTCTCCGGTAGCCGGAAAAACTCCCCAGAGGCCGTATGGACACCCTGATATCCGCAAGGGGAAGCGGCGCCTCCAGCCGGGATTCGTATCCCTTCTCCTTCAGCCGGTCCGACAGCACCCAGCTGGCCTGCGTCCACCTGCCTTCCTCCATGTCCCGGCGGGTTTGTGCAAGCGCCTCATGCACATCCGGCAGTTCATCCTTCCGCCCTCCATGCCACAGATCGTGCCTGCCGAGCAACACGGTCTGTTCTCCGCTTCCTCCGTAAAAATTGGCGCCGTTGATGCCGTTCCCGCTCACCAGTCCTTCCCGGTACATATCATGCCACCAGGATGACGGCCTCTTCATCCATATGGTATCCCTGGTGATTTTGATGTCCAATCCCATCGCGTTTCCTCCTTCTTTCTCCCGCCCGGGCTTACCCGGATCTCACCTGTCCTGCCTGCTTCTTCTGTCATGGTACCGCTTTTTATTGCAAAATTCTAAGCGCATTTTCCTGGAAACATTGCAATTTCTACCATTTATGCTATTTTCGAATGACAAATATTTCTCCAGGTGAATAGCAGCCCGGTGTATACGGATGGAAAAACGAAACAAAGCACGGGATCCTTTCCGATCGATTACGCAGAAAGGACCTCGTGCTTTTTATATTGTCTGCAGGGATGGTCCGCTATTCTATTCGCTGATGGCGGTAACAACACCCTCTTCAAAATAAATATACCTATTGCCAGAATAAACCCACTGTTCAGTAATGCCCCATGCATAAGTGGTTTTGTTAATTTCCTTCGGACTTCCCCAATTTGAACGTTTCACTTCATCTTTCGTCATACCAATGCTGGGTTCATTGGCCAGATACTCCCTTTCTTTTTGCCTTTCGCTTTCCTTTTCTTCACGTTCTCTGGCTTCTATTCTATCCAGATTTTCCAGTCCTAAAGCCGATACGTACTTCATAACGGTACCATTCTCATGGGTAATTGCAATTACCCCCACGTTTACTTCTTCAACTTCGGCACCATTATCCATGGATAATCTGCCTTCCACATAGTCAACACCTTCTAAAGGCTTTACTTTTTTATAGGAAAACATGGTTTTCTCATCATTTTCCTGAATCTCATATCCATCGATAACCACGCAGATATCACTGTCTGGTTTATCCAAAAGAACATATTCTCCCTGCATTTTCTTTACGAAATTATATTCCGACCTTTGTTCTTTATCTATTTCGAAAAAATTCATTAAAGTTTCTATCAGAAAATAATCTCTGTTCTCAAAGGCTGCGTCAACCTGGGTCGCAAAATATTCCTCATTTCCCCTTATAATCTCATTTCTCAAGGCAATTACTTTCGGTGATAATTCACCATCCTTATCCATATCCCGGACAGCCTTCACCGCTTCCAGATATTCACCATTTTCATTGCATTCTTTCATTTTCTGAAGAATTTCCAAATTATGGGTATCTTCTTTTTCTTCGGTTTCCATAACAGCGGCGGCAATGCCTGATTCTTCCGTCCCCGTTTCCGTTTCCATATTTGACGGCTGTTGTATGCTCTCTTCCACCGCTTCCGGTTCACTCACGTCAATGGATCCCTCTTTTTTGTCCGAATCCACACCGCATCCTGCAAGTAAGATAGCATTAACAAGAACTACACATAATCCGCATTTTAAAACATTCATACTTTTCCGCATTGCTGTCCCCCATTAAATTTTTCGTTACTTATACTATAATCCCTTTTCCAAATTATTACTATGTATAAGTAGAAAATGGATTTGGTAAGATATAGAATTACCATCACTTTATTCCATGAAAAAGGCGCCGGCCTGTTAAAAATAAGCCAACGCCTTTCTGAATCCTATCCCTCAGGAAGGAAAATACACATTATAGATTTCATTAATCCGTGAAGTTATCAAAATATCCCTGCACCAGAATAACGGGAGTCCCCTTATCACCGGATCCGCTGGTCAAATCGCACAGCGATCCGATTAAATCCGTAAGCCTTCTGGGTGTCGTTCCCTGGGACGCCATATCTCCCACCAGATTATCCTTCTTTCCTTTGATTCTGGAGGAAATCGCTTCCTTTAACGCCTCGCCGGACAGCTCCTTGAAATCATTGTCCGCCAGGTATTTCAGCTTCACTTCGTTAGGGGTTCCTTCCAGCCCTTCCGTATTTGCCACAGCAACACAGGGGTCGGCCAGCTCCCAGATCTTTCCTACCGGATCCTTGAAAGCGCCGTCGCCGTATACCATAACTTCCACATGTTTACCGGTCTTATCCAGAATCTGGGCCTGGATATCCAACACCAGCTCCGTACAATCCCTGGGGAACAGCTTAATGGTGTCCTCTGTGGATTTATTGGAACCAAGCAGCCCGTATTTCTCATTGCAGCCGCTTCCGTCCACGGATTCGTTAAGGATATCGTCCAGGCCGCATACCGCCTGTGCGCCGCTCTCCTTCAATATCCGCTTGGTACGTGCCCTGCTGTGGATATCACAGGTGAGCACATTCCTTGTATAATGCAAGATTTCTCTCGGGTTATTCGCAAAAATCACTTCCACTTCCGCACCGGATTCCCGGATTAAGCCGCTGTAATAAGCCACATAGTCCACACCGGTAAAAGGATGCTTATTCTCACCGAACAGCTCCCTGTATTTTTCCAGTGTCAGCACATCACTGTAAGGGTTCACTCCCGCCGCATCCAGCTGATCCAGGGAAACCAGTTCATTTCCCACCTCATCGCTGGGATAGCTCAGCATCAGCACCACCTTCTTCGCCCCCATGGCAATGCCGCGCAGGCAGATGGCAAAACGGTTTCTGGAAAGAATAGGGAAAATGACGCCTATCGTTTCTCCGCCCAGCTTATCCTTCACATCCTTTGCGATTGCTGTAACGGGTGCATAATTTCCCTGTGCCCTTGCGACGATAGATTCCGTTACGGAAATCACATCCCTGTCTCTGAGTTCAAATCCTTCACTTTCCGCCGCCTCCAGCACACTGGTTACCACGATGTCAGCCAGATTATCCCCTTCGCGGATGATAGGACAACGGATTCCTCTTGATATGGTTCCTACTTTTCTTTCCATACATATCCCTCTTTTGCTGTTTCCACTTTTTTCTCTTGTCCGGCGGGCACTTTACTGCCTCACCGCATCACCGGCCCGTTCTCTTTGTGCCGGCGCACAAAAACATTATAATATAAAGAGGGCTGTTAGGGAAGCGTTAATTTTCCTTTTTTATAATTGACAACATAACACCGGTAACAGCCGCCGCGCCGCTTAGAGATGATTTAGAGGCTCCTTGCGTATAATGCAGATAAAGCCCGGCGGAAAGCCAAATAACCTGCAGCAGACTAAAGTCCGCGGGTATTTGGTTTTCGCTCCGGTACACAGCACCCAAACGGCAGCCGCCGGATCTACGTGCAGGCGAATATATCCGGCTCATTGCCCGCGGGAATACAGATTATGACAGAAAAGAGAGGGAGTTGGAAATGAATAAGAAATTCATGTTGGCGGCAGCCGTTCTGGCACTTATGATGACAGCGGCAGCAGGATGCGGCAGTAAGCAGCCGGCGGAGAACAGCAGCACTGCTTCTTTACCGACGAGCCAGTCAGACGGAACCAATGCAGAGGACGCATCGCTGCCGGGCCAGGAAGGCGGTACGGATGGAACATTAAGCGAAAGGACCGGACTGGAAGCGCAGGGATACTTTGACGGGAAGGAGTTCCTGGCAGAGAAAGTGATCATTGAGATTTATGAGTGAAAAAAGGGATACAGGAACTCCTTGCCCGGCAAAAAAGCCTATGCAAGTGAAGTTCCCGTATCCCTTCTTACGGTCTGTGCATTTCCTGCGCAGACCTGTTATATAGTCCTCTTTTTTCGTATCTGTTCTATTCTGTCACATTGTCTTTTTTCTCTCATATTTTACAAAGTGATAGGTAGTATCGAAATAGGTCTGCTCTTCGCTGTCGGCCGTTATTTCCCACTCTCCGTCTTCCTCCAGGTTGGGGAAATATGCGTCTGCCTCATAGGCCCTGTCAATTCTGGTCACATGGGCCGTATCACAATAAGGAAGCAGCAGCCGGTATACGCTGTCCCCTCCGATCACATACACATCCCGGGAATCGTACTTTTTCACTTCTTCAAGAAGCTCCTCCACCGAATGTACCGCCACCGCATCCTTCACCCTGTAATCCGGATTCCGTGTGAGGACGATGTTTGTCCTGCCCTGGAGAGGCAGTCCCCCCGGGAAGGTATCCATAGTTTTCCTGCCCAGTACCACTACTTTTCCCAAAGTCTCGTTCCGGAACATTTTGTGATCCGCAGGTATCCGCACAAGCAGATCCCCTCTGCATCCGATAGCCCAGTTTTCATCCACAGCAACAATAATATTCATAATTTTGCTCCTCTCCATATCCGCATGCAACTGTCCGGGCAGACCTGTCCGGCCTGTTACCACCCCTTTCCGTCAGATGGCAATGGGAATATCCTTTATCTGTTCTCCCGTAACATAATCCTGCACCATAACATCATTTCTGGTAAACTGGTAAAAATCCTTCACATCCGGGTTCAGGCTGAATTTGGGAGCCGGATAGGGCTGCCTTGCAATCAGCTCCCGGATGATGGGAATATGCCTGTCGTAAATATGGGCATCCGCAATCACATGCACCAGTTCCCCCACCTGCATATCGCATACCTGGGCCAGCATATGGAGCAGAACCGAATACTGTACCACATTCCAGTTATTGGCTGCCAGCACATCCTGGGAACGCTGGTTGAGAACGGCGTTGAGAGTCAGCTTCTCCTCCCCTTTTTTCTGGGTCACATTAAAGGTCATGCTGTAGGCACAGGGATACAGGTTCATTTCATGCAGATCCTGATGCACATAAATATTGGTCATAATCCGTCTGCTGAAAGGATTGTTCTTTAAATCATAGATCACCCGATCCACCTGATCCATCATCCCTTCCTTATACTGATGCTTTACCCCCAGCTGATAGCCGTAGGCCTTTCCGATGGATCCGTCCCCGTCCGCCCATTCATCCCAGATATGGCTGTGCAGATCATGGATATTATTGGATTTTTGCTGCCATATCCACAGAATCTCATCCGCAGCCGATTTCAGTGCCGTCCTGCGCAGAGTCAGCAACGGGAATTCCCGGGAAAGATCGTAGCGGTTCACCACGCCGAATTTCTTTATCGTATAGGCCGGCGTACCGTCCGGCCATTTGGGACGCACTTTTTCCCCTTCCGTACTCGTTCCGTTTTCCAGTATATCCTTACACATCTGAATAAATGTCACATCAGCCAAACTCATATTGCTTTTTCTCTCCTGTTCTTATTCTCAGGAACCGCACCAAGAAGTTCCTTACTGCCACTTATCGCAAAGCGCGTTAATCTGATCCGCCAGCTTGCCCATATCCTTATTTGCCATCCCTTTTGCACCGCGGATAACCGCCAGCAGACGCTGTCCTGCTGCCTCCAGACGGGCATATACACTGTTCACCACAGCCGCTTTGGCTTTCTTTTCCTTCGCCCTGGGTGCGGCTTCGTATTCTAAGACATTGTTGATAAGGTCAAAACGGGTGCCGCTGAAGGGCGCATAAGTATCATACCCATGCTCCTGTTTCAGGCATTCCGCAAAAGAGGTGCAGACCGTATCCTCTCCATGCACAATAAAAACCTTGCGGGGCTTTTCCTGAAAGTTTTCCAGCCATTCAATCAGCCCGTTCTTATCCGCATGGCCGCTCAGTCCCTGGAAGGCCATGATCCGGGCGCGCACATCCACGGTTTCCCCGAAAAGCTTCACTTCCGCAGCGCCCTCCAGAATACTCCGCCCAAGAGTACCCACTGACTGGTAGCCCACAAAAAGAATCGTACATTCCTCCCGCCAAAGGTTGTGCTTCAGATGATGCTTGATACGCCCCGCCTCACACATGCCGGAAGCGGAAATAATTACCTTCGGCGTATCATCAAAATTAATTGCCTTCGATTCGTCGCTGGTAATGGACAGACGCAGCCCGGGGAAGGATATAGGATTGATTCCCCGGCGCACCAGATCCATCGCCTCCTCGTCAAAGCAGTCATGAATATTTTTTTCAAAAATTTCCGTGGCCTCCACGGCAAGAGGGCTATCCACATAAACCGGGAACCTGCCATGATTCACCACCAGGCCCTCTTCCTTGATCTTACGCAGGAAATACAGGATCTCCTGGGTTCTTCCCACGGCAAAGGAAGGAATCACCACATTGCCTCCCCTGTCAAAGGTTTCCTGGATCACCCCAGCCAGGCCGGCAATATAATCCGGCCTCTCCGTGCTGTGCAGCCGGTCTCCGTAGGTGGATTCCATAATAACATAGTCGGCCTGTGCCGTAGGCTGGGGATCCCGTATTAACGGCTGGTTCTTGTTTCCGATATCCCCGGAAAAGCATAATTTTCTCTGAAACCCCTTCTCCTTCGCCCATATTTCTATACTGGAAGATCCCAGCAAATGCCCGATATCCGTAAAACGGATCCGAATCCCCTCACAAACCTCTATCATTTCCCCGTACTCACAAGGTACCAGCAGCCCAATTGTCCCCTCGGCATCTTCCATCGTATAAGGCGGCTCGTGCTTTTGGGTCCCGGAATGCCTTTTGGCCTTACGGTTCTTCCATTCCGTCTCCTGCTGCTGGATATGCGCGCAGTCACGCAACATAATATCACACAGCTGTACGGTCGCCCGTGTGGCATAGATCTTTCCCCGGAAACCCCTGGCATACAGCTGGGGAAGCATGCCGGAATGATCCACATGGGCATGTGTCAGAAACACATAATCAAGCATCGCCTCCTGTACCGGAAGTTCTGCATTATCAAAGGGATTTATTCCCTGCTCCATACCTCTGTCCACCAGAATGTGCTTCTGCGCAGCTTCCAGATAATGGCAGCTGCCCGTCACTTCATGGTCCGCTCCGATAAAAGTTAATTTCATGCATACTCCTGTTCCGTGCCCCCGGCACATTAACCTTTTGGAACCAGGCGTAAAAAAAGCCCGACAAGGAACAGACGTCCCCGTCAGGCCTTTTGTGCCCGGCCTGCTATCTTTTAGTATAACATGATATGCAGCCACCGGCAATTTTATTTCAGAAAAACGGGTGTAGATAAAAAAGTCCGGCGTCACCTGCCCCTGCTTCCCTGTGCGGCCT